>JAYZFV010000017.1:0-3995 GCA_036336595.1 Thermoplasmatota archaeon | reverse complement strand
CCGGTTTCCACAACGGCTAGCATGCTGATCACCATCCCCCACTCGAACAGCGCGGCTCTGGACATCGCAGGGATCGAGAGATCGGTGCAGACTCCGACCATCTCAAGGTAACTCTCGAAGTGTACTGGATCTAGAAACGATACTCCTGTGTACTGCAACACACTGAGTCCCAAGAGGGAAGCGAATACGATCATGATAGCTGTCCTGAGTCTTCGGGCCCTGTGTACTACTTCGAATCTCGAATCCAAGGAAGCCATGTCGCTGGCCATCACGGTCGACAGTATAGCCCAGAGCCCCAATCCTCCGAATATTACCTTGGCCTGGATTAGATGCAGAGCCAGTTGCTCGCTCCATGGAGTGAAGGCAATCCAGGTGATGAACGCCCCGGCGAGCGCAGCGAGGAGGGTTGAAACCAGGTTCAGCAGCTCCAGACGAGGCGTGCCTGGGTGCGATGTTATCCAGTCCGCCCTAAGTCGGTAATACTGCCAAGACAGGACGATAATCAGAAGTCCGGAGACGCTGAAACCGAAGGTGAATGGCACTCCTGAGACCGGGTTGGTGTCTGTATCTGATATCCAAGGCATGAACGGGTCGCAACCCTCGTAGACCCAGATCGCGTAGCTTGTGGCGAGCGTTGCGAGTTGGAGTGCGATCGATGCTTGGAGAGTCTTGCGCACCGTACCGGCTTGCAACAGCCACTCCATGCCGTTGCCACGGGGTTCTTCGCTTCAATGGACTCCCTAACGATGAAGTCGGATGGCCCTCATGATGAAGCATGGACGGACACGAGCAGTGGCTGTCGGAATGCGAGAAACTGGACTACAAGCCAGAGGCTAGGCTGTACGCCGAGGGCACCCGCACCTCGCAAGACGCGGCCGACCAGCTCGGCTGCGATGTCGCTCACATCGCGAAGTCGATTGTCTTCGCCGGTCAGGACGGGGCTGTGGTCGTCATCACCTCGGGCGCGAATCGAGTAGAAAGGAAGCGTAAGCTCAAGCGGCTCCTAGGATATAAGCCGAGCATGACCGGTGCTGAGTACATCATCGAGAACACCGGTTACGCACCCGGCGGAGTGCCTCCGTTTGGTCACATGAAGCCGTGTACCGTGCTAATGGACGAGGACCTGATGCAGTACGATTTGGTGTGGGGGGCCGGTGGCACTGCTCAGACGGTTTTTCCAATTTCTCCTGATGAACTCCTTTCACTTTCAGGTGCGACAGTGGCAGACGTGAAGCAGTGATACGATGGTCGTTGAACTCATCCACGCTGCGGCGCGCCTTCGAGACGATGTCGGTCCGATTGGCAGGAAACTCGTGTCCGAGGGCAGCGTGGATATCTGCTACAATCCGCTGGACTACGCATGGGATGTGCACGAGGCGTACCTCAAACGAATGGGTAGCAGTGGTGCGCGGACAATCGTTCTCGGAATTAATCCGGGTCCATTGGGTATGGGGCAATCTGGGGTGGCCTTCGGTGCGACCTCGGTCGTGCGAGACCTGCTGGGAATCACCGGTATCCCTGTGAGCCAGCCCGAGGCGGTCGACCCGCGGAGACCCGTAGTCGGTCTCGAGTACCCTCGTGAGGAGGTCTCGGGCACTCGCCTGTGGGGGCTACTGGCGGAGCACTACGGCGATGCCGATGCCATCGCCAGCCGGGTCTTCCTAGTCAATCACTGCCCTCTCATGCTATTCTCGGGCCCGCGTGCTAACAACATCACTCCAGACAAAATCGCCGGACCGACCGCACGGGCCCTGCTCGAGCGCTGCGACGAGCACCTGCGCGAGGTTGTGGCAGTCCTCAACGCCGAGCGGGTGATCGGGGTCGGCAAGTTTGCCGAGTCGCGCGCGAAGGATGCTCTGAGGGGGCACTCGGTCGAGGTCCTAGGCTGCTGGCATCCATCCCCAGCCTCTCCACTGGCCAACCGCAACGGCGGCGCAGATTGGCGTTCCAACGTTAGAGCCGTGCTGCCCTGAGCGTCCAGAAAATAGCCCCTCTGGGGCTAGTAAACAGTTAAGCCCGCAGACGTCCTGTGATGAGGCATGTCAGCAATGACCACGCCCGAGTACCTGATTTCGAATGCCGAGAAATACGCCAATGAGAACGCGATATCCTGGAAGGACGGATCCGGGGACTGGGTCAGTATGACCTGGTCAGAATTCTGCGGCACCACGATGAGAGTTGCCAAGTCGCTGCTCGCCCTAGGCTTCCAGATGGATGACAAACTGAGCATCTACTCATACAACCGCATGGAGTGGTACGCCGCATACGCCGCTGCGAACATGTGCAACGGTGCCGCAGTCGGCGTCTATCACACCTGCTCTCCAGAGGAAGTGAACTGGGTCGTGGGCAACTCCGACTCCAAGGTGGCCTTCGTCGGTCACAACCCAATGCACGGCGGTGATTCAAGCAAAATGTGCAGCAACAGGCTCCACGCTGTCCTAGATGACCTAGACAAGGTCGAGGTCGCAGTGGTGATGGACGGAGTTGGTATGATCGACCACCCCAAGGCGATGTCGTGGTCCGATTTCATGTCGAAGGGGGCCGGGATGGCGGACTCAGCGGTTTTGGACCGCATTGCGAGCATCAAGCCGTCCGATACCGCCGCACTAATCTACACATCTGGCACCACTGGCAATCCGAAGGGAGTGGTACTGACCCACGACAACTTCGACTTCGAGATAGAGTGTGTGCACGAGATTACTCGCTACGACCAAGGCGACGGGTACGTATCATGGCTACCCTGCGCACACGTGTTCGGCCAAGTCGCCGATAACCACATCTGGATCCGTGACGCAATACACATGAGGGTGGTGGATAACCCCCTGCACTCAATTGACTACTGCAAGGAGGTTCAGCCCCACCTGTTCATAGGAGTGCCTAGGATCTATGAGAAGGTTTACTCCAACCTCATGGCCGCACTTGGTAGCAAGCTCGGGCTCCTCAAGATACCCGTGCTTGGCGGTATCATCAAGAAGAAGGCGAAGGCGAAGATAGGAATGTCCAATGTGAAGTACGCCATCACTGGAGCGGCACCGATTAACCCGGACATCCTGAGCCTTTTCCATAAATTGGGCATACCTCTATTCGAGGGGTATGGTATGACGGAAACGACGGCTGGGGCGACTCTCAACTACAACAACAACAACAGGATTGGTAGCGTTGGGAAACCCCTCGAAGGAACCGGCCTTAGAATCGATAAACCCAACGAGAACGGGGAGGGCGAGATCCAGTTCAACGGGCGCCACATCATGGCGGGCTACTACCGCGACCCCGAGGCCACCGCTGCGACGATGACTGAGGACGGATGGCTCAAGTCGGGCGACTTGGGGCGCATCGACAAGGATGGTTACGTCTACATCACCGGCCGGCTCAAGGAGATTTACGTCTCTTCGGCTGGGAAAAACATCGCACCTCTGGTTATCGAGGAGACGATGAAGAGTATCCCGACGGTCTCCCAGTGCATGCTCATCGGCGACAACCGCAAGTTCTGCAGCGCCCTGCTGACGCTTGATGTCGGAGCGATCCTGCGAGACGTCCACGGGCTGGACGGGGCCACCGAGGTCCCCAAGGACCCGGCCGAGCAGCTCGCAAAGTTGGCCGAGTTGGGTCACGACCTGTCCGAGTATACTGCAGTGGGAAGTGCAACGCACAACGAGCTCGGCGAGGCAGTGGCCAAGTTGAACCAGAAGTTCAGTAACCCAGAGCAGATCAAGAAGTTCACAGTGCTGCCTCGGGACCTAAGCGTAGACGACGGCGAGTTGACCCCCACTCTGAAGATTCGCAGGAAGCAGATACGTGAGAACTGGTCGGATGTCATCGAGTCGATGTACGCTGACGCTTAGAGACGGTGTTTGAGTGACCCCCGAGGCTTGGGCGGCGCTCGCCACCGTCTTCGTGCTCGGAGCGATGAGCCCGGGGCCAAGTTTGGCAGTAGTTCTCAGAAATACAATGGTTGGGGGTCGTCGACAGGGGGTTTTGAGCGGCATTGGGCATGG
>JAYZFV010000016.1:0-21765 GCA_036336595.1 Thermoplasmatota archaeon | reverse complement strand
AGCCAATCGCACCCGCGATCACCGAGCCCGCGACGATAACGAATACGACGGTCTCGAAATCAATGAGCACTGAATCAGACCCCCGCTCTAGCCGCCTTCTTGGCCCGCCTGTCCTTCTCTTTCTGCGCGCGCTTGGCAAGCTCCATGTCCACCCTCTCTTGGTGGACGGCAGGCAGCACCCTGGTCCTGTCTGCGTCCATCCATAGTTCCTCTCTCGAGAACCCCGACATGCCGTCGTACTCGTTGGTCATGAAGAACGACTCGAACGGGCATGCTTCCATGCAGAGGCCGCAGAACATGCACCTGCCCAGATCAATGCGGCCCGAGACGATGTCCTGCTCCGCTGGCTTCAGCGAGTCGAGATCGACGTCCGCGACTCCGGAGCCGTCTGACCAGCGCACGGTAGCGATGTCGCCAGTGATGTCAATGACTTCGGCGAAGTCGTACTGCTGCGGGGCGATGCCATGGTTGTTGACGAGGTCGAAGCCGTCTGCGATCTCGTCGAAGTCCTCCTTCGGCTTGGCTGCGTATCCCCCGACCTCGACCTCGCTACCATAACCGTGCCACTCGTGGTCGTCGTCAACGGTGTCGAGGACGTTTACTCGTAACTCGGAGGTCATGTGGAGGCAGTCGTTGGGGCAGATCCTGATGCACAACTTGCATGCGGTGCAGGTCTCCCAAACGATGCCTATCCTGCCGTTGTAGTTGCCGGGCACGAACAGCCAGGGCTCGAGGTCCTCGAGCCTCTCGTAGGGATACATCACCGTGACTGGCCGCTCCACGAAGGGCATGATCGCGCTCGTTTCGCGGTCAGCAGAGAATTTCTGGTAGGCGCTGGGGTGTTCCTCGCCGACCCTCCTCCTGGTCTCGGGGTCTACCATGTAGGCAGGCTGACCGTGGTAGTCGTTCTTCAGTATCTTGAGCTTCCCCAGGAAAGGAACGGTTCGCAGCGCCGTCTTCATGGTAATCCACATGGGTCGCACGACGAGATTGCGGAAGCTGGGGGTTCCGTGTGGGTGGTAGCTCATGATCGCGCCTCCGAGTCACTGTGAATCCCGGGTGAGGCCTTCGCCGGGGCCCGACCGGGGATGTAGGTGCTGTATGGGCGGCGCATGGTCTCAAGCGCCTCCTTGTCCTCGTCAAAGACGAGTATTGCGAAGCCTGCCACGCCCGTCAGCATCATTGCGATCGGGGCGAAGAGGCCCCAGCCGCTGTCCCAAATCCAGACGGAGCCCCAGCCGCTGTCCCAAACCCAGACCCTGAGGAAGATGGCGAGGGCGAGGTTGGCTATCGAGAGGGGGAGGAGCCATCGCCATCCGAACTCCAGTATCTGGTCTGTGCGCACCCGGTGGAGGGAGGCTCGAATCCAGACGAAGACGGCGAACAGCAGCCAGGCCTTCCCTAGCACCCACGCGATTCCCGGGATGATAGAGAATAGGGTCTCCAGGATCCCGCCGACTAACGGCATCGACTCCAGGCTGCCTTGGAATGGAGCCTCCCAGCCCCCTAGGAAGAACAGTGCGAAGAGGATGCACGCTGCGAACGATCGCATGTACTCGGCCATGAACATGAAGCCCCATCGCAGGCCGCCGTACTCGGTCCACCATCCCTCGACTAGCTCGGCCTCGGCCTCGGGCATGTCGAACGGGATGCGCTCGACCTCCGCGATCATAGTGATCAGGAACAGTGCAGCGCCCAGAGGCATCATGAATATGTTCCAGATGTCGCCCTCGCTGATCTGAAAGTCCACGATCTCGATGATGTTGAAAGAGCCGCTGAGCACACAGACGCCGAGCACGGTTATCAGCAGGGGGATCTCGTAGGCGGTGAGTTGGGCCGCGGAGCGCATTCCTCCGATGAGGGTGTACTTGTTGTTGGATGACCAGCCGGCGAAGAATACCCCTAGAGGGGCGACTCCGAAGACGGCCAGCATGAAAATCGCCGAGAGCTCGGGGCTGGCGATGTAGAAATGTGGGCCGAAGGGGATGAAGGCGAACACCAGAACGGTCGTGGAGATGATGATCACGGGAGCTACCTCGAAGACGACCTTGTCGGCGTCCTTCGGTACGATGTGCTCCTTGCCCGCGAACTTCGTGAAGTCCGCGAAGGCCTGGAAGAATCCCGGTAGCAGGAACCAGTAGCCGTGGTAGCTCCGGTTGTTGACTCTGGAGACCGTCTCCAGAGGGTGGTCGTTGCCCCAAATCGAGTTGAGCAGCCTGTTGAGCCACCCTATGGGAGCGCCCATGCCGAACGGAAGCTGGTTCCACCACTCTCCGGCCGTCACGCCGCTCTCACCGACCCATAGGCTGCGGAGGGTGGTCGTGGCACCGAGCCTGTCCATCAGGCGTCCGATGAACTTCCGCTCGATGTAGGGAATCGGCAGCATGGTGATCATGAGCGTGGTGAACACGATTGTGCAGACGATTGTGGCGTTGAAGAGCGCCTCCAAACCGGGCTGCATGGCTGAGAACTCCTTCTGGAGATCGAATATCGGGCCGATAACGATGTCTTGCGGCCATATCCCCTTCGGGAGTGAGATGGTAGCCTGCAGATCGATGTCGCCGGACGGCAGGGCGTCGTGCAATCCGTCCATCGACCAACCAACGAGCCTCTCAACCCATCCCCTGAGGTCCAGCCAGTCGCTGCTCGGCATCATATCACCTGTCCGTCTCTCCTATGCACGGGTCGAACGAGCCCATGATGGCCGGGATGTCCGCCACCTTGTAACCGACCATGCACTTGGATGCATATGGGATAGTCAGAAACATAGGCGAGCGGATGGAGACGCGGTACGGCTGTTTGCCGCGAGCCTCGCCGCCCCCAGCAAGGTAGAACATCGACTCGCCACGGCTGTCTTCGAAGTGGTGGAAGCCGGAGGTGCCTTCGGGTGCCCTACTGGGCGCCTTCGCTATTATTGCGGGGTCGCCGGGTTCGTGGTAGGTGTCGGCACCACGGGGAATCTTCTCCAGTGCCTCGAGGACCATTAGGGCGCTGATGCGCATCTCCTCGACCCGAACCCTGTACCTGTCGTAGCAATCGGCCCCCTTGATCGAAGGTCGCTCGACTGGCGGCTCCCAGTCTAGCTCGCTATAGACCGAGTAAGGGTGGGCTCGACGGACGTCGTAATTCACGCCTCCAGCGCGGAGGTTCGGGCCGGAGACTCCGTGGTTGACCATTTCTTCGGGCTTGGCGTGCCCCACACCTTGGGTTCTGATGAGGAAGATGGTGCTTTCGTCGAACAGTGCCTCGTACTCCTGAATCCTATCTAGGAATAGGCTGACCTTGGCCCTGGCCCGCTGGGCGAAGCCGTGTGGAAGGTCGCGCTTGACGCCCCCAACCCTAGGGAAGTTGTAGTGCATCCTCGAGCCGCCCAGTTCCTGAAGCAGGTCCATCATCATCTCTCGCTCGCGTAGGCACCACACCATGATGGACAGGTTGCCGGTGTCGGGGCCATAGGCGCCCAACCACATTAGGTGAGATGCGATCCTCTGCAGTTCCACAGCGATGAGTCGGATGTATTCGGCGCGTTCGGGAACCTCGACTTCCAGCAGGTCCTCGACCGCGTAGATGTAGGAGTGCGACCAGGTGTTGGCGCTGGCGTAGCACAGCCGGTCGCAGTAGGTGGTGAACTGGGTGAAGTCTCGCGCCTCGCCTATCTTCTCGACGCCTCGGTGGATGTAGCCGAGGTCGGGCTCAGTGTCGATCACGGTCTCCCCATCGACCTTGACCTTGAGGGTCCACAGACCGTGAGTCATGGGGTGCTGGGGGCCCATTGAAATCCACATCTCCGCCAATCTAACACCTCCTCACTTGATCTTGCCAGCGTCGGACGGCTTGCGCATGAAGCCCTGTGCATCGTCGTACATCTCCTCGAAGTCGTGGTATCGCAGCTTGTGCTGCTTCTGAAGCGGGTGGAAGCCTATCGGCGTCTCGTGCGGCTGAAGGACCCTGCGCATTCCTATGTGGCCCTCGAAGTCGATGCCGACCAAGTCCCAGGTCTCTTTCTCGTTCCAATCGGCGCCGACCCACATGTCCTGGACCGATGCCACGCAAGGCTCCCTGGTCTCGGGTAGGTTGACGCGTACCTCGATCTCCAGCGGCACCCCGTTGCCCCCGACCTTCGTGGGGTCGATGACGATGGGTTCGACCATGCCATCGATCACGGGCGGGTTCGATACTGCCATTCGCAGGAAGTGGTAGACGACCTCCCAGTTCTTCTCGGGACCTCCCTCCGGCCAATGAATGCCCGTGATCATTGAGCAATAGTCCACTCCGTGGGTATTCCTGAGGCTCTCGGCCAAGCCACGCCATCGCCCGGGGTCGCAGCTCACAAAAACCACGTTCCGTGGGCTCGTGCCGCTGTTTCTCTCGATTACCTCGGCCGCTACGCCGTCCATTTCGGACACAGCGGCAGCCAGGCCCTCGGCAGCCGACCTCTGTGTCGCAGTAGAGACGACTTTGCCCACGCTTGCCCCTCCTAGTCATCTCCAATGATAATCGGGTTCTGTGAGTCTGGTCTACCGTCATCGGGAAGAGCCCCGATGCGGATGATCTTCTGCCGGAGCTTGTCGAAGCCGTCGATCAGGGCCTCAGGACGGGGCGGGCAGCCCGGGATGTAGACATCGACGGGAATCACGGTATCGACGCCCTCGAGGATGTTGTAGGACTGGAAGTACGGGCCGCCGGAGATTGCGCATTCGCCCATGGCTATGCACCACTTGGGCTCGGGCATCTGCTCCCAGAGCCTGATTATGGGATCGGCGAACTTCTTGCTTATCGGTCCGTTTACCAGAAGAACGTCGCACTGTCGGGGGCTGGAGCGGAAGAAGACGCCGAAGCGCTCGGCATCGAACCTACTAGCACCAGCCGCTGCCATCTCAAGAGCGCAGCACTTGATTCCCAAGTGTAGGGGAAACAATGATTTCCTCTGACTCCAGTTGAATACTCTGCCAGCGAGGACGCCGATGACGTCCTTGATTCGGCTTGCCTTCATCGCCTCCTCGGTGACATCCCCCACTGTGTCGACCAGCATCCTGCTGTTGAAGACCGAGTAGTTTTGCCCATCGTCTGCCATCGCTTCACCTCAGATGTATATCCTGCCCCGCTTGCGGAAGACGTGCCAGACACCCAGCCCCATCAGGAGAATGAAAACAGTCATCGTCAGCAGCGCGCCGGTGATCTCGCTGTCCTTGAGCGCGCCTCCTCCCTTCTGTATGGCCATGACGCCGCCGAAGGCTAGGAACATGAACGCGATATCGAAGACGAGGAACACGATTGCGTACCAGTAGTACTGGAAGTGGAAGTTGATATCGGCTTCTCCCATGGGATCAGAGCCGCACTCGTATGTGCTATCGCGACGCAGGTACAGGCTCTGGTCGGTCTCGTACCCAGGTAGAAGAATCGATCTCATCTTAGTGCCGTCGGACCCCTTCTTAGTTGGTCTCAGAAAACGGGTTGCGAGGAAACTGATTACCGGGAATCCAACGCCAACGAGGGTCATGACGGCAACGGGGAGGTACATCTCGGTAACTGTGGTCATCATATCACCCTCGGTCCCATAGGGACCGACATGGACCGCCACGAAAAAACTGAACATAAGCGTATCCGAGGGTGGGTCTAGGACTCGGCTCAGTCATCGTACTCGTCGTTGAGGGACTTGACCATCAGGAGGTTCTCGGAGCGGGAGCGGACAAACAAGTAGAGCACGAGGAGCGAACCCACCACTATGACCGCTATGGCCAGGGCCTCCTGCATCTCGTCGGAGATTGCACCGACCCCCAAAGTGGACTTCACCGTCAGGTCCACGGGTTGTCCTGCGACCGGTAGGCCCTTCGGCTGGACTGTGATTGTGAAGGTGTAGTCGTCCTCAGCGATCATCTCGTTTGGGGGCGTCACCCTGACCTTTACCTGGCGGGTTTCACCCGGGTCCAGTTCGAACTCGTCGCCAATCACGTCGACGGTCCATCCCCTGAGCGAATCGCTGGATAGGACTTCGACGTCCTCCACCGTATTGCCGTGGTTTGAGACGAAGAGGATGAACTCAGAGTGCTCTGGATAAGGGGCCTCCTTCTCGTCAGAGGACTCCAGTGTGAAGCGAAGGTCGTGAATGGTCCTGATGTCCACTGCGACATCGACGAAGGAAGGAATTTGGGCCGTGTTCTTCTTCGAAGTGACGCTTATCCTCAAGACCCCCGAGGTTCCGCTCTCTATCCCCTCTAGGACTTCAAACTCTATCTCGACGAGGACCTGGTTATTCGCGGTGACCCTGACATCCCCATCTACCTCGGAACCGTCTACGCTGACGGTCCGGAGAACCGACGAGTCCATTCCTGTAACCGAAATCACGACGTCATCGGCGCCTCCGTCACCGGTGTTAGAAATCCAGAAAGCCAGCGTGGTTGAACCTCCTGGTGGTAGGGCCATGTTCATCAATTTCGGGTCGTCACCAGGGTTCTCGAAAGCCACGGTCATGCTGTAGTTGTAGATGGAGACGGTGACAGCCACCCTGTCTATCATCAGAACCTCCGTTCCGACGATACCGATCCTGACTTCGAACTCCTCCGACTTGTTATCGACGTTGTCCGAGACCAGGACTTCCAAGTAGATGCGCTCGGTCTGCTCGGAATCGAGGGTTAACAGCGTGACGTTGTTGCCCTCGGAGTCTTTGAATCGGGTTGACCACTTGGTCTGCTCACAGGTGTCGTTGATATCCGGGTCGCAGGAGCTTAGTCCAAACGTGTCCTGGATGTTGCCGGTGTTGGTTAGGTCGATGGGAAAGGCAACCCATTGCGTGAACCTGCCAGTCTGGGAGTCTGAGGGGAATTCCATACTCCCGCTGTGAACAGGCGCGACCGTCACTACCACGGAGACCTCGTCATGAGTGACGCCGGATGAGCTCACTGTGAAAGTGATCGGGAACTCGACGCCTGCTTTACCGCTGATTGGAACGGTTATTTGCGCTTGCACGTAAACCCTGTCGCAGTTTGACGATGTCATGCAGTGCCTGCCATCCACGGTAACGGAATTAGTCGAAAGGTCCACCTGCCAACCCGGAGGGAGGTCCTTGACGCCTAGTGCGTAGGTGTCCTGGCCGTTCCCGGTGTTCGTGACTTGGATTGAGGTCGACTCGGTGGCGCCTGGGTGGACGTTGCTCAGAGTCGGTTGGGTGAGCGAGAGCGAGGCGTCTCGGACCTGCCCTAGAGTCACTCTGAGGATGGTCTCGCATCCTACGTTGCTACCGGCGCGGCCCTGGATGTAGACGTCAATCGTGCCGGGCTCGACGGAGTCGTCGGGAGTTATGACGAAGTCGAAGGTGGTCGAGTCCTGAGAGCCGCCCGGCTCGGATAGCAGCCTGCTGGTAGGGGTGTCGAAATCCACCCAATCGCTGATGTCGTATCCCTCGGCCATCGCGTACGCGCTTACTGTCCAAGCCGTGTTTCCAGTGTTCACCAAAGAGAAGGAATTGGTTGCCGATTCTCCAGGGTCCAACGTGTGAGAGGAGGTTTGCAACGAGGAGTCGCAGGTCTTCACCTCGGGGATCTTAAGGGTCAGTGGGAGGCTGTCGTTGGCCTGGTCAAGCGTGTTTGGGTCACTAGTCATGGTCGCCTCTATGATGAAGCAGTGTTCTCCGGAATCGGTGGAGCTTCCATCGGGCAGATTCACCGTCACGGTGGCTTCCTCCGACTCACCCTCGCTCAGGGACATTTGCTGCGGGTCTACACTGGCATCGAGGCCGTCCGAGTCACAGTCACTGGATGAGGTCATGCTGAGCTGAATAGTCTGATCGCCATCGGCCTCACCGGTGTTCTCGACGTCGACTATCCATTCGGCCTCGTCATCCTCTCCGTCGTAGTTGATGATGCCATTGCTGGGATTGGAATAAGTGAGCGTGACGGAGTACTGGCCACCGCCTTCGGCGGACGTAGTCACCTTGATATCCTCGTTGGCAGTTTCTATTCCTGCAACTCCAGTAGCAGTCACCGTAGTCTCGCATTCTCCGGATGCTTGGTCGTTGACGCTAACCGTTAGCGTCCTGTCCTCCGAATCGCCTTCGTTCAGGGAGAAGGGGGTCCCTCCGTTCTCGATTGACGAGGTGAAGCCGTTGCAGTCCGATTCCTGCGAAGTGCTCATGGTTACAGTCAGGTCCTCATCGCCATCGTTGGTGATTGTGATGGTGTACTCGGCCGGGTCGTCCGTTGTGGCCTCCTTGGCCAAGGAGTCCGCCGTCAAGACAAGGGAAGCCGCAGCTAGCACCGTAGGCGCGAGCAGTGAAACGAGCAGGAGAGCGGTGAAAACGGTCGCTGAACCAGGCCTTCTCATCAAATGACCGACTCAATCGCCCCTCTAAGGGCTTCGGGCACTGCGTGCGCCAGTTATCGCGGTTCTGATGGGTGTTGCAAGGTCTTTGGTTAGGTCGAGTTCACTCTCCCTTGTGATCGGGGTCTGGCACCCATTCCTGTTTGTCCGGGTCCCACAGCCAGCCAGGGTACTCCGAGAAGCGCTCCAAGTTCGGATCACTCTGCTCGGCCTCTGGCTCGGCTTCCTGCTCGGAATCCCACCATTCATCGTCTTCACCTGTGGAGTATGCATCATGCTCAGTCGACTCCCTCTGCTTTCCGACTGAAGGCATCCGATCCAGTAGGGCTTTGAGGTTGCCACCAGACTTCTGGTAGAGCAGGGCTGCGGCGCCGGCGAGAGACACAATGAGGAGGATTGCGAGTCCGAAGACCCAAATCGGCATCCCATCGTCCGAGTCATCCGGAATTACGTCGATTTGCAAGCTGATGCTATGGCCGGAAACGTGCTCGGCATCTGCGAGCATCAACACCACCTCCCCATCAGATCCCGAATTTGGGACGAAGGAGATCTGCACCGATCTCGTCTCTCCCGGCTGCAATGTGACTAGAATGCCATCTAGAATCCTAATGTTCCAACCAGTGGGCCCTTCGGTAACAAGCCGATTTGAGACTACGGAGTTGCCGGTGTTATGCAACTCGAAGTACAGAGTCGTAGAGTACCCCTCGTGAGCCTCGTTCATGTTCTGGAGCGTCCACGTGACCTCGTTCACGATCTCAACCAGGAGGGAGACGGTTTGCCTTGACTCGATTCCACCGTCCGAGAGGACGAGGATGATCTCGGGTTCGGAGCCCGCTTCCTCGTAGACTGGGATGACTATGGTGCACCACACAATGGATGTTTGACCGGGAGTGATCTTTGAGGGGTTGACTGAGCAGGTGGAAGACCAATCTTCACCGGGTAGCTCCATGCTCGCATCTGGCTGCCAGTTCGACGAGCCGTCATTGGTGACCTTCCACGCCATGTCGAAGCCCGGGGCTCCGACGGGATGGGCCCCAGACCCCAGTGGGGTGTCGGACGATGAGCCGTTGGTGAATGAGACCTCGTAGAAGGAAATCGTCGGAACGGCGCTGGAGATAACTTGGAGCATCCTGTTCCAATCTACGGAGAAGCCGTCGTCCGTTAGGAACCGAATCTCCACCAGACCGCCTGAGGCCAATCCGTTGCCCTGAATCGAGAAGGACCATTCAGTTGACGAGCCCCGCTGTATGGAAACGTTGTCTAAGCCACCGGGAATCGTCCATCCGCCAGGAAGCGCTCGGTCTATCGGTGTCAGCAGCAACTCACGGTTCCCCTGATTGGCTATCTGGAGGGTTATCTCGTGCAGGGCATCGGCGGCGACCTCTGATTCGGTTCCACCGGAAGCCGGTGTGAACAGGATGGAATCGTAGACACCGACGACCAGGGGTAAGTCATATGTCCACGTCTCAGAACTGACCCTTGATTTGACGGCCAACTGAGCGTTGAAAGTCGCACCTGCGTCAATCAAGACTCCCGGAGGCTCGATACTGATTCCCACGGAAATCGAGGCTTCCTTGCTTAGCGTTCCAGTGGATCCCTCAGCGGAGCCTGGGAACGAGCCGATGTCGTCGAAACCGAGATCCCATCCGGCGGGGGAGACCAGTTCGACATCGTAGGTCTGGGCACCGTTGCCTTGGTTCCTTATTTCTACCTCCAAGTCGGTGTTCTCGAATGAGTCCACTGTGATTGACTCCCCGGGCAGCGTGACATCGGGTTGGGCTAGCACGGGAACGTCGAAGAAGATCTCCAGCTGCGTTTCGATGTCGTACTCCACGTCGGTAGCGGTAACGACTATCACGTAGGTGCCGGGTTCTGGAGAGGCTGGGTGAACCAGTGTGAGATTGACGTTAGTTGACTCCGCTGGTCCCAGGTTGACGTTGTATGCGTCAAACGCCTTGAACCAGTCGAATGAGGCCTCGTCCCTGGACCTCACCGGGTCAGATGCGTCGATGGTGGCGTTGGTCTCGAACAGAGCTAAGTTGGTCATCACAATGGCCCAAGTGGTAGTGGTGTCCGTTGCATCGCCAAGCGTCCTCCATGGCAACTCGGACGAGGCCTGAATCCCGGGTGCGCTCACAGGCACGATTCTCACTAGGATGTTGTTGTCCTCGGAGAGTTCCTCTAACTGGTCGTTGGGGTCAATCTCTATCCTGATCTCTGTTTCGACTGCGGAGGAAGGGGTCCAGTCCCATTCCAGAATAGCGGCCTCACCAGGGGACATCCCAAGGGTCTTGGTCCCGATGTGATTGCTGTTCACATAAGCAGAGACGTGGACTTCTGGGAAGGAGCCAGAGCCCTGGTTGACGACGGAGACCGAAAACTGAGCCTCCTCTCCAACTTGGGGTATCGGCGTGGAGATATCGAACGAACTGGGAATTAATGCGGGGTCGGGGATCAGGTCGTTGACGTTGACCCCCCTGACCGCTATCGCAAACGGTTGGTAGGTCCTGCTTCCACCATGTGAGAAGTCCTTGACCTTGACGTTCCAGACACCTGTAGCAGCGGAGTCGATGAGGACGACCTCGACGTTGTTTTTGTTGTCCTTGGCCCCTCCTGTGGTCGACTTGCCGTTGCTGAAGTCATTGCCAAAGTATGTGACCTGCCCGTCTGGAGATGTGACCTCCAGGTTCAGGTCGTTCCTCAACTGGGTGTTGGACCAAGTCGACCCCGGATAGTCCGACCATGCAAGTACCACCTTCAGAGGCTCACCAGCACGGGTGACATCGAAGTTGTACTGCGCCTGCTGTCCGCTAGATAGACGTGATCTGTCATCCACAAACGTCCCAATGTCACCATCGGGAACCAAGGTGTTGACGAGGTTCAGCCTCCCCCATCCTTCGTCTCCGTTGGGGATGTCGCGGGTGCCCATGTCCACGGCACCGAGGATGAGCATAGCCTTCACCAGAGCTCCCTGAGGAGCCGGTCTCTCGGCAACCTCCATTAGGTACTCCCTGACAATTACCGAAGCCCCGGCAGCAGCCGGCGTTGACATCGAAGTTCCGCTGTATTCCACGTACCACTGGTTGTTGAGGTTGTTGGGCGCATCCTCGGCCTCCTGTGCCCTGCAGGATCTCACATAGTCCCCAGGGGCAACTAGATCCGGTTTGACCCTCCCATCATCTGTGGGGCCCCTGCTGCTCCAGTAGTACATCTCCTCAGGCGAGTCATACCTGTTGACGTGGGCACCCACGGTGATCACGTTCTTCGCTGTTCCAGGCGGTGAGATGCCGTCATCCCTCTCGTTGCCCGCCGCGAACAGAACCGTCATCCCCTGATAGGCCCAGTACTGGTCCCAAGTAGAAGTGCGATCGTCGGCATCCTCGGCTTGGGTGGTGTAATCACCACCGGAGCCTAAGCTCCCCCAGCTGTTTGTGTGAAGCCTAGCCCCACCAGAGTTGTAGGCGGTGCCCAGCAGCGTGTAGACCCCAGGTCCAGCCAAAGTTCCCGTATCATCGTCCTCCATGGCCTGCATGTAGAGCTCTGCCTCTGGAGCCACACCCTCGTAGGTGCTGGTTCGGAAGCCTGAGCCAAGGACCGTGCAGGACACGTGAGTACCATGTCCATCGTTCGTATCGGCTGTCGTACCATCGCCCGAGACGTCGACTCGCTGCACGATCCTGGTGCCGAAGTCCCCATGGTCATGGTCGATGCCGGTGTCCGCCACAGCAATCCTCTGGCCGCTGCCGTTCAGTCCCGTGACAAATGTCGTTTCCGCTACGTCGACGCCCATGTGGGAGCGGGCGTAGTCGTTGAATGTGGAGAGAGTTGGAGTAGGGGCGAGGAACGCGGTTTGCGGATGCAAGGCGATGCCTATGGCTTCGGATGTCGACAGCAACCCGAAGTGGATGCCGATCCCCGGGGACCAAGGCTCTTCCAAGGATAAGAGGGCCAAGTCGTTCAATGACCCCCCCAGTCCGAGTCCAGGGGTGTCTAGTCGGTTGAGTTCCGCGTCCTTCCAACCTAGCAATTCGACCTCTGTGGAAGCATCGGGGGCGCGGTCCCATAGCAGGCTGTGGAGAAGCAGTGCGACTGGGACCTCGTGGCTCGAAGTGACGATGGGCAGGTCGCTTACGACCTCTAGCTCCGTCCCAGTTCCCTGCACGAGGAAGCCAGAGGGCGGAATCGTCGATCGAATCGCCACGTCGGCCGAGTCGGAAATCTCAGTACGAGCATCCCATAGACCGACCTCAGAGTCAATGAGGACGATTATGAGGTCTGGTCGAGGAGCCTTGAGCCGATCTGGAAGTTCGTTGCTCAGAAAGAGGCCCGAATCGGTGTAGACCCCGATTGAAGAATCGGCTCGGATTGGCCTTGAGGCCTCGGAACCTGACAGTATCGTTGGGGCACCGAGGTTCCTGATGCTGTTGGGATCCGGGGAGATCTCGATTCTAGTGATCTGTGGTTCAAGGGGGCTTGCTACGTCTGAGGCGATGTCCGCGTCATCGCTTGCTATCGGGGCGTAAGAGGAGAGCAGCAAGGCTAGGATGAGCACCGAGACTGGCGTTTTCATCTGATTACTCCCCTATTCAGATTCAATTTGAGGCTATGGGTTCCACGGCAATCCTGCCGCGTGATCGATTGGTTGGCTGGACTAGAAGAGCCTGAACGGAGCCTCGTCCACGAACACCTCCCTAGTCCAATCGCCAACCTCGTGAGTCCACCTCTCCGAACCATCGCCACCGTAGTATTGGTAGTTCAGGATGATCTCGATCGTGTAGTGCTCCCATACCGATTGGCCTGCGACAATCATCTCCAGATCGTCTCCAGCGATGGAGGTGTGGGCGGCTAGCTCGTCTATGGCGAAGTCCGAACGCCCCTTTTCAATCCCGTCTGCATCGAGGAACCTCATTGTCAGGGTGATATCTTCTAGGGCCCTGCTGCCCTTGTTGTCCAATTCAGCGAGTACGACATGGCCGGAACCTGCCTGCATGTAGGCGACATCCACATCGACATTGTCATAGGGTACGACCCAGATTAGGATGAACAAAGAGGCTGAGAGAAGCAGGAAAGCGGTGATTGAGGCGAAGACCACCCGAGTTGGGGTGATGACCGCGGCGGCGCGTTCCCCGATCTTCTCTAGAATGACGTGGGCAGCCTCGGAGTCCTGGTCCTCGCCAGTTTGGGCACCCACCTTTTCCAACAGGCCCATCATCCATCACCCCATAACGTCGCAACCAAAGTGAGTATGCTGGAAGAAAGAGGCTCTGGAGCCATGATGTGACTAGTGGTTCCAGAGATACCGGGAACCATGTTGAGCAGAGATAGGTCGGATGCCAGGCCGTTTACACCGAGGGTCGTACCAGAGGGCACTCCACCCGTAGTCTGCGCATCGAGCAAGACGCCTCTGAGGTCGAAGTCCCTGTTGTCGATAGTCGCAGAAGCCCTCGCAGACACGATGATTCGCCCGCCCTGAACCTCCTCTATCTCTATGATGCTGTAGGCCCCAATAATCTCCCTGACATGAATAGTCGCGCTCTTCAGATTCTCCCCTAGGGCCTCCATCTCTTCGAGAACGACCGGTGGCATGGTTGGGACGTTCGTTACGCGCATGTACAACCTGTCGACACCCTCTCCCCCCGACCTGATGTTCAGGCCATACGATGTAGTGGGCTTGATGGCCAGCCTGTCCGACATGCCCTCGGCCAGCAGAACGATGTCGCCCCTGCTGTTGATAGCCCTGCCGAGCGCCTCTATGTACAACGACATGCCCTCACGAGAGGCAGAGAAGTCGAGGATTGGCATTCCTTGGAAGGCTATGTTTTGGGTGATGTCGAAGTTCAAGTCCGGTTCGGTGGTCAGATTCATTGAACCCGGAACTTCGGTCAGGAACATGGTCGCCGGCCACCATGATCCATCCATCCACTGCATCTGCTGGAGCATGATCGAGCCAACGCCGAAGCCGTCGGTCCTGTACTGCTCCGGAACTGTCATGTCGATCGAGAGCGCCGTGCCTAAGCTGGCTTGGATCTCGACTGACTCCGGGAGGTCCTGGACCATCAGCTCGGTCCGACTTCCCGCCTCCCTGTCAATGAGCAGGGCGTGGAACCAATCGAGTCTGGTGGACATCCTGTATAACGTAGAAGTGGAAATCTCGGTGATTCCCCCCACTGTGTCGATGTTGAAGACCGAGTCGAGCAAGAGCGAGGTCGAAACGCCTGGCTCGAGGCCTTCGAGAGTGACGAAGAGGTCCTGCCCGTTGATGTCCTTGAAAACAAAGATGAACTCAGAGTGCTGCGGTTTCCAGCCATCAAGGCCGAGGCTGACAGCCCAGCTCTGGCCATCAGTCGTAGTCGTTCTCGAGATGGACATGTCAATGGTGGTTGGTAGATTGGGTATCCAAGTCCTGAAGTGGAATCCATCTGCTATTCCCGAAGGAGCGGAGTTAAGGGACATCCCATGAACCCAGTCTGGGCCTTCAACTGCATTCTCCCCCATCGAAGAATCCACTACTAGGTCGAACTCGGTGTCAGCCTCCATTCCGAGTCCGAAGGAGAATCCGTCCTCCCCCGATATTGATCCGGTCGATATGTCAGTGGTTATGCCTGCGAGAACGCTGTTGACCGAACGTCCTAGATCAGCAAAGCCGCCGATGAAGAAGGCTATTCCCGACAGGCCGCTCGAGGAATTCAACTGCGGGATTACCAATGATGGCCCAGACTGTGAGCCCGTGGGAATCTGCAGTGACACCGTCGACGGCAGAGGATCGATCTCAGCGAGGACCGTTAGGGGCGACCTTTCGCTGGTAGGAGCGTTTCCAACGTTTATCATAAACGGGTTCGAGGTCCCGAAGGTCGCATAGGCACTACCCATACCGGCTGAGCCGGGGGCTCCCTCTACCTGGGGCGGAATCCAGCCGACTTCACTTAGACCGGAGATCCTCGAAGAGAGGGTGGAGGCGTCGGTAGAGGGGTCGTGATGGAATAGGAAGTGGTCTCCGGACATCGACAGTGGTGATGATGAATTGCTCAACTGGACCTCAATCTCAGTGATTTCAGACGGGGCAGACCAGGAGAATGCACTCCCTGAGGTGGTTGTGAACGCAGCTGGGAATCCCGAGATTCTCGCTGCTTGACTTTGCTTCCCATCCATTCCGGTGTATACTATCGAGTCGATAGGGGTAGAAGCGCTATACTCCATCCCATTTGGGGTGATTCTGACTGAGATGTTGTCAGGGAGGTCTGATAGCATGATCGATTGGTGGGACGATCCGTTAATTTGACCGGTGTCGTGATTGATGAAGGTTACAGACAGAGACTCGTTAGACCGGGTGTCAAGACTGATTGATTGCTCATCAGAGTTGTCTGAATCTACAAAGGAGAAGGCTTGGAGGTTACTCAGTCGGATGCTAGCGGCGACTGGTACCAATGGGTCTACGGGACCGTGGTCGGTTTGTATTGTGTTCAGACCGCGATCTTTGGCAAGAATAACATGATCTCCCGGTACAATTGGGTGTTTGGAGGACCCTATCTGCATACTTAACGATTGGATGGGATAAAGGGACCTGCTTTCTCTCCAGTTGTCTGTGAGCAAGAGGTGGAAGGACCTGCCGTCAAGTCCGTCTCCACCACCCACTCCTCCACCGATCACCTCGACCATAGAAGAGGGGATTTCATTGAGCACGTTTCCAACGTCGAGGAACAAATCGACTATATTGAGTATGACTGAGTCCATGATCTTGGAAAAGAAATCGAGGTTTTCAGCAGAATCGAGTGAGGTGTCGGGGTCTCCTGAGCCCCCTAGGCCGAATGAGCCGAACACGGCAATTGCAGTCGGTATGGAACTAGCAGTGATTTTTATTCTCCTGTGGTCCTCCTCCACTCCACCCCTGGTAAACCAAGACGTGTAATCCACTGACTCTAGAGGCTGCTCTGTGCGCAATACGACAAGGCTATTGGGAGGGTATGCTGGATTGATGGGCAGGGTGGGGTCGTCGACGTTCTGACTAGTGTCCCTCGTGAAGTTCTTGATGCCGATGATCAGACCGAGCTTCTCAGGTAGACCCCCGGGCAGCTCGGGGCTGTCTGCTGAGCCGAGCATCCTGAAGATCCTACTGATCTCGTTATCGGACAACGAGCCTGCCGGCATGCCTCTGAACCAACCCTTTGAGTCGGTGACGTTGCCAAAGTTCCCGTCTGACTCAGATGGGGGTAGGTTCGATCTGTTCTCATGGAAGTGGATGTGCAGGTCAGCTCTCTCATCAGCCCAGTACTCGATTGTGGTGAGGCTGCGCTCGCCCTCCATGCCCGTCGAGGTAGGGAGCACGCTGTCGGTTCGGATGACGACCTCGGCCGAGTTGGGGATTACGACCGAATCGAGGTGTGGATGGAGCCTGGCCTCTAGGTAGGCAAGTTCCCAGATTTCCCTGTCCCCATTCTCGTTAGGTGGTGAAAAGTGCAGGTAGCCGAATCCTGCAGACACACCGCATGATATCTCGATCGAAGGTCTGGAATGGAGCTCGGAAGAGTTGTAGCGATTCGGGCAGTCGGACTGGCCGGAGTTTTCCAATCTCAGGGCATATGGTGACGATATTGCCGCGAACGCGATGCCAGACTCAATGATATCCTCCGTTCCGGTATCGAAAATGCCCAAAGTCAGAATGGTTATCAAATCGAAACCTGCGGATGAGGTGTCAAAGTAGAAACGCTCGATTCCGACTTCGAACTCAAAGTCGTACGGTGCCGTGGTAAATCTCGAGTCGATCACCCAGATGTAGCTTTCACCATCCCCAAGAGCCAGGATTGAATCCGAACCCGAGTACGACATGGCCTTGATGATTGAGACCTGCAGCGAATCAAGGTCATCCCAGTCTGGGTCGTTCCGACTGTCCTCCAGAACCTGTACCGAGAACACAATGCCCGGTTCGATCCAAAGCGTGTCGCCCACGATTCCCCAGCCACCAACAAACTCCCACGAAATCTTCAGACCGACCTGGATGTCGTCGTCACCGTCACCATCGATATCGATTGCGTGGAGTAGCGGCTCCGTTTGCAGGTTGAACAAGGAAAGTAGGGATGCACTGAAGGTTACCACCTCTACTTGTTCGGTGACGTTGCCGCTGCTGTTAGTAAGCTGTGTCCAGATCACGTAGTCCGTGATATTGAGCAGCGTCTGCCATATGTTGTCAACGAAGCCGGGGGGCCTGCTACTGGAATCAATCAACAATTCGTACGGTGCTGGGTGTATGGGAGTTGGGGGAGAGGTCTCGAGCATCGTAGCCCCCACAACCGCTGAACCGACCAAGGATAGGGGGTCAGAGGAGTCGGACGGTCCCACGGCTTCACGAACAGCATCGATTCTCGGTTGAGCGAGGGTAGAGACCGAGTTCGAATCCATGATCTCCTGTCGCTCAGAGAGCATGTCAGTCAGTTCTTCCAGGACCTCGAAGTCCTGTGATTCTATCCTAACCTCGCCATTGACGCTGGAGAGCGGGGATAACAGGGTAAGCACTAGCAGGGCGGTCAGTAATAGGGTGAGGTGGGCGGGTCCACGAGGTACCCGAGAGTCGCCTTCAACATCGCTCATGTCCAAGTCGCACCTCCTAGAGGTGCGCTATATGGTATTGCCCTGCCCGTACTCGGTACTATCGGGGTTTGGGCAGCGTACCGAATCGCGGTCATCCAAGGCTCACGAACTCCTCGGAACCACAGTAGGGACAGTTAGTGTAGGCAGAGTCGATGCCTTCGGGGAGCTCTAGGTCAAACGGGCGACTGCATGACGAACACATCCTCCTGACCTTCCTGTCGACAATGGTCTCAGACTCGGAATCTTCTGGATCCTCGGTAAGACCAGTAAGCACATCGTCCTCGGTCGGCGTCAAGCCCGCTCGCTCGGGGGGGTATTGGGCTGGGACCTGATCTGCCATATCCATGTCGACCGGGGATTCCGTGCCCATCGTCTGCCGGGACGGGGGTTGAGAGAGGGGCTCATCGGGACTCCCCCACATTGCGACCTGGACCTCCTTCAAAGGTGATGCTGGGCCAGGATCATCCTGCTCCTCGTCTTCAGAGAAGTTAGAAATCCTACGCTTGACTGCTAGGTTGAATGCCACGAAACCGACAAGGGACAGAAGCAGGAGTACCATGACTGCGATTAGAGCGATCGAGGGCAAACTCAGCCCTCCCTGGCCATCCCCCTCGCTCTCGACAATGACCAGCATCTCGGCCACGGACACCAGTCCTGCTTCGTTCTCCACTTGGCAGACGACGTATTGCGGGCCTACTGACTCGAAGATGTGGATGACTTGGGGGCCGCTCAATTGTACCTCATTAGCTGTTCCCTGTTCAAAGGTCCACGTGTACTCCAGCCTATCAGACTCCGAGTCCTCAGCAATTAGATGAAACTCTGTTGGAACTCCGACGTTGACCCCCAACTCCTCTTGGAATGTACCGAGGGACGGGGGGGTAACGTCGATGATGGTGATGGTAACGTCGTCCTGCGAGCTCCTGCCGGCCCTGTCGTTCACACGCAGGGAGATGACGTGATCACCTGCGGCGTAATCTGTGGAGATGTCGAAACTCAGGGTCGAGCTGGGTTCAGTGACGTTGTAGTTCGATTCGATTACCACGCCGTCGAGTAGCCAGTCAAGACTATCGACGCCCCAATTATCAGTGAACGTGCCACTTAGGACGATGTTCTCGCCGAATCCCTTGAGGATCTGTCCGCCTGCTCCAATCGTCACAATTGGGTCGGAGATGTCCTGAACCTGAATTACTCTGGTAGAACTAGCGCTTCTGGAGTCCACCGACATCACGGAGAGCCTGATGGTATAGTTTCCTGGGCTGTCCCATGAATGGGAAGTTGTCGGCCCTGTAGCATCTGCTAAACCATCCCCGTCGATGTCCCATGAGAATCCAGATTCTGGGATTTGGTTTGACTTGTTCGGAGTATCCAGTGCTGAGAGGGTTATGGTTGCACCAACGTCAACCGAATCCAACGAGGGCTCACTGGAGATCGTTGGGTCGAGTACGGGGGTGAGGGTGATTGTCACCGTCACACCAGCAGGTGAAGTTCCCGCGCCTCCTCCACCCGGTCCTGGACGATTGTCCACAATGACATAGATATCCTCGCCATTTGTATCGGTGGCCTCCCACGGGAGGTACCTCTCGTTGGTCACGAGGAGCATATCAGCGGAAACTATCCTCGAGGCAGCGGACCAGTTGACGCTGGGGGAGTAAATTGAGTAGGCAGATTCGGTCATCACGTAGATGTCTGGGTATCCCTCCATCGTCCTCGCATGAATCTCAACGAATGTCCCGTCGTCCACGGAGAACGGGCCGTGCGCTATCACGTAGCCACCCACCCCTACCCGGTGGATTGAGTCCGAGAGGGTGTACTGCTGGGGGATAATCGTCCCGCCATCGAGGGAGACTTCCGCTGATTGGCCGCCTTGTGCTCCCTCTCCATCGTCTTGGGGATGTTCGCGGTTGTCCAGAACCAGATACCATCTCGTCTCGTCTCTATCGCTGGGAACTGTCCAATGCCATTCACCCGAGCCGCTGAATGACTCGAATACCGATTCGCTCTGCCAAACGGAAGCCGAGCGGTATGACTGTTCGTTCTGGTACACTGAAACGCTGTTCGCTGAGAACATCAGGACGTCTATCTCCTGATTCGTCGACACGTCAAAGAACAAGGTTGTGCCGGGCTCATGAATTCCGAGATCGACCCTGACGCAAGTCTGGTCTGCCATGCTCCAGTTGTCAGGAAGCGAGGCGAGGTCAGAGTTGGCGCACGAGATGACGGCCTTCGTACTGGCGTTTACAGACGGAGCCAATGAGCTCAGGACAATGATTCCAAGAACCACGACGAATGCGCATCGCATCGAGCGACCGTTCACCCTTGCCTTATGAACGGTATCGCAGTCGCGTTCGGTTCCTGATTGTGCCAGCCAAGCGAATCAGAGGTTTCGAGGGATTGGGGTTGGTGGGAACCAACGCAGGACGACCACGTCGCCGACAGAGCGCACCCAATTCCATGGAATTGCCACATGAGTCCGCCCTTCCACGAGGCCTTCTGGGGGGTCCGAGACGAAAATGTGCGTGCACGACCACTCGTTGACGTCGATCACAGTGTCGTGCACCGTACCGAGCAGCCTGCCATCGGGGATTATCACGGGTAGCCCCCTTATGTCGGAGGCGTGACGGTCTGCCATCGGTGGATGCCTCTCAGCATCGCGCATCAATCTGACGGCCGGAGCGGGCTCACTTGCCCCGGTTCTTGTTCGCCTTGAGGCTCGGTCGGAGCTTCTCCGCACCCTTGCCCTTGTTGTGCAGTCCCCGCCCTCTCTTTCCGGCACTCGTCTTGCCTCTGTGGGCCCGACCGCGGTGGCTAGTGCCTTCCGCCACCCAGCCCAAGTCCTTGTCGGACTTGATTGCTGGGTGAGAAGGGTCAATGAGGACGATCTCGTAGAACTTGTTCTTTCCGTCCTCTCCAACCCAGTACGAGTTGAGGACCTCGAGGTTTGGGTAGCGCCTGTTGGTTCGCTCCTCGGCTATTCTCTGAATTGACTTGGCCATCGTGATCTTCTTGACGCCCGCCTTGGATGGCTTCCTCTTCATGTGGACCTTGCCCTTGCGCAGACCACCGCGACGCACTCTAGTGCGAACTAGGACGATACCCTGCTTGGCCTTGTAGCCGACACTACGGGCGGCATCCAACCGTGTCGGTCGCTCGATGCGCTGGAACACTGGTTCCTTGCGCCAGCCCGCCATCCTAGCACCGCGGTATCGAGGAGGAAGGTTCGCCTTCGGTTGCTTCCAGACATTGCGAATGTGTTGATGCAGACCCATGGGCTCACCTCTAGCGGCCCGCCGACCTTAATCGCCTTTATGAGCCTGCTTGCATATGCGGATGCGGTGATTGAGCAGCACGTCGATATCGACCTCGTTGAGCGCGGCTCGCTGCGGGGTCACGAAGAGATTATTCCGACTAACCTGGACGAGAGGATAAAGAAGATTCTGAAAATGGGATTCTACAAGCCCATCATCGTCGATGCAACGACCATGGTGATTCTCGACGGTCACCACAAATGGACCGCTGCAAGGGTGCTAGAACTAGACAAGGTACCAGTGGTGAGTGTCGACTATCTGGGGGACACCTCGATTATCGTGGACGTCTGGCCTGGCTGCGGAAAGGATTCCATCACCAAGCAAGAGGTAATCGAAATGGGTCTGTCCGAGGGGGTCTTCCCACCTAAGACCAGTCGGCACAGCTTCGCCTTTGAAGTCCCGGAAATCCAGATCCCCCTCGCCTCGCTGAAGTCATAGTGGTCCGCGCTCCCGGACTTGAACCGGGGACCCCCTGATGGCTGCCTACAACCAATGTGCTTCCAGTCTACAGTCAGGTGCTCTAGCCATCTGAGCTAAGCGCGGTCTGAATGGTGGGGGGACT
>JAYZFV010000015.1:0-20769 GCA_036336595.1 Thermoplasmatota archaeon | reverse complement strand
CGTTGGTCGCCACCGCGCAGGAGTGCTTGTTGCCTGTCGTTATCTCGGCTACCCCGAGTCCAGATGGCATCTGGACGCTGACGGGGGTTGAACTGTTGTTAGTGGTGCCGTCACCGAGCTGCCCGTAGGTGTTTATCCCCCAGCAGTAAGCGCTGCTGTCATCGAGAATCGCGCAGGTGTGGAAGGTGCCCGCATCTATTGAGATCGCCGTCCTCCCCGGGGGCAGAGACGCGGCCCTTGGGGAAAGCGAGTTGTTGTTGGTGCCGTCACCGAATTGCCCGTGACTATTGTCCCCCCAGCAATACACCAATCCGTCGTCGAGGATGCCACAGGTGTGCATGCCTCCAATATCGAGTGCAACCAACGAGCGGTTCTCGGGGAGTACCGAAATAACCCTGGGGACGTCCACGCTGTCGTTAGTCCCAATACCGAGGTGGCCGTTCGTGTTCTGACCCCAGCACATTCCGCTACCGTTGTCGAGGATTACGCAGGACGAGTCTACGGCAGCGTTGACCGCTACGGCGGTCCGTCCGGGAGGGAGTTCGATGTGGGTTGGGGTGTGATGACCTCCAGTAGGAAAGCCATCGCCCACTTGTCCGAAGTCGTCCCTCCCCCAGCAGTAGAGGGTCTCGTCGACCGCTATGGCGCAAGTGTGGTGGATACCGGTGACAATAGTGAGTGCGGCCTTCCCTCCCAATGTGCTTGGCCCGTGGGGGCTATTGCACCACCCGCCACAGGAGTAATGGCCGTGCCCGATCTGGCCGTTGAAGTCCTCCCCCCAGCAGTAGAAGGAGCCGTTTGACACTATCATGCAACTGTGATGGCCGTCGCCGCCACTCATCTCCACAGCGTCCGGTGGATAAGTTGGCATATTGACGGCTACAGGCTCATGTACGGTGTAAGAAGCCCCGTTTCCGAGGTATCCCGTCCCTCCCTTACCCCAGCACTTCATCCCATTGGTGTCCATCACCACGCAGGTGTAGTTGTATCCTGCTCCGATTGCAGTCAGAGAGTATATGGATCCATGGGTTGAGCCAGGGAAGTTCAGGCCCGAATGGGTATTGAGGGGGCTGTCCTCTTCGGCCAGTTCGGCCCTATCATCAGAGTAGAGCGTCGATGACGCTGACATGCCAAGAAGCAGGATGACGAGGGCGATTGGCAGGGCGCTGTGGCGTCCGTCTCGTGCGCCCA
Source organism: Thermoplasmatota archaeon (assembly GCA_036336595.1). GTDB lineage: Archaea > Thermoplasmatota > Poseidoniia > Poseidoniales > Thalassarchaeaceae > UBA36. The sequence goes on along the minus strand of JAYZFV010000015.1, from coordinate 19,578 downwards.
TGGGGCCTGACGCTCGCTGGGAGTATTAACGGTTGTTCGTAAATCCCAGTGGGGATTCGCATGGAGGGAATGGTCAAACTAATTTGTCCGTAGCGTCACGCGGTTGCATGGGGAGTGGGGGGGCGTTCCGCGAGGTCCCCTACATGGGGGTGATCTGGGTCGTGGCCGAGGCTCACAAGCGTGGCTTCTGGAACGGCAACCCGGACTGGTGCAACCTGGGACAGGGGCAGCCCGAGATCGGCGAGATGGAAGGGGCGCCCGAGCGCCTGCGCTCGGTCGTGATAGAGCCCGAGGACCAGGCTTACGGGCCGATCAACGGCACCGACGAGATGCGCCAGGCGGTCGCCGACCACTACAACCGAATCTACCGCCGGGGCAAGAAGCCGTACGAGGCCTCCAACGTCGGCATCGCTCAGGGAGGGCGCCTGATGCTGAGCCGAGTCTTCGGTGCAGTCCAAGGCAGGATGGGGTACCAAGTGCCGGACTACACAGCCTACCAGGACATGATGGACTACGCCGCTTACAGACTTGAGCCAATGCTGATCCCGACGGTCGAGGAAAGCAACTTCTCCATTCCACCCGACGAGTTCGCCGAGGCCGCCAAGGGCCTCGACTGCTACCTAGTCTCCAACCCCTGCAACCCAACGGGCCACGTGATCCAGAGCGATGAGTTGGCCTCCTACTGCGAGACGGCTCGCAGGGAGGATTGCACCCTAATCATGGACGAGTTCTACTCCCACTTCATCTACGAGGGCGACCGACCTGGCAGCGGCCCGGTCTCGTCGGCCCAGTACGTCGAGGACCCGGACACGGACCCAATCCTGGTGATTGATGGGCTCACGAAGTCGTTCCGCTACCCCGGCTGGCGTCTTGGATGGGTGCTCGGACCGCCCGGGGTCATCGAAACGCTCGGCAGGGCGGCCAGCGCGATCGACGGCGGCCCCAGCAGAATCGTCCAGAGGATGGCGCTGCAGGCTCTCGATCCGGGCTATGCTGACCAAGAGACCAGCGCGCTGCGCGAGATGTTCGTCATGAAGCGGAACATGATGGTGGAGCGCTTGACCGAGATGGGGATGCGCTGCCTGCCGGGAGCCGCGACCTTCTACGTCTGGGCCTGCGTAGAGGAGCTGCCCGAGCCGCTTAACGATGGCATGGGAATGTTCTGGGCCGCTCTCGATAAGAAGGTGATGACCGTCCCGGGTGAGTTCTTCGATGTCAATCCCGGGGGCGAGAGGGGGGGCGAGAGCCCGTTCCGCCAATGGGTGAGATTCTCCTTCGGTCCTCCGATGGATAATGTTGACATGGGACTAAGCCGCCTAGAAGATCTTCTCAGGGAAAACAGTTGATTTGGTCAAATCCTTAAGTGATGGTTTGACTCCAATAGCCCGTGGCGAAGGGACCGACCGCAGAGCAGGCTGCTAAGTTGGCCAAGGCGACATACGAGGAGTTCCTAGAGGAGCCTGAGCGCTCCAAGCAGATTGCCAACATCCCGAAGCTCGTAAAGAAGTTCGAGGGCGACTACGGCAAGATGGTCAAGGCGCTTCAGTCGAAGTACGGGAAAGCCACCCCGAAGAAGAAAGCGGCCGAGCCGGAAGTGGTAGAGGAGCCTCCTGAAGAGGTGGCCGAGGAAGCCCCGCCCAAGAAAAAGAAGACTCCCGCCAAGGAAGAGGTGGCCGAGGAAGCCCCGCCTAAGAAAAAGAAGACTCCCGCCAAGAAGGAAGTGAAGGCAGACCCCGCTGAGGCCAAGGCGGCGGCGAAGGCCAAAGTCGAGGAGGCGAAGGCGAAGGCGAAGGCGAAGGCGGCTGAGGACGCACTAGCCGCTAAGGCGGCCAAGGCGGAGGCCAAGGGTGCGGCTAAGGCCCAGGCCCAAGCTAAGAAGGAGTCCGCAAAGGAGGCCAAGGCGGTCGCGAAGGCCGAGATTGAGGCCAAGAAGGCCGAGGCAGGAAGAAAGGCCGCTGAGAAGCAAGCCAAGGCTGCTAAGAAGGCCCTCAAGGATGCCAAGGATTCCCCGAAGTTGTCACCGGACGAGCTTAGGGCAAAGGAGGTCGAGCTGAAGGCGAAGGCGAAGGAGGAAGCGGCCGCTGCCAAAGAAGCCGAGGCAGTGGCCAAGGCTGCAATGGCCGAGACCAAGGCGGTAACCAAGGACCTGGCTCACGAGGCCAAGGCTGCAGCCAAGGCAGAGGGCGAGCTCAAGAAGGCCGAGATGGAGCGCAAGGTCGCTGAGAAGCAGATCAAGGCAGCAGGTAAGGCCAAGGACACTGCCGCAGAGCAACTCGAGGATTTTCAGAAGAAGCGTGCGAAGGCAGAGGCGAAACTCGAGAAGGAGATGGCCGAGAAGAAGGAGGCTCTGGAAGATGCCAAGGCGGAGGCTGACGAGACCAAGGAAGCGCTCTCCGGTGTCAAGGCGCAGATGAAGGAAGAGATGAGCGCTGCCAAGAGCCTCGCCAAGGATACCAAGGCGGCGCAGAAGGAGATATCTCAGGTCAAGGCGGAGGCTGACAAGGCCGTGGCCCAGAAGAAGAAGCTCGAGAAGGAGATCGAAGATAGTCACAAGTTCCAGAGCGAGGCCGCTCGCAAGGCCGAGGAGGTCCAAGAGGACATAGAACGCATTCAAAGTGAGATGAAGAGGAGCGGTGACGAGCTCGTCGGCGTGGAGACCGAGGCCCAAATGGCGGAGCGAGAGGCCCACGAGGCTAACCTGAAGCTGAAGGCCAACCTGCTCGAGAGGGAGGAGCTCATTCTCGAGAGGGTCGGCCTCAGGGCCACTCAGGTCAACTGGGAGGTAATCGGTGAGGCGGAGTTCGAAGAGCCCGATGACCTGACTGAGATAGAGGGGCTAGACGAGTTTGGCCAGAAGAAGTTGAACGCGCTTGGAATAATTACCTTGGAGCAGCTCTCTAGGATGGACCCAGCCACTGCAGAGGTCGTCAACGACGCTCTGGAGTTCCCCCCGAGCAGAATCAGGAAGATGATGTGGGCGGAACAGGCCCGACAGTTGATGAGCGAGCGGTGACCTACTACTCGGCCGGCGCGTAGACGTTGAAGCCGCTGAGAGGGGGCGTGTAGACGTGCAGGTTGATCAGATCGCTGCTAGTCTCGTTCGAGACCCTGTGGATGTCCGGCTCCTCGGTCGCGCAGACCTCTCCCGGGTGGTATTCCCTAGTCGCAACGGGGTGAGCGAGCCCCTGGTCATCCGTTTGGTAAATGGTCTCTGCGGAGATCCCTGTCAAGATCAGGAACGCGCAATCGCTGCCGACGTGGTCGTGGATTGGCGTCTCCTGCCCCGGCGTCCAGCATATTGCCACGAGTTCGTAGTGCTCGTTCTTCTTGATGACGTTCCTCTGGTACCCATCATCCGAATAGCCAATGCAATTCCTCAGTGCGTTCAGGTTGACCTCTAGGTTCGAGAGCCGGTCGTCCAGTTCCGCTAGACCAGGGCGTCGCTCCAGTCCGTCCAGCCAGTCGGCCATACCCGACAGCCCAGAGCACTCGGACAGCAGGTTCGAGCGCTCGTCAGGCGACAGGAGTACCTGCGTTACCACGATTGGGCAGACTGGTGGCTCGCTCATGACTCTTATGCAATCTGGCTAATTGACCAGAGAGAGGTCGCCTGTGATCTTGTCGATCGCCCCTCTTGGGCCGGGGCCGATCCCGACCACTGTGACAGTGCCGGGAGGGATCTCGGTGTGCCCGGCGTCCGTGACCATATGGCACACCAAGCCGGATTTCTTAGCCCGTCCGTGCACTTGCTTCAAGGAAACCAGATCGGGGGCCTTGCAGACTATCTTCCTGGCTCCGTGCTTGATGTAGCGATCGAGGTCTCGAGGGATCTTTCGCTTGGCTGCGAGGACGCATTCGGCTGCGGCGTGAGCGCATTGTGCTGCGAGCTTGCCCCTCGAAAGTTCGAGGTCCTTTCTGGTCACGAGGACCATTGTGAGTTCTTCAGTTCGCGGCAACTTCGCTCACCGCCTCAGCCGCAGGTACGACTCGGTGACGAGCTAGAATCTCGCCGATTGGAACTGCCATCCATGCGACGAAGACAAGGTTACCGGCTGCGTGATAGAGGTCGAAGACCAGCCCGTTGAGGATAAACGGGGCAAGCATCGAAGGGTCAGTCTTGAGCAGGACGCTCAGGGAGACTATCCAGTCAAATGCAAATCCAGCTGCTATCGCAACCACAGCAACGCGGTTGAGGTTCAACTTGCCATCAATCAACAGCCGATCGGCAAGCAAAGCGCCTGCTAGGCCAACTGAACCCCATCCGATAACCTGGAAAAGCGTCCAAGGACCGTGTCCGAGGACAAGGACGTTCGAGGCCAGGGCGATGATGCCGGCAAGCGCGAATGCGCGGGGAGCACCGTAGTAGATGCCAGAAAGAAGGACGAGCACCGTAACAGGCTGAATGTTCGGAAGGGGCTCAAGCAAGATTCGGCCCGATACACCGAAAATTGCTAGGATTCCAAGCATCATCCAATGGCTGCCATTATCCAATCTGCGCTCCGCTCGATGAAGGGCCAGCAAGATCAATCCCAGAATCGAGGCATTCAGCAGAATTACCTGAGTAGGGGTCAAAGCGATATTGTGCAAGTCGGACAAGTCAGAACCCCGTCCCCCTGGGCGCAAGGTCACTATTCATCGTTGCTAAGAATACGGCCTCACCAAGTGCCGATGCTCCAGAGAATCACATCGCCCTCTGACAAAACCAGATCACCGATTCCCACCATAGACATCTCCCCATTGTGACCTAGACTCCAATACGCTCCATTGAAATCTCCGATGACCTGATTGGCATTCAGGCCCCCGATTGTATGTACGAATGGCCCCCCTTCTCCGACTTCGTAACCCACAGCGAGTCGGTCACCGGCCGCCCGAGCGGCGTCCATCATGAATTCAAACCCCTCACTGTAGCCTTCGAAGCCACCAATGCAGGCACCTGTGCCGTTGTAATTCTCGTTTACACCGAGTGTGGTTCCATCAGAATCGATCATAGTCACACCGTAGTTGAATTCGGCATGAGGATGGTCTGGTGGATAGAGGACGCAGATTACTTGGTCACCATTCCACTCCAATGGAAGACCGTGGTGAGCTGATTCATTATTGCCAACGAACTTCGCAGTCTCTTTGGAGAGTGCATCCTGAATCGTGGATGCAAGGAAAACTAAGGTCACAAGTACCAGTATCGAGGCGGGTTTGAGATTTTCCGACACGGAGTTCAAGGGCTAATTGATTAGTCTATCAACTTATCATCATGTGATTCATTTAGGGACTCCCCAATCTTCTCCTTGAGGGCCTGATTTACCTTCTTTCCGTCTGCTGAGCCGCCTAACTTCTGCATCACAACTCCCATCAGTGGGCCTATTGCGCCCAAGCCTCGCTCGTTGACGAAGTCGGCACGCTCAGCTAGGACCTCGTCCACGGCCCTCTCGACCGCCCCTGCACCTGCTGGGGTGAAGCCACGGGCCTCGGCCTCGCTGGACATCCAACCTAGCAGAGCGTCGATGTCTGCGGTCTCGGCCTCCACGATCAACGGCTCGACCCCCTCACGAGTCATCGCACCAGTCTCTCGAAGGTGGATGGCGACGGCGAGGGCGCTCACCTTCTGCGTTCCGAAGTCGAGCAGTGCGCTTGCCCACGCCTTTCCAGGGAGCTTGAGCACCCCCTCCATGCCTTCGAAGAGTAAGTCGTCCAGCTCGCCGTTCAATAGCGCCTCAATCTGGTTCGGCGAGAGGCCATGCCCCTGTAAACGGCCCTCCCTCTCAACCGTGGTCAGAGGCAGGTCGTTGCGAATGGCATCCCAGTGCTCCGACGTGATCTCGAGCACCGGGACGTCGGTCTCCGGGTACATTCGCGCTCTACCAGGAAGGGGTCTTAGAGCAGTCGTTGTCCCGTCCTCGGGCTGGCCCTTTCTGATAACCACGTTCCTTACCTCCTTGGGAATCCTGTGGTATGCGAGCCTCGTCCGATTGACCACCGACTCGAGAGCGAGTTCCGCCTGCCAAGCCGGTGCCACGCACAAGGCGAAGGCATCGGGCTCACCCAACGATAGGCGGTTGCGAGTCGAATCAACCTCTTCTTGCGAAATTCCGTAATCTGGGAGCTCGTCGGAGTGGAAGATGCCAGCTACGCCCGCTAGCTTCGCCGCGCTAGCGAGCTCGCGGCCGAGTCTGGGGAGTTGGGGGGAATTTGCGTCGTCTGCCTTGATTCCAATCTTGCCGGAGAATCCCGGCAGGGCGACGCCGTGGACTGTGGCTCCTTCTTCCAGAGAGTCACGGACCACTGTCGACTCGGAGGCACCGAAGAGTTCGGTCAGGTCATGGACCTCCAGGGGAATGCGAGAGGATGCTGCCATCGCCACCCTGTTCTCTACGGGGGTGGCGTCGTCCGCCCTGTCAGATGGTAGCAGGGGCAGGTTGGCTTCCTTACGCAACTCGTTGGCGAGGCAGTAGAAGTGGAGTTGTCGCGCCATCTCAAGCCGGATGATCCTGGGTATCCAATCGAGGTCCTGGCAGCCCTTGATCTCGACTCGGTCACCGCAAGCTATGCTAACGTTGAGATCCTGCCTGATCGAGCCTAGGCCACGCCTGACCTGTCGGGTGTCCCTCAAGAGCCTGCCAAGTGCGATTGCTGTCTGCCTCGCGTGCTCTGGGGACTTGACATCGGGTGCGGTGGCAACCTCCACCAAGGGGACCCCCAACCTGTCAAGCGTATAGATGACGGTCTCTCCATCGTCCGATGCAAGGGTCCCGAGCTTCCTCGCAGAGTCCTCCTCCAAGGAAATCAAATCGATGCCGACCTTGCCCGAGTCCGTGTCTATTCTGCCTCCTGTCGCGATTAGCGTCGTCCTCTGGAATCCGCTAGTGTTCGAGCCGTCAACGACCGTCTTGCGCATCGCCTGGAGATTGGGGATCGGCTTGGCATCCATCATCGCAGTCATTGTCAGAGCCAGATCCACTGCATTGGCATCGTGTTTCATGGGTGGGGCTTCGTCCAGCTCGATCAATCCAGCGTTCGGGGTCTGGACATACTCGAAGGCACGGTTTCTCCTTTGCTCGAAACGGGCTGCGACGTCTACCCTCCCATCCTCCCCCTCCGAGGCTCTTAGCTTGCGACTAGCCCGATTCCACTCCTTCGGGATGTCTTCCAGCTTGAAATCGTACAATTCGCTTGGCAACCTCGAATGCAGCTTGTCGGCGGCGAGTTGTTGGTGAATCTCCAAGCCGCACATGAACCCCAGAGCTACCGGGTCTAGCGTGTCAGGCTCGCGTATGTCGCCGACGGGCTCCATGATACCGTTCGTGGGGATGGGGGTGACGCTCATAGGGTCAGCGGACGAAGGAGAAGCGATCTAGCTGGGGGCTCCACAACTCGCCGCTGGTCAGCATCTTTGAGATGACCTCGTCGACCACGTGCTCTGGTATGTTCATCGGCAGGGCTAGATTGTATATGTCAATACGTTCTGCATGTCCCTTCTCCGAACAAACTTGTCTGAGCATGCCTCTAACTGAACTGCTAACGCGCCTGCTGCTTGCGGAGACTCCGGAGTGCAACTCGGACTCGTCCTCGATCCTCGTTTCCTCTCTCCAGTGTTTGTATATAGCGATGGCCAGGTCGGCATCCTCCTCCGTTGCGATGTCCCGAAGGTGCAATCTAGCATGGGCCTCTGTGAGTCTTATCAGAGACTCCAGTGCACGGGCTGTGATTGTAATGACGGCTTCTTCGTTATTATTCATAGAATCAAGGTCATCCTTGTCGAAGGACAGTCGTGCATCCCTGTAGAAATCCTGAATTTTTTTCCTGGCCTTCTCGTCGATGTCTGGGTGGACGTGCCTCTTGGCGTACGCTATGTACTTCCTGAGGAAGTTGATTGTGAGGTACTCCTTGTTGTCCACCCCGGTAGCGAAAACCAAATCCTCCTGCTCCGAAGAGGGGTCCAGTTGCATTCCTTCCTCGATCTTAGTCTCGCTCACTGCTAGGGTTCGAGTGTCTAGGATGTGTCTAGCAATTCTCTCGTCGTCCTCGACTCTGACCTCGTCCCTGAGCAACCAAATGATGTCAAATCTTGAGGCTAGTGGCACGGGCAAGCCGGTCTCTTTGAAGTTGTACATCACGCTTCTTGTACGGTTGGCATGACGCGTAAAGCGGCCCTTAGTTGGGTTCGCAGCAGCTAGAATGGAGCACCGGGCCGGTAGAGTCGCGGTGATTCCGCCTTTGGCGATGTAGATCTCCTGCTGCTCCATTGCGGGGTGCATGGTCCGGCGATCCTCCTCGGTAATCTTGTCGAACTCGTCGATTGCCGCAAGCCCCCGGTCCGACAGTGGCAATATTCCGGCTTCGAGTGCGAACCTCCCGTCACTGAAGGCGTCCTTTACTGCTGCAGCGGTCAAACCGGCCCCGGATACCCCGCCGCCGGAGGCGAGTTTTCCGCGTGGAGATATCTTTGACATGTACTGCAGAAGCTGCGACTTTGCCACTCCGGGGTCGCCCATCAGGAGGATGTGGATGTCGCCCCTCATCCGAGTCCTGTCGGGGTTGACTCGAGCAACTCCCCCGAAGAGTTGGAGGGCCAATGACCGTTTTACGTAGGGCATGCGTCCTGTTGGGAACACTGCGGGCGCTATGGAGTCCCTCATTAGGGTGAATAAGTCATCCCTCTGTGACACGGATACGATCATCTCCTTGTCCTCATCGCTGATTGAAATCTCGTTAAACGGGATGCTCTCGTGCTCCGAGCTCACCATGTGGTAAATGATGTCGAATAGAGGGGTTTTCTTGCCCCTCTTGACCTCAGAGTGTATGACTGGAATCACGTTAGCGGTAATTCTCTGTCCGGGGAGGTGCTTGTTCACTTGGTCGCCCTCTATCAGCACCATCCCCCTTCCCGGCTGGCCCCCGCTAGGGATGTTCTCTGGCAACTCTTGGATCTCCATCCACTGGTTGTTGACTAGCCTAGAGATGTCGAGCACGAGTTCGAATCTGGTTTCACGCCTAGAGCTGCCGCATCCGCCGGATGCCTGAGGGCAAGAGAGGGGTTCCTTGAGTTCCCTCTCGTTCTTCTGAATTACTTCGATGAGCTCCCCGCAGGCCTCGCACCTGAATGTCGCTCTGTGAATGCGTGGCTTGATATCTGAGATCTTGGTAACAATTACCTCAACACCACAGAGAGTATTGACTTGCACTCTCCCTATGTCACGGAGAGCAATGTGACTATCCCTTGGCAACTCGCTGACTCGGAGTACGGTCTCCAAGTCCTCTCCTCTTTCCCTGCAAATCTGCTTCAGTGCGTGAGAGCCCCTTTCGAGTATGGAAGATGGCTCCCGGAGTAAATCCTCAGCAAAATCTGGGTCGAAGCTCTGCAGCTCGTGGAAGGGGACTTCGAGGAATGGATAGGGGCTCTGCTTGGATAGGAGCATCATCACCTCCGATTCCTTGGCCTCCTCCAAGAAGGTCCTCCATCTCGCGGAGGCATCATGTGCTGCCATCGTCAATTGATTTCACCGCCCGGCTTTGTCAGTCTGATGGCGCGGCCTATCAACAGTCCGGTGCTCGAATCCAACCCCATTGCTTCCAGTGGAAGAAAGTGGCCCTCGCAGGTACTCAATCGGAGTACTGAGCGCTTCTACTGCAACCTCCCTATTGATTTCGCCAATCCAAAGGAAGTCACGCTTGGGTGAGTTTGAAGTCTCGGTGGCTAATCGTGGGTCATGGAGCACAGGCGTGTCGGGCGCGATGTATTCGTCAGGCTGGACGTTGGCGACGAAATGCACGCCTCCATCAGGGAGTTGAGCGAGCATGGCATTTCCGCGGCTGCGATTACCAGCGGAATCGGGAGGATTCGCAACACGGTTATCGGTTATCTGGATGCAGGGGGCGTCTACCAGAAGGAAGTTCTTGAGGCGCCGGTGGAGCTTCTGTCGACCCAGGGCAACCTCGCTCCCGGTCCTGACGGGGCGTCCACCCACATTCACATCGTCGCCTCTGATGACGATCACACAGTCCATGGTGGTCACCTGTTCGAGGCTACAGTCGAGGTTACCGCTGAGATGCACCTGCGCGTCTTGGGAGACGAGGACTCCCCCCTCAAGCGAGAGGCAACGGACAGCGAGTTCCTCCGGCTTTCCTTCTGCGATCTGGGGTAAGCTCGTGAGGGTGCTCTGGGCGCATGGCCTCTGGGGCAGGCCCGATGGCTCGAAGCCCACTCACATCTTAGGGGATCTCGGTTGGGAGGTCGATGGCCTAGTCATGTCACGGCTCGGCTGGTCGATCGATGATCAGACATCTCTAGTGATAGAAGCGATTGGGGACGGTCGGCAGCACGATGTCCTGATGGGGTCGTCATACGGGGCGCTAGCGCTCGCCAACGCGTCGGAGGCGCTTCCTGAATTGGGCTTGAGGCTCGTCCTCATGGCCCCGGCGTTCGGCATGCGAGAGGGCTTCGAGAGGCTCATCGGGGAGGATATGGTCTCCCGATGGCAACTCGACGGCTCGCTGCCCTTCACCCACGAGGGCACCGGGGAGGAGGTGGTTCTGCCCTGGGGGTTCATGGAGGATATCGGGCGCAGATCGTGGCCCGAGATGAGGCATCCCACCGTCATAATCCATGGCTCCGGCGACGACATCGTTCCCCTAGCGAACTCCCGTGAGGTGGCCAGATCGCCACTGGTGGAGCTGATAGAGGTCGAGGACGACCATCGCCTGCATGGCTCTCTGAGCGTCATTCCATCGGCCGTCGAGATGGTCCTCGGCATGTAGGCTAGTGCGTCGATCCGAGGAAGTACTCCCCGATCTCGGGGTCGGTCAGGATGTGCTTGGCGTCGCCGGTGTGGACTATCTTGCCGCTGGCCATGATGTACCCGCGGTCCGAGCGAGCGAGCGAGAGGCGCGCATTCTGCTCGACGATCAGTATGGTGATCCCGTCCTCGCGCAGAGAGTCGATGCGCTCGATGATTTGCTGCTGGTAAAGCGGCGAGAGCGCGGCGGTGGGCTCATCGAGGAGAAGGAACTTGGGGTCGGAGATAAGAGCGCGGGAGATTGCGAGCATCTGCCTCTCCCCGCCCGATAGCGAGGCAGCGAGGTCGTGCTCGCGCGAGCGCAGGTCCGGGAACATCTCGAGCGAGCGCTCGATTCGCTGGTTGAGGATGTTGTTGGGAAGCGTGTTGCCGCCCATCTGCAGGTTCTCCTCGACGGAGAGGGAGGGGAACACGTTGTCAATCTGGGGGACGTATGCAATCCCGTGGTTGACTAGCTGGTCTGTGCGCCAGCCGGATACGTCCTGGCCCCTGTACTCGATGTCGCCGCCGTAGTAGGTGGCGATGCCGAAGATTGTCTTGATCAGCGTAGACTTGCCACATCCGTTGGGCCCGATGATGGTGACGAACTCGCCCTCGTCGACGTGCATGTCTATCTCGTATAGGATCTGTACTGATCCGTAGCCGCCCTCGAGGCCCCTCACTTCGAGCACCCGTGTCATTCCTCCTCGCCCCCGCTGTCACCGGCTGCACCGAGGTACGCCTCTATCACGGCCCTGTTGCCGCGAACCTCGTCAGGGGTGCCCTGCATCAGGACCTCGCCCTCTTTCATCACGATGATGCGGTCGACCCCCTGCCTGAGGATGAAGTCCATGTTGTGCTCGATGATGAGCACGGATATCCCGGTCTCGTCGACCGTCTTCCTGAGGTTGTTGAATATCTTCAGCGCAAGCGGGCCGGCGACCCCCGCAACGGGCTCGTCGAGCAGCAGGAGCCCGGGGTCGCCCATCATCGAGCGGCCTATGTCCACAAGCTTGCTCTGGCCGCCTGAGAGCTCGCTGGTCAGGTTTTCCGCCATGTGGGGCACCTCAAGCTGGTCGAGCATGGCGTAGGCCTTGCTCAGGCGCTCCTGCTCGGCAGGTCGGCTGTCCGGCTTCAGCAGAGACAGGAGGGGGCTGGGGGAGAACTGGCGCCTAGGCGGGACGAGCAGGTTCTCTATCACCGTCATCTGCCTCCAGAGTCGGGTGTGCTGGAAGGTGCGCGTCACCCCGAGCTGCTGAATCTGATCGGGGCGCATCTCTGAGGCATCCACTCCGAAGACCTCGACGGTGCCGGAGGTCTGGTCGAGCAGCCCGCTGATGCAGTTGAAGGTGGTAGACTTGCCACAGCCGTTGGGGCCAATCAAGCCGACGAACTCGCCCTCCTCGACATCGAACGAGACGTCGTTGACGGCTACCAGCCCGCCGAACTCCATACGGAGTCCCTCGACCTTGAGCACGGAACTCATTCGGAATCACCCCCAGCCGGACGGGGTGGCCTGCTCGGGACCTCAGGCAGCAGGCCCTTGGGGTTGTACTTGAGCGAGAACAGGATCAGGCAGCCGATGAGGAAGACCTTGACATAGGCCATGTCGGCTAGGATGGCATCGCCGATGAACGTCTCGCGGATCGATCTCTCGCCCATCATCACCCCGGCAAACGACATCGCTGCTACGCCCGAGACCCCGACCTCGGTCAAGCCCCTCCAGCCGAATGCGATGCCTAGCAGGGCGACGGCCGCGAATAGGACGGCGACGTCCCACGGCTGGGTGACCAGCCACTCGAACAGAGCGTCGATTTTGGCTGCTGTATCGTTGAGGGGGAGATCGGATGATCCCTGGCTAGCTACGAGGACGTTGAAGACGAACTCCATCAGCACGATGATGAAGGCACCAATCACCATCCCCCTGTTGTTAGCAGCACCGCCGACTACGAAGGCCGCCCACACCAGGAACGTCGTTTTGGCCGGAGACATGAAGCCCGGCTGGAATCCGGTCAGTTTCCAAGCCCACAGTGCCCCGGCTAGTCCGGCAATCGCAGCGCCTAATGCGAGGCTCGCCGCCTTGTGGGTGAGCACGTCGTGACCGTGGTGCTGTGCTACCTCCTCGTCCTCCCTGATGGCCTTCAGAATCCTACCCCAAGGTGACTTCAACACGGTTTCGAGCATCCACCAAACGAGCAGCAGGGAGACTATCCCAATCAGTGCTAGAACCAGCATGTAGGGGGCTGGCTCCCCGAGATTCAGAAGCTCGCCCATTCGCTCGCCCATGCTTCCGATTCCCACGACGTCGCTGCACTCATCTGCGCTCATTGCGCCGCCCGAGTCGTTCAGCGGCGGTTCGCTGCCGCAGAACCACCAACTCTGCAGCGGCAGGGCATATCTGGAGATGCCAATCGAAGAACCCCAGGATCCGGCTCTGAGCAACGGTTCTCCCATTAGCAGGACCCTTACGATCTCCCCTAGGGATATTGTGACGATAGCGAAGTAGTCCATCCTGAGCCTCGCCGTTGGATAGGCTAGGAGCCAGCCGAAGCCGGCAGCGAGAAGAACTGCCATCACTGTTGCCCAGAGGACGGGCCAGTCGTAGCCATGGAGGTCCTTGGGTGCAGTCAGGATGCCGACAGTGATGGCCCCGACCCCGGCGAAGAATATCACTCCGAAGTTGACCATTCCGGTGATTCCGGTATGGAGGTTCAGGGAGAACGCCAGCAGTGCGAAGATGGATAGCGTGACCAAGACGTTGGATACCTGTAGCACCTTGATGAAGCGGGCACCTTCCTGATCAGCCACTGGAAGCCACCATAAGAACAGGAGCAGGATGGTCAGCAGCAATGCGAACAGGGCCCACGAGCCGCGCGGGCTCTCCCTGCCGTATGGTGCCCATTCGCGGTATCTCTCGAACAAGTCGCTCTGGCTCTCTTTGGACGATGGCTGGACGCTTTCTATCGAAGCGGCCAGTTTGCTCTGGAAGCCACCGAGCGCGCCATTGACCGCCTTTAGAGAGTCGGTCATGGCCACCGATGCGCTGTTCCTCATGCTCATCAGCATAGACGAGAAAGAGTCCATGGCCTCGATGGCGGGCCGCAGTGGGTCGTCTTCCCGGCCTTGGAGGATGTAGACGCCCTCCGCGATGGCGATCAACCATACCAGAATGGGCACGGCAGGCCAGACTAGGTCACCGAGGGAGATTACCACATCGATGAAGTCAAGCTCGAAGCTCATCAGGTCGTACCAAGACCGGTTAATTCTCGCGAACTCGTCCGCTATCCAGTCCGGGTGGTAGAAGGGTGCCAGATCGGAGGGCGGGCTGGGTACGTGGTTCATTGTCATAGGCGAGTCTTCAAGCAAGAGGGTCCCGTCGGACCTGCCGGTGAGAATCTCGAGGTTGGATGACACGGACCCATCGGCTTTGCAGGCCTCGGAGCACGAGCCCTCGGCGAACGAGTTGCCGGAGATGAATCGGGTAATCCTGCTGAAGAAGAAAGACGCCACGGTGACGATGAGCATCGATTCCCCACGCGACGACTTCCTCTGCTGGAAGTTGTGCAGCCCGAGTGCCCCAAGGGGGGAGATTGCCAGCGCGGCACCGACTTCCCTCGACGGTTCCGCCTCGCTCTCTGCGCGGCGGCGAAGCCTCTCCACCTTCCATTTCTCGAAGGCGTCCCCTATGCCCTCGGGCATGATCATCAGTATCGCGACGAGGAAGATGTAGGGCATGACACCGTCTAGTGCGGTGTAGTTCGACCTTGCCAGAGGCTGTCCGATCCCTATTAGGACGGGTGAAGACAGCGCCCTGACGAAGCCGACAACCAGAGCCCCGACGATAACCCCCTCGATCGAGCCGATCGTTGCCAGCACTATCACCGCGAAAGAGGGCAGGAGGAGCGTGAAGGCGGTCTCCGGGGCGAATCTGAGCGTCATCGCGAAGATGGCCCCGCCCATCCCGGAGATGCCCGCAGAGAGGAAGGCGCTGGTCATCTGTATGCGCTCGACGTTGATGCCGCTGCTCGCAGCGAGGTCTGGGTTGTCTGCGACGGCCCTCATCCTGCGACCGAGCCTAGTCTTCCTCAGCAGTACCATGAGGAGTAAGACGGAGCTGAATATCACCACTGGCATGGCGCCCTTGTAGTATGCGTAGTTAGTGGTGTACTGGGTGATGCAGTCGTTACCCATGCTGTAGACCTCTGCGAGGGGCTTGGAGGATTCGTACGTGACCTTCTCCAATGTGTCTTCATCGCAAATTGCAGAGGTGTAGGTCTGCCCCTCCTCGATGTCGCGCACCCCTAGGTTGAGCCTCAGCTTCTGGGTCGGGATGTCCCAACGGAGGGTCGGGAGCCTCCAGTCTGCATCGGGCTCGAACATATTCCTGCCAGCGCCGAACCTGAGGTAGACTATCGCGCGGAGGATCAGCGCCACGCCGAGAGATGCGATCATCATCACCTGCGGGGTGCTGGCCTTCTCTCGGAAGCCGCGGTAGACCAGGCGATCGATGATGATGCCCGCGAAGCCCGTGACGACGAACGCAGCCAGCACCGTCCACGCTAGCAAGGACCACACCAGCACGCCATCCCCTGGAGCGTCGTACAGTGGGAAGAAGTGGTCGCTCCAGACCATCACCATGGATAGGTACATGCCGATCATGAACAGCTCGCTCTGGGCGAAGTTCCCGTATCGCTGCACCTTGTAGGTGAGCGTCAGCCCCACTGCGATGGCGAGGTAGGTGGATGACCAGGTCAGGGTGCCCACGCCGATTGAGACTAGATCGAGGGTGATCCTTACGTCGTCCTGAAGGCCCTTGAACAGGAAGTCCAGGGTCATCCATACGATGAAGAGAAGGAACAGGGGGGACAGGGCGATCGCTATCGATCTGGCATAGCTCACGGGGACGTCGTCGAACAGGATCTTGACCAGGAAGAACCCGCCCGAAATCGACTCGACCGATTGCAGCAGCCAGACCATGTCGTTAGGGACATTGCCGCCCACGAGGTAGTCGAGCAGATTGAGCGAGCCGGACTGGCTGAGCAGGCCCGCGCTCGCATCGAGGATGATGGCTAGGGCGATGATGGTCCTGCGCTCCAAGCGGGAACGGGAACTCCACCGTGCCCGCACGTCGTCGAGCATGTTTCGTCACCGGATGGCGCGACCGCCACACTGACGCAGACGAGTCGTGGTAAGCACTGTTGGGGGGCACCTCGGCGGGCCTTGCCCGCCGAGGCGCTTTACGTGTCCCTATTCCCTATTCCAATCAGACGTCGGTGATGGGGCCTGTGTCTCCGTTGCCGGACACCGAGATGTGCCTGTTGCAATCAAAGGAGGCGACACCGTCGGTGACCGTGAAGTCGCCGATGCAGTAGCCGTTGCCACCAACGTCTCCGTTCGCAGCGAACGTGTGGATGCCGCTAGCGCCGACGAAGCCGTTGCCGACAGCGCCGATCATCGCGCTGAGTGGGGTTCCAGGCGGGCTCGAGGCCAGGGCGGCCACCGAGAAGCCGATGATGGCGATTGCGTCGAACGCCTCTGCGGTGTAGATGCCATCGGCGCAGTCAGGGATGGCGCCACAGAGGGCGGCGAAGGCCACGGAGCGCTCGTTGGGGTCTGGAGAGGCGGGCTTGGTGGCTACGACTCCAGCGCATGTGGCGTTGGATGCCATAGAGACACACAGTCCCTCCTCTGCAATTCCGTCACCACCGTAGATGGAGCCAGTGAAGCCAGCGGTAGCGAGGTCCTCGATGATTTGCGCGCCGTCAGCGGCGTACGAAATCAGGACCACGCTGTCACAGCCGTTGTCCATTACAGCCTGGACCTGCGCGGTGAAGTCCGTCGCGGTGTCCGCGTAGCCTTGCTTGGTGCACAGGAAGTCGGAGCCGCCCCACGCCGCCTCGAATGAGTCGGCGAAGCCGGAGCCGTAGTCGTTGGTCATGTACAGCAGCGCCGGGTTGGTGCTGCCCCCATCACCCACGACATCAGACAGGGCTGGGCCCTGCAGTGCGTCGCTGGGGACCACTCGGAAGAAGTCCGGGTAGGCAGTGGCGTCGCTGAGCCCGGGGTTGGTGCTGGCGTACGATATCATCGGGATGCCAGCGGCCGAGAGGACAGCGTTGGCTGCCATCGAGGCACCGGAGCAGGCAGCGCCTGCCACAGCGACGACGCCCGCGTCGAGCAGCGTCTGGGCGCCCGTGGCAGCGACGGTTCCGTCGCAGCCGGAGTCAGCCATTACCAGTTCGAACTGGAGGCCGGCGCCGTATCCAGCGATGTTCGCCAGCTGAATCGAGATTGTCGCGGCGGCGGTGAAGCCGGGCGCGTAGACCGCGATCGGGCCGGTCATCGGGTTTAGGAACCCGATCTTGACGGTGGTGCCAGTGAACTCGGAAGCGGCGATCCCGCCATCCACAGTCCAGTAGGACCGGCAGCTGAAGTACACGTCCGTCGATGACAGCGCGTCGAAGCGGCAGATGTCGTAGCCCGCTCCGCCGACGTCCCCGTCAGCGGTGAAGGTGTGGGTGCCGCTAGCGCCCGCATAGGCGGTGCCGACCATGTTGAGGTGGCTTGCCATGTTAGCGCCGGATTCCATGTTGTGCGCGGCGCCGATCATCATCACCGCGTCGTAGGTCTCGCCGGTGTAGATGCCACCAGCGCAGGTCGTATCAGCAGTGCAGCGGTCGCCGAAGTCGCCAGCGCTGGATCCAGCACGGGGCTTCGTGGCCTGCACGCCGTTGGCGGCGCCTGGCGCGCTGAAGTCGGCCAAGAAGGCAGAGTCTGCGATTCCGTCAGCGCCGAACACCGGCACTGCGACGCCGAGGACCGCCATCGTCTCGAGGATGGCCGCTCCGTCCGTGGAGTAGGTGACCATCACAACTGAGCTGCAGCCCGCGTCGGCGATTGCCTGTACCTGCGCGGCGAACTCGGTCGTGGTGTCCTCGTAGCCGATCTTGGTGCACAGGTTGTCTGTGCCCCATGCGCCCTCGAAGGCGTCGGCGAGGCCGGAGCCGTAGTCGTTGGTCATGTGCAGCAGGGCCGGGTTGGTGGCGCCTGCGGCGGTGACCATGTCGGCCATGGCCGGTCCCTGGATGGCGTCGCTGGGCACGACTCGCCAGAATCCTGGGTAGGCCGTGGAGTCGCTCAGACCGGGGTTGGTGCTCGCGTAGGAGACCTGCACGACACCGGCAGCGTTCAGAACCGCGTTGGCGGCCATGGATGCGCCGGAGCAGGCTGCTCCTGCGACACCGACTACGCCCGCGTCCACAAGGGACTGGGCGGCTGCGCCGGCGACGTCGCCGCTGCAGCCGGAGTCGGCCTCGACGAGCTCGAAGTTGCCGCCCGCCGCGTTCAGGTCGTCAATCGCAGCCTGCGCAGCCCATGTGAAGGGCGGTGCGTAGACGGCAATCGGGCCTGTCAGCGGGTTGAGCAGACCGATCTTTGTGGTCGCAGCAACGCACGACCCGTCGTCGGAGTTGGCGTCGGGGTTGTAGTTGGCCGCGGCCGAGTCGGTGCAGCCCGCGACTACGGGAGGCACGAACATCGGGTTGTCGGTGCCCATGTAGTGGGCGGCTATCTCGTCAACGATCGCATTCCCCAGATCGATGGAGAAGCCTTCTGCGTTTCCATTAGCATCCAGATTCTCGAATGGGGGGTATGATGTGTCTGAACAGAACTTCAGGTCGCCAGACTCCAGAACTGCAGTCAGCGTGCTACCCTCGGTTGGTGTGGGGTAAGCAGTAGCTGTGTCAGCGGTAGTGTCGTCCACAATTGGTGCTGCTAGATCCCATGCACCAGCAATCAGATCGTGCTCACCGGAGTCTATCACAGCGGAAATGGCTACGTTCAGGGCATCGAGCAACTCACCGTTGTCGTCTTCTGCCACGGCTATTCCGTAGTTCTCATCGGAGAACACGGCAAGAATAGTTCCTGCTAGGGCCAGAACTGGGGCATCGCCCAGTGCGTAGTCCGCATCTCCGTTGTCGACAGCTGCGATTACGGACGGGAAGTCCGCGAAAGCGACGACCGTCGCAGCACCGAGGTTGTCCGCCGCGTAAAGGTCCGAGGTGGTCCCGGACTGCAGCGCAATCGTGGTGCCAGCCGCGTTCAAGTCGGCCACACTGGAGATGGCTGCCGCGCTGGATCCGCCGATCACACCCTGGCTACTGGTGTAGTAGCCTCTGGTGAAGTCGACGACTTCCTCCCTCGCTTCCGTGATGGTCATGGTTGAGAGGATGGCCTCGCACATCGTTCCGTCGTTCAGGTTGGGGATGATGGGGTCCCAGTCGGAGGTCACGTACACCGCGCTGACGTCAGCTGCAGGTGTAAGTGCCCACTCTTCCTCGGGCTCATCGTCTCCGCCCAAGCAACCGGCGAACGCTGCCGCCAGCATGCTTAGGGTAAGCATCATTGCAATCATTTTCTTTTCGAACATAGTGGTTTCACTATCCGTGCCCCTGCGGGCAACGAGCACGTTATAGAGATTGTTGATGTTTCCTTTATAAGCAACATACGAAAAATCCACCCTTTAAGCGGGTTTTTCTCATTATTCCGAAGGTCGCTTCTCCGAGAGGATGAAGTCATTGATTTCACTCGCTCGGGTCGTGGCAGAGCCCATGGACTACGCTTCGAGCGGAGTCGACACCGAGCGGGAGGGCTTGGCCGTAGCCAGCCTGATTGAGGCAGTGGGAATCTCTGGAAGGCTACCAGGCCAACTTGGGGCCCCGGTTCCACTGCCCGGGGGTTTCGGGGGGGTCGTTGAGTTCGGTGACTCCTGCTTGGCCTTGGCGACGGACGGAGTCGGCTCCAAACTCCAGAT
>JAYZFV010000014.1:0-9105 GCA_036336595.1 Thermoplasmatota archaeon | reverse complement strand
TACGGGCAGCTCGGTGACGGCACCACTAACAACAGTTCAACCCCCGTCAGCGTCCAGATGCCATCTGGACTCGGGGTAGCCGAGATAACGACAGGCAACAAGCACTCCTGCGCGGTGGCGACCAACGGATCCGTCTACTGCTGGGGAGCGCACGGAGAGGGAGCCCTCGGGCTCGGCGAAGGCAATGACAGTGATATCCCAGCATTCGTCGATATCGGGGCCGAGTACGGTTGGCACGCCCTGATGAGCGAGAGGGACAATGACGACGATGGGACAGTCAACATCTTCGATCCGTTCCCCGATGGGTGCCCCGTCGGGACTTACTCTTCAGGAGTGAATTGCGTAGAGGCCGACCCTGGCTGGTACGCCGTGGACGCCGAGCAGTTCCCCTGCGACGTGGGCTCTTTCCAACCGGACTCGGGGCAGGTAGACTGCATCATAGCGACCCCCGGCCACTTCGTCAACACGACCGCAGCGACCAGCCAAACCCAATGCGAACCCGGTTACTACCAACCGCTGAGCAACCAGACCTCCTGCCTCCAGGCGGACCCGGGTAGCTACAGTTCGGCAAGCGCGTCCACCCTCCAGTACCAATGCCAAACCGGTTACTACCAACCCAACCATGGCGCAACTGGATGCATCCAAGCCGATGCCGGGCACTTCGTCGAGGGTGTGGGGGCCCTCAACCAGATCCCCTGCTCCCCCGGGACCTACCAGTTTTTGTTGGGAGCGACCTCTTGCTTCGAAGCCACCCGCGGATTCCAGGTGCCATCCGCGGGCGCATCTGCTCAGGAGGCGTGTGGGCCCGGCAACTTCTCGGCCAATCCAGGCCAAGCGCAGTGCACAGATGCGTCTCCCGGCTACTTCGTATCTGGCTCACAGCAGACATCCCAGTCGCCATGCCAGCCGGGCCAATTCCAACCAGACACCGGTCAGACCTCATGTTTGACAGTCGAGCAAGGCCACTACACAGATGCCGAAGGAACAGGGACCCAGATTCCCTGCGAGCCCGGGACGTACCAGCCCGAGGCCGGGCAGACCTCCTGCCTTCAGGCGGACCCAGGCAGCTATTCTTCCCTCGCTGGGGCGACCTCCCAATCACCCTGCTCGGCAGGCACGTTCTCCTCAGAACCGGGCCAGTCTAACTGCACACAGGCCGAACCGGGCAACTACGTGGGCCTAGACGGCGCGACCATCCAGACCCCTTGCCCAACGGGCGAGTACCAGGAGGGCTCGGGCGGAGAGGAGTGCCAGCAGGCGCCTCCGGGGCAGGTCGTGAGCGCCGACGGATCCTCTGCACCGTCCCCATGCCCTCCGGGGAAGTACCAGTCCGGCCAAGGCCAATCGTCCTGCATGGATGCTTCCCCCGGGCACTTCGTCAACGAGTCCGGCTCAACGGAGCAGACCCCATGCCCGCCGGGCTCCTACCAATCAGAGCCGGGCCAGTCCGAGTGCGTTCCGGCGAGCCCCGGAAGCCACGTCCCGGGCGAGGGCTCCACGGGCCAAACGCCATGCTCCAAGGGGACCTTCCAGGCATCGGAGGGACAGGACAGCTGCACCGAGGCCATGCCCGGGCATCACGTCCCCGAGGAAGGGGCATTGTCCCAGAGCACCTGCAAGTCCGGCAGCTTCCAGCCCGAGGGCGGCCAAGAGGGATGCTTCGATGCATCGCCCGGCAACTTCGTGAGCGGCACGGGCGCGATGTCCGAGACGCCGTGCCAGCCGGGCAAGTACCAAGAGAACTCAGGCATGACGTCCTGCAAGGATGCTGAATCAGGCCACTACGTGCCCGAGGCCGGGGCTATCGAGCAGCTGAAGTGCCCCTCAGGGGAGATCCAAGAGCTTGACGGACAGACTGCCTGCAACAAGCCGGATAGGCCACTGTGGCTCACTTTCCTCATGTTCGCCGTTCCCGCCGTGCTAGGCGGCTCCCTGGCAATCATGTATCTGGCCAAAAAGAAGAAGGAGGAACAGAGTTCCCGCAAGAAGTCCTACATGTATTCCGAGGACTTGAGATCCAAGTGATGAGTGCCGAAGCGCACGAGTTATGTGAAACAGAGCGCTAGGGCACCCATGCGCGACTACCCGAGCGACCGAGTCGACCTGCGCAGCGACACGGTTACCCAGCCAACGCCCGCGATGAGGGAGGCCATGGCCACCGCCATAGTTGGCGATGACGTGCTCGGCGACGACCCCACGGTCATAGAACTGCAGAATCGCATGGCGGAGATGCTCGGCAAGGAGGAGGGCCTGTTCGTTTCCTCAGGCACGATGTGCAACGCCACCGCAATCAGGGCCCAGACAGAGCCAGGTGACGAGATCGTCACCGAGGGCCACAGCCACATATACATCTACGAGGGCGGGGGCTACGCCGCTCTCTCGGGAGTGTCGGTAGCCCTTGTCTCTGGTAATATGGGAATCATGGAGCCAGCGGAAGTAGCGAAGGCAATCCGTAAGGGAGACGGCAGCCTGGGCCACTACCCCAACGGCTCAATGGTTTGCGTCGAGAACACATCGAACAGGGGAGGCGGCACCTGCTACCCGCTCGAGACCATGGACGCAATAGCAGCGGTCGCGAGAGAAAACAGCTGCAGGGCCCACGTAGACGGCGCGAGGATCTTCAACGCCTCGGTTGCCACCGGCCAGGACGCCGCACGGATCGCAAGGGACTACGACTCGGTCTCGATATGCCTCAGCAAGGGACTCGGTGCCCCAGTTGGAAGCGTGCTGGTAGGCTCCTCCGAGATGATAGCCCGCGCGTACCGGTGGCGCAAGATGTTCGGCGGGGGCATGCGCCAAGCGGGGATACTCGCCGCCGCGGGAATTTACGGTTTGGAGAACAACATCGACAGGCTGGCCGAGGACCACGCCCGCGCTAGGAGACTGGCGGAGGCCATCGACGCGATGCCGTCCTTCACGGTCGATCTGGAGCAGGTCCAGACGAACATGGTCTACGTCGCCTGCGAGGAGGGCGGGGCCGACGACCTGGTCTCGCGCCTCTCCGAGCACGGGGTAGACACATTGACGATCGACGACACCACAATCCGAGCCGTCGCCCACCTGCACATCACCGACGAGGACATCGACAGGGCGATCGCCGCGTTCGAAGCCGCTCGATGACCCGGAAGCATTCAATATCCCGTTGCTCAGCGATTGGTGTGAGAACCACGCCTCTACTCCTCGTAGCGCTGCTCCTCGCATCCTCCACTCAAGCCGTCGCCAACAGCGAGGACAGCTCGATGTGGCATGACGCCAGGGTCGGAGTCGACGGAGGAACACTAGGTGCCATTGTGATTCCGCTTGAGCCCCTCCTCGCAGGCGACGTACCCCAGCCCATGCCTGCGATCGAGTTCTCGATGCAACCCTCCGATATGTACTCGGTCGTCGAGGTCTACACCGCGACCTGGTGCGAAAACTGCGTGATTACTGAAACCGCTCTAGACGAAGCCATCGGCGACTCCGATGTCGTGCGAATACACTATCACAGGCACTGGCTTGAGTCCATGGACCCCTTCGGCAACAATGCCACCGAAGACCGCTGGGATTCCGCTTATGGGGGGGCATCGACATCCATTGCGGGAGCTCCCCGTCTGGCGCCCTCCATCGTTTTTGATGGTGAGAGGATGCACATAGGCAAAATTCCGAGCTCAAGAAGCCTCTCGAACGACTACGCCACCTCTCTGGCCGCTGGCCAATCCTCGGGCTTGGGAGGGTCGGTCACGCATCTGTCCGTTATGGCGTACGACCCCGCTGAAAGGACGATACTTTTCTCTTGGGACATCGGGTTGCATGGCTCTATTGGCAGTTGCTGCCTCACGCTGACCCCGTGGCTTCTCTTCGTCGAGGACAACGCCAGTTTCCCCTAAGGCACGAATGGCGTGGGAGACTACCTGCACGTGTTGCACGATGCCGTCGAGCTCGAACAACTGGAGGGCAACGCGTCAGTTCATGTGCCACCGGCATGGGACGGCGACGACATGTCGGCTGTGCTGATCATTGACTGGTCAATCGAACAAGAGGAATCAAAGTGCTGCTCTCCCCTCCTACCAGGACCCGGAGTCGCAGCCGCCTCTCTTTGCTTCATCGTGGCTCTCTTGCCTTCTCGCAGGGAGCGCTGATTTCTTACCCGCAGAGACTAACGCTCAGGTGGGTTGAATAACCCCGGCCGAGCATGGCATATGCTCGGTGATGGCATGATGGCGTCAGAGGGTCAATGCGCGACTAGCGAAGAGGTCCCCCCTGGGCCAATCCCACCGTGGCTCGTACAGCACATGACGCTACAGTCGCTGGATCCGACCAACACAGAATCAGGGGGCCCCGGACGTATTCTGGTGGTGTATCCGACTGAGGAATCCCGCAAGCAGTCCCTGTCCATGATAGATGCCGAGGGCGCCATCGACCGAACGCTGCACCACACCATCGACTCACTGAAGCCCTCCTTGGTCGCAGATCTGCGCCTGCCTAGGTTGCTATCGAAGGAGGGCGCCTTCGATCTGGTTCTGCACGAGGCGTGTCGAAAGGAGGCGGCGAGGCTCGCCTTCCCTGTAATCAACCCGCTGCCGGACATGAACTGGGGCAGAGGCAAGACAGCGGCTCTGGCCGGACTTCACTCACTCCTGTCCAGCGAGTCAGTTGCCGAGAGCTGGGACGGCCCCGGAATCGCGTCCTTCAGGACGATACTCAGGAGGCTCGAGAAGAAGCTCCGAGGAACCCATCCCGACATGGTCGCCTCTCGCATTGTCGAAGGCCTGGATGGTGGCCCAGAGCCGTTCACCATAGCAGACGTCGACGGCATCATCATGCTGGACCATCCTCCTGGGATGTCCCGAGCCCACGCAGAGATCATGCTAGCCCTGTCGAAGCACCGTCCTGTTCACCAATTGACCTATCCGGGCAACTTCAGGCTCGGTCACCACGGCCACCTGCTGGTGGACGAGCACCCCATCACGACCTCCTCAGAGCTGCCGAGTTGGGTCCCATCCCACGAGCCAGACTCATCGGTTCAGGCCGGTAGCGTCAGACGCCTGCTTCTACAGAGGGAGGAACATTCCTTCGATGCTGCCGTCGGCCTAGCACGCGAGCACTTGGAGTCGAGTGAGACAGACCGAGTCATCATCGTGGATCCTGCCTTGGAGTCCAACAGGCCTCGTTGGGAGCGCGCTCTGCGCGACCTCGGAATTCCGTTGCCGCCCTCTCAGGCACCCGTCACCACCCACTCACTGGGACATTGGCTCGCGTCTCTCGCAAACTTGCCCCATGGCCCTGACGCATTCTCACTTGAGGGTCTGCGCTCCCTCTCTCTTCAGTCCTCAATCCGCGTCTTCGAAGAGCCGGAGCAGCACCCCTCCGAGGTTGGGGTCCGACCGCATGCGGACACGAACCTGCTCACCGAACTCGCCCGCGGCGAGCACGTCTTGGGGGGGCCCGGCGCACTCACTAGGTGGCTGCAGACGATGTCTAGGGCCCCGCTCGCGGA
This sequence comes from Thermoplasmatota archaeon, assembly GCA_036336595.1. Classification (GTDB taxonomy): domain Archaea; phylum Thermoplasmatota; class Poseidoniia; order Poseidoniales; family Thalassarchaeaceae; genus UBA36. Next base: position 3,629 of record JAYZFV010000014.1, on the reverse strand, counting down.
ACCAGACGGCATCAGGAAGGAGTCGTCCCAATGGTGGCTCCTTTGCGTCGCCAACTCACTCAGGCCACTGCTCAGGGGCGAGGACCGAGCGGCTCTGGATGGCGAGCATGCCAGGGTGGGATGTCACACGGGAGAGGTCCTGCCACTGGGCAAACCGGCATCAACCGGAGACGAGTGGCTCCTAGCCACGCTCGGACTGATAGACCTCGAATCGGCGATGGAGGCGTGCGATGGCGAGGGCGTTTCTCCGGCTGCGGCCGTCCAGGCAATCGTCAGGGACCATCGAACCTTGAGGGCGATGCAGGACAGCATCGAGCAGGAACCCCCCCAAATGGGCCCGACCTGGGTTGACGAACTCACTTCCATGATGCAGTCATCCAACGTCCGACAAGGCGGCTCCAGCGCAACCAGCAGGGTCAGGGTCCTGAGTCCCCGCGATGCTCTGGGATGCACTGCTGAATTGATAGTCCTCGCGAACCTGTCCAGCTCCTCGTGGAACCTCAGTGTCCCCAAGGTTGCCTTCCTCGGAGACGAAGAGCGTCACTCGATGGATTTGCTAAGGCCCGACGGACCTGTACGCGACGCTAGGCACCATCTCGAGCACCTGCTTGCGGCTGGCTCCGAAGTCATCCTGCTCGATCCAAGCCTCGATGACGCGTCCCCAGCCGCTGCGCCAATCAGAGAGTGGGCCAGCGTCAACGACCCCAATGACGAGGCGGAGTCCCTCTCCGCCAGTCCAGTCAGTCCTCGCGACTTCCGACAGTCGGATGGGAACCTTCTGAGGAAAATGAGAGCCCCCTCTCACTCGCCGATCAACCCCAGCGCAGCCTCTATTTCGATGGACCTGCAGTTGCAGCGCGATCGCGACAGGAGGCAACCCAGTCGATCTAGGGCTGACGGTTACCTGCCCGCAGACGCTTTCCCGCACCTATTTTCGTTCGAACGAAAGGATCTCGCTCGCAAGGCCCCGAAGGAGATCAATCCCCCTCGCGCTCATTCCAGATGGCCGGTAATCGGGGGCCACACCCCAGCAGGCAAGCGGACACCAACCATCGACCCCCGTCCCTTCTCCCCCGCAGCCTCGGGCTCGGTAGTCAGCGACGCAAGGCACGGACACTCTCTTGGAGCGGAGCAGGAGGTCGAAATCTGGTCAGCCAGCAGACTCCACGACTGGCTCAAGTGCCCCAGGATGGGGTGGCTATCGAAAGGACTCAAGGCGGAGCAGGAGGAGTTGCAGGCCGAGGACCTCGATCCCCGAACGCATGGCGACCTCTTGCACCTAGTCCATCACGACATGCTGTGTGAGATCCTCGGTTTTGCCATCGGGGAAGAGCGAGAGTTCGAGGGAAACGGGGCAATTAGGAGCATCGCTCAGTCCGGAGCCAATGAGAACGAGGTGATGCGAATAGCCCTCGAGGCCCTCGATTCAAGAGCCCCGTGGCTCGACAGGACCGATGCCGTGTCGACCCACAGGCTGAGGGTACTGACCGGAATGGAGCGTGATGATTGGAACAGCTGGCTGGCTGACCCCAGACCGGTTCCCCCTACAGGGAGAGTCGGCACCATAGTGAGGGCCGAGAGCAAGCTCGGTGACGCTGCCCCCGTGTCGCTGGAGTGGAGCATGACGAACCACGACGAGGGCGGAATCGAGATCTCCCTCCCCAAAGAGATGGCTGGTGGCGAGGAACTCACCCCTATCCGGGTGCGAGGCTACATAGATCGGGTTGACCTACTGCCGTTTGATGAGGATGGGAACGTATGGATCGATACCGAAGGCGACGAAAGCGTCGCCCCCATCAGGGTCCACAACTCGGGATGGAAGCCACGGAGACTCGTCGCAATCAGAGACCTCAAGACATCGGAGTCGAGGACGGCAAAGGATCGCCACTCCGACGGTCTGCTGGATGAGTTGCAACTAGCGCTATATGCAAGAGCGTGGGAGATCGACCATCCCGGTGACTTGGTAGCAGCGGCAGGGATCTCTCTCTTCGGACACAACACCGAGCACAGGCTCGAGATCTCATCTTGGTACTCCGCTTCTCACTCAGAGTTGGGTGTGGGCACACGCACAGATTTCACTGCCAGCCTGCACAGGTTCGCAGACGAGGGCCCCTCTCCAGCCAGTGATCACCTTAGGGCATGGCTCGCACAGCGCCTGTCTGTCGCCCTTGGGGTTGCGGCGGGGGCGGCTTCTGGCAACGTGCACCCGACCCCTTCGAAGGGTGTGTGCAGGTACTGTCCAGTCAGCAGCTCCTGCCAAGTCAGGGTGGGGGATGATTACTGATGCGTCTGAACACAGCTCAGCGACTGGCTCTGAATCTGGACGCTCACATCGTCATCGACGCTGGAGCTGGCACAGGGAAGACCAGCACCATCGTCGATCGTGCCATCGAGCACTATCTCACCGAGGACCAGCGGGCTACCCGGCTCCTCCCTCAGCCGAAGCGACCATCGAGGCTCCAAGGGGGACTGATCGCTGCTCCCCCTTCCGAGCGCATGGACCTGCGCGAGTGGGGAGGGCTGCTCCCGGGAGAGGTCGTGCTGCTTACCTTCACCAATCGGGCAGCTGATGAGATGAGAGACCGCCTGCGGCGGAGCATCTCTAGGCTGCGACCCGGGCCTAGGGGTGACGACGGGGCTCACCGCACAGACCCGCGAATCAGGCACGAGGGCTTCGGCGAACAGCTACTGACACTGCTAGAGGACGCCCCGATCGGAACCATCGACTCGTTCCTCTATCAGCTGGTGGCGCCTTATCGCGGCAGACTGGGTGACGCCCTCAGCCGCGAGAACATCTCGGATGCAGGCAGGATACTGCTGATCGAGTCGGCCCTCAACACTCTGTGGAGGCTACCTAGCTCAGTATCGCGCGTCGGCGACGCAGTCGACGCTGGTATCCCCGCCCACATCGCCTCCGAGGTGCTTGCCGCCCGAGATAGGATTGCCCGCCATTACTCGGGTCGCAGGTCAGCCGCCGGCGTCCTGCGCAGCCTCGTCAACCGGTCCGTGTTCATCGATGAGGCCGCACGCAGGATCATGGACCAGAGCGGGGTGATCTCTCCCGATCTGCTCCATCAGCAGATCATGGCGTCCATCAACCCCGATGATGTCTCCGAGCACGCGCACCGGGTCCACGAGATCATCGCGTCCTTCTGCGAACTGGTCAGGGACAACATCGCGGTACTGGCCATGGGGGGATGGCCAGCCGAGTCCCGAATGGCGTGCTTGGACGCCTTGGAGAAGGGCGGGCCACCCGACGATACTTGGGGGCAATTGACCTGGTTGAGCCACGTGCTGGTCTGCACCGCCAGCCCTGCCAGCCTGATGGGTCCGAAGCCGACGTTTTTCCCCTTCGTGCAGTTCCCAACCGACTCTTGGACCCCCGGGATCAGGAAGTACTCCGAAATCCCCGACAAGAGTACGAAGGAGCATGTCCGAGACAGTATGAAGGAACTCATTTCGACTCTCAAAGAGATATGGTCAAGCGATCAGGGCAAGATCCTACTGCATTTCTCACGCATCGCCCTGCTGCTGGAAGACTCCGCCCCCCCAGCGATCCCCGCCGACTGGGCGCCCCCCCTCACACCACTGCCTCTCCCACTCCCCGAACGCCTCCAGAACTCCAAACC
>JAYZFV010000013.1:0-3333 GCA_036336595.1 Thermoplasmatota archaeon | reverse complement strand
CGAGCAGGTCGAGGCGGCCCTGGGCGCCATGGAGCCCGGCAGCTCGCTCGAGCGGCTCGCCCTGACCAGGGTGAAGAGCCACGCCCCGCACTGGGACCACCTGGTGCTCGACGTGTCGGTATCCCGGACCTAGCGTAAACTCAAGTCGGGGCGCCCGCGCCACGGGCCATGATCGCCGACTGGCTGCTCGAGGCCGCCGGGGAGTACAACAGGGCCTCGCTGGAGGCGCGTGACAACTACCCCGCGCACGTCCTGATGCCCGTGGAGACGCTTGCGGCCATCATCGACTGGTCGTTCCGCTCGCTGCCCGACGAGATCCTAGTTGGCATCGACGCCGACTCGGCAAATCCGAACCCCAAGGACGTCGACGAGGCCTTCGGCGGCTCCCAGACCGGGATGTTCGCCGGCCAGGGATACCTGATGGGGCAGCCCCACCTGATCAACCGCGGCGACTCGTATTCGGTGCACCACATGCCCGAGGAGTGGACCGACGGGGTGTTCGGCGAGGAGCGCGGCTCGCGCGGCTCGCGCTTCTGCCACTACATCCACTCGCACCCGAACTGCGTGGCGATCCCCAGCGAGGCCGACGCGGAGTCGGCCCAGTGGACCGAGGGCTGCGAGATGATACTGGGGCTGAGGTACACCCCCGAGGGCACCCTGCCGTGGCTGGAGGACGTCGAGGGCGTGCGCAGGACGCTGACGCCCGAGGAGGAGGCCGGCCAGCTGCCCGTGATCGGGCGCGCGGTGACCGGGCACACCATCCACGGCCTCGAGGTGATCGCCTTCCACAGGACCGGCTTCGGGGTCAACCTGGTGCTCACCGACTCCGAGGGGCGCCCGGTCGGCTGGCAGGGCTAGCGCCCGGACTCGAAGTTATGCTCGCGGTAGTGGGCGAGCTCGGCAATCGAGCCGCGCGTGTCGTCGAGCGCCCTGTGGCCGGAGTTCTTCCGGAACTTCGGGCTCCTCGGGTGCCAGCGGCGCACGACCTCCTTGATCGAGGAGACGTCGACGTTGCGGTAGTGGAAGAACTCGTTGAGCTCGGGCATGTAGCGGCGCAGGAAGCGCCTGTCGTGGTGGATCGAGGAGCCGCACAGCGGCAGCCTGCCCGGCTCGCAGTGCTCGTGCAGGAACTCTAGCGTGCGCTGCTCGGCCTCGGCCATCGACACGCCCTCGGTGCGCACCCGCTCGACCAGGCCGCTGGCGTTGTGGTGCGTGGTGTTCCACTCGTCCATGCCCGCGATCAGCTCCTCGGGGGTCGATATCGCGAAGCTCGGGCCCTCGGCGACCAGCTTGAGGTCGCCCTCGGTGACGATGGTGGCGATCTCGATGATCGACTCTCTGTCCGGGTCGAGCCCGGTCATCTCCAGGTCCATCCAGACCAGCCTGTCCCTGAGCACGGAAGAGCGCTGGCAAAATAGGGACTTATGCATTGGCATGCGGGATGGGGAGTCATAGCACCGGGGCCCTGCGCGGGCCTGTGTCCCGCGTGGGCTTCGTCCAGCTGCTGAGGCAGAACGCCACCTTCAGGCGCCTGTTCACCGCCAACGAGATCTCCTTCGTCGGCGACTGGTTCACCGTCATCGCCCTGTTCCTGCTAGCGGGCGAGGCCACCGACAACTCCCCCCTGGCGATCGCCGGGGTGCTGGCCGCACGCAGCTTCACCTTCGCTCCGCTCGAGCCGTTCACCGGCATGCTGGCCGACCGCTACTCGCGCAAGGCGCTGATGCTGATGGCGAACCTCTCCTCGTTCGTGATCCTGGTCGCGGTGCTGAGCCTCGACCTGCTGGGCAGCCTGGCCTCGGTCTACGCGCTCGCCGTGGCGATGGTCGTGGGCAGGGCGGTGTTCGACCCGGCCGAGTACGCCTACCTGCCCAACATCTGCGATGCCGACGAGCTGCTCACCGCCAACGCGCTTGCCTCTGGAGGCTGGTCGGCGGCGATGGGCATCGGCGCGGGAATCGGCGGGCTGACGATCTCGGCCTACGGAATCGAGACCGCGCTGTGGATAGACACCCTGACCTTCCTCGCAGCAGCCCTGCTGATCACAACCCTGCCGGAGGGCGGACCCGACACCTCGGAGCGCACGCCGGCCACCCCGCGCGTCCTGCTGGGCGAGATCTGGGCGGGCTGGAGGCACATCCTGGCCAACCCGCCGATCCGCAGGGTCGTGCTCGCCAAGGGCATGTGGGCCTCGGGGGGCGGGGCGCAGGTGTTCCTGCTGGTCCTGATCGGCATGAGCGCCGGGTTCGGGGACATAGCCGCGGGCATCGGCATCCTGTACATGGCCAGGGGCTTCGGCTCGGGCTTCGGGCCGGTGGTCGGCCGCCCGCTGATGGCGAACCGCAAGCTGATGCCCTACCTGCTGGGCCTGGCCCTGGGCGTCAGCGGGCTGTTCTACCTCGCGGTGGCCGCTTCCGAGTGGACCATGGTCATCCTGGTGTTCATCTTCCTGTCGCACGCCTCCAGCGGGATCAACTGGGTGCTCTCGACCACCATGCTGCAGGAGCGGGCCGCCGACGAGTGGCGCGGCAGGGTGGCGGGCACCGACAACCTGGGGATCACTCTGACGATGGGGATCTCGGCGTTGGCGGCGGGCCTGGTGATGGAGCACGACCTGCTCGCGCTCAGGGAGCTGATCGCGCTCACCGGGCTGATCCAGATCTCCGTGGGGCTGATCTGGCTGGTCCTGGCCTCGCCCCACGAGCGGCGCTACATCGCCGGCTAGAGCAGCTCGGGCAGGCCGAGCAGCACCACCAGCGGGAACAGCGAGAACAGCGTGCCGGTGGCCAGGGAGCGCTTCGATGCGCGGACCCGGTCCTGGATCCTGCGCTGGATCTCGGAGTCCAGCCTGTCGACGGCATCGCCGGCGGGAACCCTGGCCTGGTCGAGCACCACGTCGAGCACGTCGGCACCCATGTCGAGGAGGCTGGAGAGGGCGCTGGAGGCGGGGTTCTGCGCGGGGGCGGGCTCGCCGGAGGCGGCCGGCGGGGCCCTCCACGGGCGCGGGATGGCGAAGCTCCGGATGCCCTGCAGGAGCTCGCGGCCGATCACCGCGGTGTCCACGGTCTGCTTGGCGCTAGCGAGGTTGAACTGGCTCAGCCTCCTGATGTCCATGCGCGACTGGGCGACCCTGCCGAAGTCGACCCCGATCCACGCGAAGCCGGCCACGACCAGCAGCGCCAGGCCGAGCATAGGGATCTCCCAGCTGTCCCAGCCAATCGGCCCCACGTAGGCGCGTGCGGCCAGGGCGAGCGCACCGGGCAGCACGAAGGCCAGCACCTCGTTGAGCACGATCAGCCAGAAGCCCTCGACGGGCAGGCGCTTGATTCGGTT
>JAYZFV010000012.1:0-5447 GCA_036336595.1 Thermoplasmatota archaeon | reverse complement strand
CAACCGAGGTCCTGGAGACTTCGGTGGGAACGGGGATGGCTTACCTGCTGGACACCACTGACTACGAGGAGGTCAATGGCAACGTCCGCTTCCAACCCCAGCTCATCCACGGCTGGGAGATTCCCTTCGCTTGGGACCACTTCATACCCGGTGGCGAGGAGTGGCTGCTGTTCAGCCCGCACAACGCCGACACAGAGGTCTTCCAAACCGGGCTCCCGGGCTTTCCCGACAACAGCCACGGAGGGGCGTGGGATGCTAGGATCTACCTCTCCAGCTACCACTCCGGCCTGTGGGTCATTGACGTCGAGACTCTGATGGCAGCAGGCCTCGGAGAAGGCAACAAGACGAATACCCACATGGATGCTACCGTCGGCTACCACTTGCCCCACGCACAGGACGGGATCGCCCCCGATAGCTCGTTCTACGACTTCGGGTGGACGCCTTTCCTGTGGGCAGCGGAGCACCACGAGGGCTACACATACCTGTCCTGCATTACGAGCGGGATGTACATCGTCCAACTGGACATCGATGCCCCTTATGGCATTCCATTAGATTCGTGATGCGTCTCCGCAAGAGCCAGTGACGAATGGGGTGCACGTTCATATTGAAGTTAGGCTCGGAGCGAGGCAATGGCAGCACTGCGAATGTGGCTGATGGTCACACTGATGTTTCTTGCACCTCTCTCGGGCTGCCTGTCGTTCCTCGAAGATGGGGACGAGGATGGTGACGAGTGGGAGTGGATAGACCCGGTGATTGAGATCGAGGACGCCAATCACTCCCACAACGACATTCCCGCCCACCGCCTCTCAACGCCCAACGCCAATCTGATCGACTACCACAACCTCAATTGCGACGGACAGGTCAAGCCTCCGGCTGAACTCGACAACACCGCCGGTCGGCCCTGCTACCCAGATTGGAAGAACGTCGGACCGACACCCGGCGACAACTCCGAGATCGCCATCGAAGGCAACTTCGACGAGGACTGCGAGATCTTTTCTGATGGCAGCGGCGGGTGCTACGCGTACGTCTCAAGCTACAACCAGTTCGAGATTATCGACATCAGCAGCCCGAACAACATACAGCTGCTGTCTACCTACTACGCTGAAATCGCTAGGATGATCGACATCAAGGTCACCCCAGACAACAACTGGGTCCTGATAAACCACGAGTTGACCAACAGCGAACTCGACCCGATTCCCAACGACGATGATGCCAACAGCGGAATGAACCGCCTCGATGTCATCTACGTCGGAGACAAGACCAGCCCGATCAAGGTCGCAGAGTGGAACAACCCACCTGCGGGATTCCACAACCAGGACGTCCACGTGTACTGCGACTGGGAGCCTGCCAATCCCCTATGGTCAGGTGAGAAGTGTCACCTGTTCCTGTTTGGTGCTGACCCATACCCAGAGCTGGTCGCAGGGGGCGGCCCGGCGAAGGGTACGCAGGTGTTCTACGTCCCCTTGGGTTTCGAGTCTTGGTTGCCTAACCAGAACGACGAGCAGCAGAACTCCAGTCGTGAGATCCTGCGCTGGGGGGCCTACACACCCGAGGCGGACACCACCTGCGGCGGCTCAGTCTTCAATCACGACCACGTCTTCTTCGTCCACCCCAAAACCGGGCAGAAGCTGCTAATCGCCTCGTACTGGGATGCTGGGCTACGCATGGTCGATGTCTCCGAACCGCCTAACGTAGCCGACCCATACGGAGTCTCTTGGCCTCAGGAGATCGGGCGCTGGATGGGGTGCTCATCAGATGACAGCGGGTGGCATGGGCCCGAGGGCGGCGGACACGCTGACATGTCGGCCGATGAGTGGCTGGACGCGGCTCAGGGCAATGGCAACATACACTACGCGGTCCCCTTCGATGAGTTGGTCTGCAACGGCGTCAACGAGAAGTGGACACCGATTCAGGAGTGGCCGACAGAATGTGGCTCCGGGCCCCAAGACGCTACCTACGGAGAGAACTGGAGGCATTACACTCTGATAGCGCCGGAATACGGTTCTAACGACAACCATACTGGGTATGTGTGGACCATCGACACCACCGACCCGACCAAGCCCTTCCTGGTTTCGAAGTGGAGGCTTCCCGGAGAGGGGATGAAGGAAAACGGCAGCAGTCACCCACAGCATTGGATTCCCGGGGGCTACATCTACAGCCCCCACAACGGAGACACTGGGCCCGGCGGTCACGCCTACTGGGCGCACTACCACGCTGGCTCCTGGACCACCGATCACGGACACGTGTGGGAGGAACTGGTCTGGGAGAACGGCGAACCAGAGCCCGATCGCGGCTTCAGGGCGATAACCGAGCTCGCTCCCACTCACACGGTGGGCTACTACCTGCCCTCCGGTCCCGAGTGGATGGACAACGCCTCGGAAGTGATGGGTTACGACTTGGCAGACTGCTGGGCGTCTTGCATGATTCCATTCGACTGGGGTCTGCAGTACGACCCCAGGGGCTTCGTGCTAATCTCCGAGATGGTCAGCGGGATATACGTCGTGCAGTTCGACGAGGACTTCGACCCTCGCTATAACTACCCGGCACTCTGGGCCATCGAAGCGAGTGATGACTGAGGTTTGACATGCGCAGCAAGGCTCTGGCCGCGTTACTGGCAATCGTACTGCTGATGCCCATAGCGGCCGCTCATGGGGCGAACACTTACTCATTCATCATGAGGAGCCAGGCAATCCAACCGGAATCGGCACAAGTCACACAGAACGACACGCTGATCTTCCACAACACCGCTGAGCACAACCGCAGTTTGCTGGTCGACCTCGACGCTGATGGTATCGACGATGTGAACTGTGATGCCGGGCCGTCGACCGAATCTGGCTCAACCGAGGACGAGTGCTGGATCTGGCTTGACCCCTCCAACTGGACGGAGGGGGAGTATGTGGTCAGGGTGATGGAAAATGGCAGCCTGTGGCAGACCGTCGGACTTTTGATAGCGCTCGACAATCATACGGAGTCCCTGCCGAGCAATGGTTATGTTCTCGAACCTAGACCCCAGGGGGACAATAATGGGGTCGAGAGCGGCTTGCTGAGTGCGGCAATTCTTCTAGCAGGTGCCTCGGCGTTTGTGTGGGTGATTCGCAACGTGAAGGGGGACGAGGAAGAATGAGGGAGCCAGGCATGGCGTTCATTATGGCAGCCATCATACTGCTCGCAGGTTGCCTAGGGGATGGCGAGGCGGATGTCTTCTACGGTGACGACATCGTGCCCCCAATTCCTGTTCAGGACTTTATTCTGATTGATGAGAACGGTGAGTACATGTCATTATCCCAATACGAAGGGAAGGTAGTGGTCGTGGCATTTCTGTTCACGAGGTGCCCTGACATCTGCCCAGTGGTGAGCGCCAACCTCGCGTTCATAGTCGAACAGCTGGGAGAACGGCACGGCACTGAAGTTCAGATCCTGAGTATTACAGTCGACCCATGGACGGACAACTCCTCGGTGATGCACGATTACTCTAGCACGAGGGGACTCGAATGGCCACACCTGACAGGAGGGGTCGACGACCTTGAGCCCGTATGGATGAACTTCGAAGTGGGACTCACTACCTACGACTCCGACGTCGATGGCGACGGAGTCGCCGACGGCTTTGACAGCTGCCCCGATACCCCTCCGGGCGAGTCAGTCGATGAGGACGGCTGTGGCTTGGACACTCAGCAGAGTGAGGGCGATGTGACTGTGAAGCACCATCCGCTGGCATACTGGGTGGATCACACCACGGGAACCATAATCGTGGACAAGCAGATGCAGCAGAGGGTATGGTGGGGTGACACTGACTGGAATCCAGAACTAGTGCTGGAGGACATCGAGTACTTGGTCGCCGAAGCGTGAAATGGGCTTGGAAAATGAGGGTCTCCGATGAGCGGTCACACGGTAGCACTACTGTTCTCGCTCATCCTCCTAGTGCCGGGATGCCTGGGCTCAGGCGAGGGCGGAATCGAGTTTTTTGGAACAGAGTACAGGGATCCCCCGGAAGCACCCGACTTCACGCTAATCAATCAAGACGGGGAGCCGGTCAGCCTGGTCGACTACGACGGCAAGGTCGTCGTGGTCGCGTTCATCTACACCTCTTGCCCGGACGTGTGCCTGATCATCTCCGCCAATCTGGACTACATCCATGAGAACCTAGGTAACTACGGCGATGACGTCGAGATCCTCTCCGTTACTATCGACCCGGCGCGCGACACAGTGGCCCACCTCTCCGAGTGGACGCAGGCCAGGGGGTACGAGTGGAACCACCTGACCAACGAGAGTGGATCAGTGATGCAGGCGATCTGGGACAATTGGAATGTCGTTGTGTATGCGGAGCACATCGCCAACAGCCTACCTCCCGAGGGTGCGCACAACCGCTTCGCAGTGCTGTTCCCGGACAACTCCACCCTACAGATCGACCACCCCTACGAACAGCTGCCAACAGCTGCCAAGGCTGATGAGTTCGCAAGGCTCGCCTTTGAGCAGGAAAACACGAGCATCGACATGGTGGCTGGGACCATAGGCAACTTCACCGCAAACTCGTCGTGGAGCTGGGAGCTCCACAGATGGGATAGTGCTAACCAATCCTGGACCGAGGAGCAATCGAGCCTGTCGGAGATCTCGATGACTGGCTTCACTCACTTCTCATGGGCGGCTAGCGGCTCCAACATCAGCCTGCTCCCTCCCGGGGAGGACTGCATGGGGCATGGCTGGATCATGGGCACGGGAGCGAGCGCCCACTGCATGTGCGACGAGGGCTGGGAGCGTGATGGCGATAACTGGATGGCCTGTGTTTCAGGAGGGGGCGATGGAGGCAACCAGCCGGACGGGACTAATCCACATGAAGAGAGTCTGGGGGAATACGAGGTCGGGCACTCGACTGTGACATTCATAATCGACAAGCAGCAGAGGAAGCGCGTGGCCTATTCAGGGATCCACTGGGACGCAGATGAATTCCTGCACGACGTCATGTCATTGGCAGACGAGTGACGGAGGGTGCCATTGCCCTGGCCTTGTCCTTAATTGCCCCCAGCAAGGTCAGAGGAGAGGCATCTTGCGAAGCCGCTCGAGGTCTGGCAGATACAGCTGGCGAATGTCGTCCAAATCCAGTATGAGCATGGCGAGGCGCTCTAGCCCCATGCCCCAAGCACACACCGGCCACTCCGTTCCGAGCGGCTCAGTCACCTCCGGTCGGAAGATGCCCGAACCACCCAGTTCCATCCACTCCCCCCTCCACAGTATATCGACCTCGGCACTGGGCTCGGTGTATGGGAAGTAGGCGGGGCGAACGCGTACGTCTGGGTAGCCCATCTTGGCATAGAACGTCTTGAGAGTCGAAATCAGCATCGGCAGGTTCGCATCCGGCTCGTGGATGATTCCCTCAATCTGGTGGAACTCGGGGAGATGGGTGCGGTCAATCGACTCCTGGCGGAACACCCTGCCGATTCCGAAGACGCGTG
>JAYZFV010000011.1:0-3660 GCA_036336595.1 Thermoplasmatota archaeon | reverse complement strand
TGCTCCCCGGGGTCCTTCGGGACCTCTGTCGCTCCGTCCAGTCCGTGCACGTCACGCAGAATCGCTCCGACGTCCAGTGTCAGCAGGGCGCTGCAGAACTTGCGGTTGTCACCGATGAGCATGCACTGCGAGACCACCGGGATGCTCTTCATCGTCTCCTCGATGACCAGTGGTGCGATGTTCTTGCCAGCAGAGGAGACGTAGATCTCCTTGAGCCGGCCGGTGATGTAGACGTAACCGTCCTTGTCGATGCGCCCCAGGTCGCCCGACTTCAGCCAGCCGTCCGCTGTCATCGTCTCAGCGGTCGCTTCGGGGTTGCGGTAGTACCCGGCCATCACGTGCCGGCCGTTGAACTGGATCTCGCCCTCGCCGTTCTCGTTGGCATCGCCGATCCTCAGTTCGGTCCCCTCCATCGGCCTCCCGACGCTGCCTATCCTCATGTTGCCCTCGTAGTTCAGCGTGGCACCAGCGGTGGTCTCCGTCATTCCATACCCCTCGTATAGGGGTATACCCAACTTGTGGAACAGGCTCAGGATGTCCGGGTTGATCGGTGCCGCTCCGGTGATTGCGTAGACGCAGTTGGAGAAACCAATCTTCGCCTTGGCCTTCTTCTTGATGATGCCACCAAGTACGGGTATCTTGAGTAGCCCGAGTTTGCTGCCGAGTGCGGCCATGAGGTTCGAGTAGACCTTCTCGTAAATTCTGGGTACACCGATGAACAGGTGCGGCTGCACCTCTTTGCAGTAGTCAATCGAGTGCAGCGGGTTGTCCACCACGCGCATGTGTATGGCGTCTCGGATCCAGATGTGGTTGTCCGCCAGCTGGCCGAACACGTGGGCGCAGGGCAGCCATGAGACGTAACCGTCGCCCTGGTTGTAACGAGTGACTTGCTGGACGCTCCAGATCTCGAACTCGAAGTTGTCATGGGTCAGAACGACCCCCTTCGGGTTCCCAGTGGTGCCGGACGTGTAGATCAGGGCCGCGGTGTCTGAGGGCTTGATGCTCGCGATGCGGTCCGTGACCGCGGAGTCCGGCATCCCGGCCCCCTCGGACATGAAGTCAGACCAGGACATCGCCTTGGGGTGGTCAATCATCTCGACACCGTCTAACACCACTGCGACCTCGACCTTGTGCAGGTCGTTGAGGACACTGAGGAGCCTGTTGCTGCACATCTTGTCCGCATCGCCGCCATCCATCGGGTTGTGCCCCACGAAGACTACCTTGGAGTCGGAGTTACCCACGACCCAGTCTACTTCCTCGGGGGAGCAAGTGTGGTAGACACCTACCGCGGCACCGTTGCACATGTTGGCAGCGGCGTAGGCCGCGTACCACTCCATGCGGTTGTACGAGTAGATGCTCAGCTTGTCGTCGATCTGGAAGCCCAGGGCGAGCAGCGATTTGGACACTCCCATAGCGGTGCTGCAGAACTCGGACCAGGTCATGTTGACCCAGTCTCCCGACGGTCCCTTCCAGGATATCGCGTTCTCATTGGCGTATTTCTCGGCGTTCGAAATCAGGTACTCGGGCGTGGTCATCGCTGACATGGCTCGGGACAGAACATTTGGCGACTTAACTCTTTACTAGACCCAGAGGGGTTATTCTCCGAAGCCTCAGGGCAGCACTGCTCTGACATTGGCGCGCCAGTCCGCACCGGCGTTACGGTTGGCCAGAGGGGAGGCTGGGGATGGGTGCCAGCAGCCCACTACCTCGACTGCGTCATCGGTCAGAGCCGACCTTGCCCGTGACTCGGCGAACCTACCGACCCCGATTACCCTCTGGGCATCGAGGGCCACTACGACTTCGCGCAGGTGCTGGTCGCAGCGCTCGAGCAGCGCCTGCGCGCTCTTCCCACCGACCTTGTCCGGCGTGATGTTGGCGGCACGCGGGCCAGAGAACAGCATCAGCGGGCAGTGGTTGACTAGGAAGACGCTGCTGGCGATGGTGCCAGCGTCACCGTAGTGCTCGGCCAAGAGACCCCACAGACGGGTGCCCGAGACCTCCTCACGAGGGTACTCGAGGCCGACGACGGGCCGCCTCGGATCTGGTGTCTCGGGCTGGTTCACCGGGATGCCGGTGATGCCCAGAAGGTCTCGGACCACTGAGGTCGCAGCGAATGGAATGCCCATCTGGCCCATTCCATGCGGACCGGGATTCATCCCGAGTATGACCGTCCTCGCACCACTGCCGCCCATCCGCCTGAGGAACGCCACGTGCGCATCCCATGCGTAGTCAAGTGGGTTGTAGCAGACATCGATTCTGCCCTCTGAAACTAGTTTCACTCCAAGAGGCCGGACATCGTCACGCAGACTCGACGCAGCACGAATCAGCTGCTCCACGGCCATCCTATCACTGCTTCACGTCTGCCACTGTCGCGCCTGACAGGGAAAGGAGGTCCTCGGGAGTGATGGGGAAGACGGTCTGGGCGGTTCCTCCGGCTCCCCACACCAGGTCGTACTGCATCAGGTCCTCGTCCATCAGCACGGTGCACGGCTTCATGTGGCCGAAGGGGGGGACGCCTCCCGGAGCGTAGCCCGTCGAATCGATGATGTACTCAGCATCGGTCATGCTCGGCTTGTAGCCCAGCAGTCGCTTGAGCTTGCGCTTGCGTTCGACGCGGTTGGCCCCTGAGGTGATGACGACCACCGCCCCGTCCTGACCGGCGAAGACGATCGACTTCGCGATGTGAGCGACGTCACAGCCGAGCTGGTCGGCCGCGTCTTGCGAGGTGCGGGTGCCCTCGGCGTACAGCCTGGCCTCTGGCTTGTAGCCCAGTTTCTCGCATTCCGACAGCCACTGTTCGTGTCCGCCCATGCCCCATCATGAGGGCCATCCAACTTCATCGTTAGGGAGTCCATTGAAGCGAAGAACCCCGTGGCAACGGCATGGAGTGGCTGTTGCAAGCCAGTACGGTGCGCAAGACTCTCCAGACCTCAATCGCACTCCAACTCACAACGCTCGCCACAAGCTACGCAATCTGGGTCTACGAGGGCTGCGACCCGTTCATGCCTTGGATATCAGATACAGACACCAATCAGGTCTCAGGAGTGCCATTCACCATCGGTTTCAGCGTCTCCGGGCTTATGATTATCGTATTGTCTTGGCAGTATTACCGACTCAGGGCAGACTGGATATCTTCGCATTCAGGCGTGTCTCGTCTGGAGTTTCTGAACCTGGTTTCAGCCCTCCTCGCCGCGCTCGCCGGGGTATTCATCACCTGGATCGCCTTCACTCCATGGAGCGAGCAACTGGCTCTGCATCTAATCCAGGCCAAGGTAATATTCGGAGGATTGGGCCTCTGGGCTATACTGTCGACCGTGATGGCCAGCGACATGGCTTCCTTGGATTCAAGATTCGAAGTAGTACACAGGGCCCGAAGACTCAGGACAGCCATCATGATCGTATTCGCTTCCCTCTTGGGACTCAGTGTGTTGCAGTACACCGGAGCATCGTTCCTGGATCCAGTACACTTCGAGAGCTACCTCGAGATGGTCGGAGTCTGCACCGACCTCTCGATCCCTGCGATGTCCAGAGCAGCGCTGTTCGAGTGGGGGATGGTGATCAGCATGCTAGCCGTTGTGGAAACCGGTATTCACGAATCCTCGCTGCTGACATCGGATGAGTGATCGCTGCCTAGCGCCTGTGCAACGTTCATCACCATAG
>JAYZFV010000010.1:0-11697 GCA_036336595.1 Thermoplasmatota archaeon | reverse complement strand
ATTGGCTGTGTGTTCGCCAGGCGGGTCGCTCACTCGCTGCTCTGGCTCATGTTGACATTCATTGCCGTTGCAGCCGTCTTCCTGATGGCCAACGCCGAGATGCTGGCAGCTATTCAGATCCTCGTTTACCTGGGTTCAGTGATGCTGGTCGTCCAGTTCGGCGTCATGCTCACTCGCAGAAGGATCCAGGACGTTGAGATCTGATGAGGGGACTCTCGGCGATTACGGGTATCGGGGTCTTCGCCTTCATATTGGCTCTGTTGAGGGAGGTACTGGATCACCCTATGTGGGGCGAGACTGGAGAGGCACCGACAACTCTCGAGTTCGCGGACTCCCTCCTCAACGACTGGTCCGTAGCAACCGTGGTCCTCGGCGGGCTACTCGCCATGGCCATGATCGGCGCATCCTACCTCGTTCGCGACGAGCGCCTGATCAACCTGCTATGGGACATGGGAGGCGAGGAGGAATGATAGATCCCAGTTGGATAGCGGGACTCGGCGTCATCCTGTTCGGCATAGGCCTCCTCGGGACCTTCTACCACAAGAACGCGATCGTGGTGCTGATGTGCATCGAGCTGATGCTCAATGCTGCCAACCTGAACTTCGTGGCGGCCGCCGTCCACTACGGTGACGTAAGCGGCTGGGTATTCACCGCCATCGCCATCGCAATCGCCGCGGCAGAGGTGGCCATCGGGCTAGCCATCCTGCTTTCAATGTACAGCACCCAGGAGACGATCTTCCTCGATGAACGTGCGAGCATACTCAAGAACTAGGTGGTTGGAATGGCTGGGTCAGGCAACGAGTACAACCTCCTCCTACCTCTGGTCCCGGCACTTCTGGTAGTGCCAGTGCTGCTCCTACTGGGGATGGAGTCGCACGAGGCGGCGTTCCTGGTAGTGCTGGCCCCCCTCCTCGCCTTCCCGGTGATTCTGATCGTCGGGCAGGCCTACAACGGCAACGAGACTTGGAAGTACAAGCTGAAGGAAGGAGGCATCATCGGGCTCGGCTCCCTGCTAATCTCCCTCACCGTGGCTCTCTGGTTAATGTTCGATTACCTGACCGAGGCCGCGCACTTCGAGCACGACAGCGTTGCGACCTGGTTCGATTGGATTTCCTTCGAGGTCATGCAGTCGGATTACACTATGACCGAGACGAGGGTGCTTGGGGTGGGCGTGTGGATCGACTCCGTCACCCTGATGCTGCTGTTCGTGGCCACCTTCCTGTGCTTCCTGATCTGTTGGTTTAGCCTGGGCTACATGAATACCGACCAGATTAACGAGAACCGAAACCACCGGTTCTACGGCGAGTTCGTGCTGTTCGCTCTAGGCATGTTCGGGATGGTGCTCGCTGACAACTTCCTGTGGCTGTTCGTCTTCTGGGAGATCATGGGGCTCTGCTCATACCTCCTGATAGGGTTCTACTTCTGGAAGGAGAGCGCGGCGTACGCCGCCAAGAAGGCCTTCCTGACCACCCGTGTTGGCGATGTGTTCCTGATGGTCGGGCTGCTGATACTCTACGACATCTACGGCTCTCTCGAGTTCTCCGTAGTCTTCGATGACCCGTCCACTGGGGTCGGTGGCGCTGCAGTGGACTCCGGACAGCTATTCTGGGCTCTCATGATGCTATTCATCGGTGCCATAGGCAAGTCCGCCCAGTTCCCGCTCCACGTATGGCTGCCAGACGCCATGGAGGGCCCTACGCCCGTGTCCGCGCTCATTCACGCGGCGACTATGGTGAACGCCGGCCTCTATCTAGTCGCCCGCATGGTGCCCTTCGTCGACGTGAGCCACCACGGCGTTGCGGGACTCGAGGAACTCGGTCTGATAGTCGCCTGGGTGGGGGGCATAACCGCCTTTATGGCAGCCTCGATAGCGTTCGTGCAGAACGACATCAAGAAGGTCCTGGCCTACTCAACTATGAGCCAGCTTGCCTACATCTTCACAGGTCTCGGCTCCGCCCTCTGGTTCTACAGCCACGGCGATCACCACGCCGCTGCTTTCGTGTTCGGGGCATCTATGTTCCACCTGTTCAATCACGCCATGGCCAAGGGGATGCTGTTCATGGCCAGCGGCTCGGTCATCCACGAGTTACACCACGCGTACGAGCACCTGCACCACGGGGCTGACCGCGGTCACGACGACTTCGACCACCAGGACATGCGTAACATGGGCGGGCTCGCATCGAAGATGCCGGTCACGGCCACTGCGATGATGTTCGGGTCCATGTCTATAATCGGCATCCCGCTCATAGGCGGATTCTGGTCGAAGGAGGGCATCATCGCTGAGACGTGGAAGGCCTGCCTCGAGGCGGAGCCACTGATGTTCGGCCCGGCCCTACTGGTCCTACTGACAGCAGGCATGACTGGATTCTACATGTCTCGGATGTGGCTCATGACCTTCGCTGGCAAGCCAAAGCACGAGGCCGCGAAGCACGTCCACGAGGCCACCCCCTGGATCAAGGAGCCACTCGTGATCCTGACAATCATCAGCGCCCTGGGCGGCTTCCTTCTGTCCGTAATGGGGGTCGTCGACTACCTCTCGGCCGAGAAGGACCACTTGGCGCTACATGGGGTACTCGAGACGCTCGAGCACGCATTCCTACCTTCTGACACAAACCTCAGGCTGGTAGGCTGGACCACCATCCTCCTCTCACTGGTCATCGGACCAATCTATGCTGCCCGCGTTCATGGTGGCAGACTCACAGAGGGAGAGAAGTCCAACCCGATGGTCGCTTGGCTGGTCTCCCTCTCCGACAGCTTCGGTTCGCAGGACGTATCCGAGATAGCGGACTCCAGCCTTTCGGAGGCGCTGCAGAACCGGCTCTACTTCGACGACCTCTACGAGTGGGCTCTCGCCAAGACAGCGATCCCCTTCGCCGCCTTCGCCGCCTGGTTCGACAAGAACGTCGTAGACGGGCTGGTCAAGCAGGTTGAGTCCAACTCCGTGCTGGGCTCCATTCAGATTCGCAAGGTGACAACTGGAAGGGCCCGCGACTACATACTGATGACCGCGGTCGGGGCACTCTCGATCTTCGCGCTGGCTTGGGGGGTGAGCGGGTGATGCTGACCATCCTAGTACTGAGTCCGATTGCGGTGGGGCTGACCCTGCTCCTGCTGCCCCTGGTCCTTCCCAGTCAAGCAGCTGAGAGTGTCAAGAGGATCAGTCGGAACGTGAGCCTCGGCGTGGCCCTCGCTCTGTTCTCCATATCGACATGGGCGGCCATGGCCTCGATCAGCGACATCAACTGGATGGACATACAGTTGGGAGACTACCATCTCGAGAACACGCCTGTCGACCTCATTTCCTACATCGGGGTGTCCTGGCACGTCGGTGCCGATGCCCTCTCATTCCCCATGGTGTGGCTAACAGCCATGCTCATCCCGGTGTCAATGCTGGTCGAGTGGGACGCCAAGCACGGTCACGTCTTCCACCCTCTCTTGCTAGTCATGGA
This sequence comes from Thermoplasmatota archaeon, assembly GCA_036336595.1. Lineage (GTDB taxonomy): Archaea > Thermoplasmatota > Poseidoniia > Poseidoniales > Thalassarchaeaceae > UBA36. The sequence goes on along the minus strand of JAYZFV010000010.1, from coordinate 8,248 downwards.
GGGTGCGCTTCTAGGCGTCTTCGTGGCTCTTGACCTCTTCGTCTTCTACGTGTTCTGGGAACTAACGCTGATTCCGATGTTCTTCCTGATTCTGATGTGGGGGGGGGAGGATCGCCGCTATGCTGCGATGAAGTTCTTCATCTACACTTTCACGGCGAGCGTCGTCATGCTGCTTGGGTTCCTCGTGATGTACTTCCACACCAGCGCCGACACGGCGACAGGTCACACATTCGACCTGGTGACGATGCTCGCAAATGACAATCTGATTCCGAGCGAGGGACTCAGGCACTTCGTCTGGCTACTGCTGCTGATTGGATTCGCTACCAAGATGCCTAGCGTCCCGGTCCACACTTGGCTGCCGGATGCACACGTCGAGGCTCCTACCGCAGGCTCGATGATTCTGGCCGGTGTGATGCTGAAGATGGGCGCGTACGGCTTCCTGAGGGTCGCGGTGACGGCGTTCCCCGGTTCCACTGTCGTCTTCACGCCGCTGCTGATCCTGCTTGGGATGGTGAGCCTGGTCTACGGGGCGTGGGTCTGCTTGGGCCAGACTAACCTCAAGCGAATGGTGGCATACTCGTCGGTCTCTCACATGGGACTGATTTTCCTCGGCATCGCGACGATGCAGCCCCTGGGAATCGCTGGCGCGCTGTACATGATGTTCGCACACGGCATCATCAGCCCGCTGCTGTTCGCGGTGGCTGGCTCCTTCAAGCACCATTATCACACTCTGGAGATCGGATCGATGCGTGGAATCGCGCACCACAGCCCATGGCTGTCAGGCCACATGATGCTGGGGTGGATGGCGAGCCTCGGACTACCCCTGCTCGCTGGCTTCGTCGCTGAGGTGGCTGTACTGATCGCCTTCTGGATGACTTTCGGATGGCTGGTCCTGCTGCCCGCGCTGACGCTCATCATCACTGCTGCTTATTACATCACTTCGATGCAGAGGACGATTTTCGAGTCCGACGACCCCCATCAAGGAATCCTCCCCGAGACCCTCCACGGTGAGAGCCCACGCGACATCACCTGGCACGAGAACGCCGGCATGTTCGTGCTGGCAGCCTTCATCGTCCTGTTCGGAATACTGCCGTTCATCTTCTGGGACATGATGTCTGACTGGAGCAGTGAGATGGTGCTCGGCGTACTCAAAGACGCCATGATTTCCGAGGGGGTGAGGCCGTGAGCTCGGAGTTGGACGGACTGGCCTATGACCTCATACTCCCCGAGCTAGTGATGCTCGCAGGCTTGCTGGCGATGGTACTGATCCCCAATCTGGGCGATGCCAGGATGAGGCTGCCTCTCACGAGCGTTCGAATCCCCATTCTCCTCGGCGGGACCCGGTTCACCCTCACTAGGGACCCACGGCTGCCGAATGCGCTAGCACTGGTTTCTCTGGCTTCCTCAGTGGCTCTGTCCGCCTCCATGCTCCTTGGCGAGACGTCCGGGGATTTCGGCAACGTTCTGCACGTCGATCGATTTAGCAGCCTCCTCACTGTCATCTTCACATCGGCTCTCCTGCTCGTCGCTATTGCGACCACCCACAGGCTGCCCGCCGACCCGAATGCAGAAACCCCGAAGAGGCGAGACAGCGCCGAGGCGGAGGCGGCCAAAACCAGCTCTCTGTACGACAACAGAAGGCAGGTCGACTTCCACATCCTTCTGCTGATGGCCGGGCTCGGCATGTCCCTGATGGCCAAGTCAACTCATCTGTTCATGCTCTTCGTGTGCTTGGAGCTCGCCTCGCTTTCGTCCTACGTCCTCGTCGGCTTCCACAAGGAGTCCGACGTGGGCGGTGAGGCCGGAACGAAGTACTTCATCGTCGGTTCGGTGGCTTCGGCCGCTGGCATCTACGGCATGTCCCTGCTGTACCTTTGGAACGGCGATCTGAGCATTTCGGGGCTGTCCTCCTCCTGGGATGCAATGGAAGCGCTCGACCCGCTCGCCGTGATCGGCGTCGGACTCATGCTCGTGGCATTCGGATTCAAGGTCGGTGCCGCTCCCTTCCACCTCGCTATCCCAGATGCCTACTCCGGAGCCTCCTCCCCAGTCGCAGGATTGCTGGCAACGGCCTCGAAGGCCATGGGATTCGTAGCTCTGATGAGGGTACTCATCATCGTCACGATGCCCTCGACCGGAGAGGGGTTCTGGTTGGCGATCATTGCCTCTATCGCCGTGGTTACCATGACGTGGGGCAATCTAGCGGCGCTTTCCAGCGACAACCCGAAGCGGATTCTCGCATACTCGAGCGTAGCCCATGCAGGCTACATGCTAGCCGCGCTCGCAGCCATCGGAACCGGTCTGGGCGACGCCGCCGCCAACGCGCTCGTAGTCACCGCCGTGCTGTTCCACCTTACCGTACTCGTCCTGTTCAAGCTCGGCGCGTTCCTCGTACTCTCGATGATCGAGCCCGAGGGAGGCAGCCATCGCCTCGAGGGCCTTCACGGATTGGCCCGTCGCGACCCGATAATAGCGGCCTCGATGTTCGTGTTCATGCTCTCGCTGGCCGGGGTTCCCCCGTTCTCGGGCTTCCTCTCGAAACTGCTAATGATCAACGGCATCGTAGACATAACCGCGGGGACGGGGAGCCTCACTAGCAGCGCTGTGCTACCTTGGGCCGCGAGCGTCGACCCCGCCTTCTGGCTAGCAGCAGCCATCGTGGCCAACAGCGCCCTCTCGCTGTTCTACTACCTCAGGATAGGACTGGTCATGTTCTTCGAGGCGCCCGAGGACGCCACTCCCCTCGTTGGTGCCATGCCCCTTAGGGCAGCCATCGCAATCTGTGCCATCCTGACGATCCTATTCGGGATAGGCCTGCTCAGCGAGGCAGCCCTTGACACAGTCAGCGGCGCCGCAGATGCCTTCCTCGGCCTTTGATTGCCAGGCTCAACTTCACATAGGGGCCGCTCGACCCGCCCCCCATGGCCCGTAGGGAGGAAACCGTTGACACAGAGCTGCTCGCCCAGCTCGAGTCAGGAGGCGACCGCATTCGCGTTCCCCTCCCAAAGCGCAAGGTCAACGAGATGTTCGCGATTGCCGACCAGATTCTGGGCGGACGCCGGGTGAGGTCGGTCTGCGAGGATGGCGAGACCCGACTGGCTAGGATCCCCGGGAAAATGCGACGTCGGCAGTGGGTCCGCGAAGGCGACCTGATCGTAATCCAGCCGTGGGAGTTCCAGGACGAGAAGGCGAACGTGTGCATGCGCTACACCAAGACCCAGTCCCTGTACCTCTCGCGAAAGGGCGTCCTCCCCGAGATCGTGGACCTGTTCGGCTTGACCAAGGACGACCAGGTCAGGCAATTCGGAGGAGAGGAAGCCCAGACCCTCGATCTTGAGGTTGAGCACGAGGGGGACGAGGAAGAGCCCACCGAGGAGGCCGAAGAGACGGTCGTGGATGATGGGGACGAGGACGACATCGACTCGTTCTTCGGGTGAGTGAATGCCTCGGGAAGAGGACTGGGACGAGGAGCCCGACATCGACAGCCTGCTCAGGGCAGAGAAGAAGCACGAGTGGATTTCCGAGCCTAGGTTCAAGCGGATTTTCACCGACATAGAGGACGCCCTCCAGGGAGTCATGGGGAAGGGCAAGTACGAGTGGGTGGACAGGAGGGTCTTCGACCAAGTCTTCGACCGTTCGACGCTGCTAGCGCTGCACAAGCTGATGCAGCAGGGCAACATCGAGACCATCGACTACCCGATAGCACGAGGCAAGGAGGCCCACGTCTTCCGAGCTACCTCCAAACAGGGCCCCCTCGCCGTCAAGATCTTCCACACCACCAATGCGGTATTCAAGGGGCTCGCCAAGTACATCGATGGCGATCCCAGGTTCTCGGGACTCTCCCGGCGTCACCGGGAGCTGGTCAACATCTGGGTCCGCAAGGAGTTCAGGAACCTCAAGAGGATGAGGAAGCACGGCCTCAGGGTCCCGGAGCCGAAGTCCAGCCTGAAGAACGTCCTCGTAATGGAGTTCATCGGCACCGAGGAGGCGGCGAGCCCCAGGCTGAAGGACATCGAGCTCGAGGATCCCATGGGTGTTTTCGAGGATCTGCTGGAGATAGCGGCGATAATATGGCAGACCTGCGATCTCGTGCACGCTGACTTCAGCGAGTACAACGTCCTCTGGCATGATGGCCAGCCTTGGGTAATCGACGTCGGCCAAGGAGTCACTACAAGGCACCCGAGCGCCAGGGAGTTCCTAGTCAGGGACGTGACTCGTCTGACCGAGTGGATTGGCAGGCAGGGACACGAGGTCTCGGTGGCCGAGAGCCTCGTCAGGGTCCTCGACGACCCGGTTCCGGAGCTCGCCTCGCTTCCTAGCGGGGATTAAAGCAGGGTGGCGGGTCGAGCGCTTTCGTGGAGCATCTCTGCCGAGTGCCGAAGGATAGAATCGCCGTGCTGATCGGCAAGGGCGGACAGACCCGCAGGATGATCGATGAGGTATGCGGAGGCGAGATCAGCGTGGACTCCCAGACGGGGGACGTCTCCATCCAGTGGTCCGAGGACACGGATCCCGTCAAGAGGATGAAGATGCCTGACGTAATCACAGCCATCGGCAGGGGCCTAGCGCCGAAGCGTGCTATACAGCTCATCGAGGATGACATGTTCCTGAGGATCTACGACATTCGAGAGTGGGTCGGGCGTCAGCCGAACCAGACGCGCCGAATGAGGAGCAGGCTGATTGGCACCAACGGCCGGATCCGCAGCCTAATCGAGGAGATGTCGAACTGCGAGATCGCTATTTACGGATCCACCGTCGTCGTGATGGGCGACAACGATGGCTTGGCACTCTCCACCCCTGCGATAGAAGGCATCCTCGGCGGCTCCGAGCACAGCACGGTGCTCTTCGGCTTGGAGCAGGATCGAAAGAGGCAGAGACTCCGTTCCAAGACCCTTGAGACCTTCGAGGAACGAAGGGCCGCCGACACCGATTCGTTCGACATTATGGTGCCCGGGTTCACCGAGGCCCGCAGGAGGAGGCTGGCTGAATCGCAGGAGGAACCAATGGTCGACGAGGAGGTCTCAGGAATCCTAGAACTGTCCGATGACGAGAGCATCACATACGGGGAAGAGTGACTCCAGAGCCGCCACGCATAAGCCAAGAAAGCCCCTCCCCATCACATGCGCAGCCCCTTGGAGGAGATGTACTCCTACGAGCGCTGGGCGATCAACGCGCTTCTGGTGGTAGTTTTTCTCGTAGCAGTCGGGGTCGGGCTGCATGAGATCGACGTCGGCAACCCACTCTCAGAGTCACTCTACCGGTACTATCTCGATCCCATATCGGGGGAGTCGAGCGGCGATTCCGGATACAACTACTACAACACCATCACGTACGCCGTCGTCCTAGGCCTCTTCGTAGTCGTAATTTCCTCGTGGCTCCGCCATCTTGGGATCGATCCCAGCGACGCTAGCGTGATCGCACTGCTGCCGTTCGTCACCTGGGCGGCCTTCGGAGAGGTAGTCGAGGACGCCGAGATGTTCGGGGCAGGACTCGCCCCCTACTTCGTCAGCCCGGGAATCCACTTCCAAGGGGCATTCTGGGTAGTGCTGGCCGGGGCCGCCGCCTACTCTCATAATAGCAGCAAGGCCGATGACGAGTGGGTCTCCGCCAAGATCGAGAGCATCGCGACCCTGATGATTCTGCTACAGCTGGTGATCTACGGGACATCCGTTGCTGGCAGTTCCACGGTGAGCGCAGACCAGATTAGCATGTGGCCAATGCTGCTGGCTGCCTCAGCGGCCTTATTGGCGCCCCGTCTGATGCGCTCTTCGACCACTGGCTTCACACCCGTCCAGAGGACGGTATACCTCGTTGGCATGGGGGGCTCCATGATATTCCTCGGGGCAATGCTATCGTACTCGGCAGCGAACCCCCCTCCCACAGAGAATCTATGGCCGCCCGTGGTGGTCATCGGAGTCCCCGCGTCATTGGCCTTCGTAATGTACACTCAGGGCAAGCCAGCGGCCGATGAGCTGGCTAGCCGCGGTTTCGTGGCCGGAATCCTCCCACCGGGACTCACCGAGGAGGAGTATAACGCGATGTCATCGCCTGACAAGGACATGATAGAGGAACTGAGGCTGAAGGCCTCTATGGCACAACCGCTGATTTTCCTCGCTGTCGCGGGCCAGCTTCTCGATGGGCTGGCGACATGGATAGGCATCGACATCTTCGGTTATTACGAGAAGCACATCCTGTCGGCCGGCATAATCGACCTCTTCGACACCGCGCTGACCTTCACCGTGGTAAAGCTCGGTCTCGGCGCGCTGATCTGGTATTTCTTCGCAATTGCGAACTTCGAGTACCGCCAGCAGCACCTCCGTCTCCTCATCGGCGTGGCCATGCTAGTCGTCGGGATGGCGCCGGGGCTGAGGGACGTCGGCAGGCTCGCTCTGGGCGTGTAAAATCGACATCTGCGATGTCGTGCCCATTCAATTGAAGGCTCGCGCGTTGTCTGAGGGGCCTGAGAGACATGGACAGGCTGCCCACCAGAATCGACCGTGGGAGCGACGAGTTCGGGACTCGCCGCGAGCGCAACCTAGAGCTGGCCGAGGATCTGAGGCAGAGGCTCGACACGGCAAGGCGGGGCGGTGAGGAGCGCCATGTCGAGAGGCACAGGGAGCGCGGCAAGCGCCTACCGAGGGAGAGGATCACCGAGGTATGTGACCCCGGGTCACCGTTCCTGGAGATGTCATCGCTTGCCGCCGATGGGCTCTACGACGGCAAGGCGCACTCTGCTGGCATAGTCACCGGGATTGGGGCGGTGCACGGAAAGGAGTGCATGTTCGTTGCCAACGATGCGACCGTCAAGGGAGGTTCGTACTATCCCATGACCGTCAAGAAGCACATCAGGGCGCAGGAAATCGCAGAGGAGAACAACCTGCCTTGCGTCTACCTTGTTGACTCTGGTGGCGCCTTCCTGCCGTTGCAGGACGAGGTGTTCCCCGACAAGCTGCACTTCGGCCGCATCTTCCGCAACCAAGCCATCCTATCGAGCAAGGGGATTCCGCAAGTCGCAGCCGTCCTCGGGTCCTGCACCGCCGGTGGTGCCTACATTCCCGCGATGTCTGACGAGTCGATCATCGTGAAGGGAAACGGGACGATCTTCCTAGCGGGCCCCCCGCTGGTCAAAGCAGCCACCGGGGAGGAGGTGACTGCTCAGGACTTGGGTGGGGCGGAGGTCCACACCTCCGAGTCGGGGGTCGCCGACCACTTCGCCGAGGACGAGGCCGAGGCGCTGAGGATGGTACGCAACATCGTCGAGAACCTCAACGTCGCCCCCAAACACAGGCTCGACGTCGCTCGGCCCGAGCAGCCAGCTCACGAGGTCGAGGACCTCATGGGCATCGTTCCGGGTGACAACCGAAAGCCCTACGACGTGCGTGAGATCATTTCGAGGATCGTCGATGGCTCGCGCTTCCACGAGTTCAAGCAACGCTATGGTAACACCTTGGTCTGCGGCTTCGCTCGGATCCACGGCTACCCAGTGGGCATCCTTGCGAACAACGGCATCCTGTTCTCGGAATCATCGTTGAAGGGAGCGCACTTTGTCGAGCTGTGCGGCCAGAGAGGCACCCCCTTGGTCTTCTTGCAGAACATAACCGGATTCATGGTCGGGAGGGACGCAGAGGCAGGTGGCATCGCCAAGGACGGCGCCAAGCTGGTGACCGCGGTCTCGTGCGTCCCGGTTCCCAAGTTCACCGTCATCATCGGGGGCTCCCACGGAGCAGGCAACTACGGCATGTGCGGAAGGGCATACGACCCCCGGTTCCTGTTCATGTGGCCCAATGCCAGAATCAGCGTCATGGGGGGTGAGCAGGCCGCGAGCGTGCTGTCGTCTGTGGGCAAGTCCGACCCGGACGAGATCAGGGCCAAGTACGAGGAGGAGAGCAATCCCTACTACTCCACGGCCCGTCTGTGGGACGACGGCGTAATCGACCCTAGGGACACCAGAGACGTGCTTGGACTATGTATCTCGGCCAGTCTCAACGCCCCCATGCCGGACACTGGCTATGGTGTCTTCAGGATGTGATTACATGGGTATGAGCGACGACAGACCGGTCACCGAGCTGTGTAGGCTCGACATCGACGGGCCCGTCGCCCGCCTCACTCTGACCCGAAGCGAGGTCCACAACGCACTCAACGCGCAACTCATCTCCGAGATTACCGACGTGCTCGCATGGACGGCCGCACGTTCTGTGGGCTCCACTGGGGAGCTGCTGGATCCGGAGGGCGCGAATCACCTGCGTGC
>JAYZFV010000009.1:0-80618 GCA_036336595.1 Thermoplasmatota archaeon | reverse complement strand
CAAGAATTTGTAATGAAAGTGAAAAATCAAGGTACTGCACCGCTATTACGTGACATTATACTTTCAATCAATTGCAAGGGGTCCTTCTCTTGTTCATATACCACCAAACTCGAGAGGTAGCCAGTTGGGGTGAGATGAATGACAGAGGAAACGGCGAGTGAGAAGATCGATGAGAAAGAGATTGTGATAGACGTGGACGAAGAGGAGCCGACCATCGGGGACCTGCCCGGAGTTGGTCCAGCAACCGCTGAGAAGCTAAGTGAGGCCGGCTTCGAGGATCTGCTGGCCATCGCCGTGATGAGCCCGCCGGAGCTGGCGGAGCAGGCAGAGTTGGGAGAGGCCGTGTCCGCGAAGATCATCCAAGGAGCGAAGAAGCTGGCGCACATAGGCGGCTTCGTCAGTGGTGTCGCACTGTTGGAACGTCGCCGCAGGGTGCAGAAGCTGACCTCAGGGGCCTCCTCATTGGACGAGCTGCTGGGCGGTGGCTTCGAGACCCAGGCCATCGTCGAGGTATTCGGTGAGTTCGGAAGCGGCAAGACACAGATCGGCCACCAGCTCGCTGTCAACACGATTCTGCCCTTCGACCAGGGGGGCTTCGATGGCGAGGTGTTCTACATTGACACCGAGGACACATTCAGGCCCGAGCGGATAGCGCAGATGGCTGAAGCGGTCGGGATAGAACCGCAGGTCGCTCTGGACAGGATCCACGTCGCACGCGCATACAACTCAGCGCACCAGATGCTGCTCGTCGACGAGATCAAGCGGATGTCGAAGAACCTAGACGTCAAGCTGATCATCGTCGACTCGCTGACTAGCCACTTCCGCGCCGAGTACATCGGTCGCGGCATGCTCGCTCCGAGGCAGCAGAAGCTCAACCGCCACATGAAGGAGCTCAAGCAGCTTGCAGACGTCCAGAACTCTTTGGTTCTGGTTACCAACCAGGTAATGTCGAAGCCCGATTCCATGTGGGGGGACCCGACTAGGGCGATAGGCGGCCACATCGTCGCACACGCCAGCACATTCCGCTTGTACCTCAGGAAGTCGAAGGGGGGCCGAAGGATAGCCCGCCTCATCGACAGCCCTAACCTGCCAGAGGGGGAGGCGGTCTTTACCGTGACATCCGAGGGCCTACAGGACTGACTCCTGTAGGCTGCTCGGGTCCGAAAGGCCAGGGGTGCCCTCGAACCAGCGCATGAACAAAGCAGTCGAGACAGCATAAAGCACGGCCATCACGACAAATGGCGTGCGAAAGTCCCCATTGCCCATCAGGACTGCTCCTAGATAGCCGCCGACAGCGGCCATCGCGCTTCCGAACAGGTGCGAGACGCCGATGTAGGTCGCCCTCTCAGTGGGGTGCAGCTGACCCATGCTGAATGCCTCGAATGCCGGGCCCGACATGTTGAACAGAGTGGTTCTCAGGACCCAAGCCAGACCAGCCAACGAGACCACTGTCTCTGGCGAGGCGAGCTCAGGCGCGTACCCAATCAGGAGGATGAACGGGACTGCCGCGAACCTCGTCCACACGATCGTGGCCACCTCCCCCAGCCTCTCTACGACCAGAGGCACGGCGAAGGCACCGATGGCTAGGAAGAACGAGCCCGCTGCGAACACCATTCCTATCTCGTGTTCGTGCGCATGCAGGTCGTAATGGAAGAAGACGTTCGCCAGACGAAGCACGAAGCCCCCTCCGAGGGAGAGCAGAGCGCCAATCACGACAAAACGGTACACCGTCTTCGGGGTTCGTATCGCAGACATCCAACCTCCGCGCTCCTCCTGCGCGACCTCGGCTCTGGCTCTGGTCACCTCCTCTGAGACGTGCCTCCTGAGCATGACAGCCGGAATAAGCGAGAGGAACCACCAGGCGATCCCGATATGGACGGCCCACCTGTATGCATCCACCAGCGTCATGCCCTCTGTGCTCATCAGGTGCCCTGGAAGGAACCCCGCGATCAGGGCCCCGGCCATCGCGGCCAGAGTTGCCAGCCCCTGCTCCACACTGAACAGGTGTATCCTCTCCTCGGGCTCCGAGTTCTCGGCCATGAACGGCGACTCGGTCACGTGGTGGAGGGCGCTGAAGCAGGCCGAGACGGCTGAGAAGGCCAGAATCATCTCCGCCGTCTCTGACATGATGAGGACCAAGGCGCAGGCCGCTCCACCGCCATCGCCGATGATGAATCCCCATTTGCGGTCGATGCGGTCTGCGAGACGGCCCGCGGGAATCGAAGCCAGAGCTCCGGCGATCCCGAGCACCGCAATCCTGATTCCGACGAACCTGACGTCGAATCCCACTGCTAGCAGGTAGAGGTTGAACAGGACCTCCCACGCGCCGTGGATGAGGTCCATACCGATGACGTGTAGCAGGTACAGCCTCGCATTGCGGCTGAACAGCCTCAGTCGTCCGAAGTAGCCGACTTGGGCGAATCTCTCCACTCCCTCACCTCGGCGTCGCTAGGATGCTTGTGGCAAAATACTGCCGTTCAACCGTCAATCCATGACAGTGCCTCATTCAGCTCACCTATCAGGGAGCCTACGTGATTCGCGTCGAAACCGAGGTTCAGGCCGGCTGCTGAGAATAGGTCCGGCAGGGATTTGGTGTTACCCAGGGTCATTGCTTCGGCGTAGTCATCCAACGCTCCTTGGGAATCCCTTCTATGAGTCTGCCAGAGCTGCAGGGCGCCCAATTGGGCTATGCCGTATTCGATGTAGTAAAGGGGGGCCCCGTAGAGGTGGCCCTGCTGCTGCCACGAGACTTCCATGAAATCGGAGTATCCCCCCCAATCCATGTCAGATCCGAACCTGTCGCGAATCGAGCGCCAAGCCTCCGACCGCTCCTGTCGGGAATGCCCGGGATTGGCGTAGGCCCAGTGCTGGAATGAGTCAATAGTGGCTATCCAAGGTAGGAGGAACACGACCCCCTCGAGATGCGCTCTACGAGCTCTGTCCGCCTCTCCGTCAGGATAGAACATGTCCCATCCTGGTTGAGTCAGCAATTCCATGGACATTGATGCTACCTCAGCGAACTCGATGGGGTAGTCCCTCTCGTCGATGAGTTCCAAGTGCCCGCAATAGAGAGAGTGGAATGCGTGCCCAGCCTCGTGGATCATCGTCTCTAGGTCACCCTGCAGACCAGCCGCGTTCATGAAAATGAACGGGACCCGACTCTTCTCGAGGTAGTACTGGTACCCTCCCGGGGCCTTGCCCTTCCTGGTATCAAGATCCAGGGTGTCCATCTCGACCAACTTGTCGAACTTGCCCCCTAGGTCCCCTGACATGCCATGGAACATGACGGAGAGTTTCTTCACCATCTCGTCGGCTGTTTTGAAGGGCCGTAGGGGAGGACGTCCGTGAATATCGGGACCGACCCCGGTTTTCTCATTGACGTCCCAAGGGGCCAGCCTCTCGATTTCCAGAGAGGCACGCCTCTCATCGTTGATGCCACGGAGAAGCGGCATGCACACGGTCTCAATTGACTCATGGAACTCGAGGCAGTCCTCGACCGTGTAGTCGAACCGGTGCATAGCTCGGAACATGTATTGGGTGTAACTGTCGAAGTTCGCATTGAGGGCAATCTGGTGCCTGATGCCCACCAACTCATCGAAGATCTCTGACATTCTCTCACTGTCCAGCATCCTCCTCTCGACCACTGCAGTCCAAGCCGCCTCCCGTTCTGACCTGTCATTTGACTCGAGGTAGCCACTCATCTGCGGGAGAGTGCGTTCCTCGCCGTCGAAGTCGACGGTCATCGCACCGTTGATCGCCTGAGCCTCTGTGACGAGCTTGGTCTGCTCCACCCCAAGGGGTATGTTCTCCTTGCGGAAGATCTCGACGTCCGTCTTCATGGCCCTGATCATCAGGGCGTATCTCCCGGGCAGATCGTTTAGAGATGGGTGCCCCACTATCCTCCTGTTGAGGGCGTCTGAGAATTCTGAGAGTTTCGGTCGGACGTTGCCGACGAAGTCGAGGAAGGAAGCTCTCTTCTCCTCGCTCTCGGTGTCGCAGGTCATTCCGATGTAGAGTAGTGCGCCTGCCTCGGAGATGTGCTCCGCGAGATGGGACGCGTCCCTGATCAGCCCCTCAAGGCAGCTTGAGCAGTTCAATTCCCTTTCTAGCAAGTCATTGGCAAGCGGCTCGATGCTCTCCCAATGGGTGGCATCTAGATCGTCGGGAACGAATTGCCCGGCCATCTGAAGCCCTCATTTTCGATGAGGCTGCGGCCCCAGGGGGAGTGGCCCCTCCTCCCTGCTCCACTTCGTGCACTTCCATTCCTCAACCGCTGAGGTCACCTTCTGGCGAATCTGATCAAGGTCGGGATGCCCTGGATTGTTACGCTCGACCCAGCAGGCAGCGCAGAATCTCTTGCGCTCATGGTCTAGGAAGTTGCCTGGCGTACATGCAACGCTGCACTGCACGCATGACCCGAAGCCGTAGAACTTCGCCATTGGACCCAGTGATTGCTCCGAGTACCCGACTATCAATTTGACCCCTGAAACTCGGACTCAACGCATGTCGGATAGGGCCATATGGGACATGTAGAACTCCTCTATCCTCCACGGGGGGAGCCCACTCTCCTCAGACTTAGCTCCCAGTCTGAGAAGCCCCTGCTCGCTGGGCACCGGTCTCTTGGGCATCAGCGATCCCTCGAGGTGCTCGATCAGCCGATCGGCTTCCAGGCTCATGTCGATATAACTAGCTCTCGGGATCTCATACCCGCCGAACTCATCTCCCGGGGATGCCTCCGGAAGCGATACGATCCATGCTGCTACGTCACCCTCCCTGAGTCCCGCCCTCTCAAACGCCCTGGATATCTGATGGGTTCCTGAAATCAGTCGGAGGAACTCAGCATCGGGTGAATTTGCGACCATGGATTCAGATTCCTCGCCTCTTCTCAGGGTATACCACGTCGTCCATAGGTGAACCTCGCTGGCCACGACCTCGAAGGCTACCAGTAACCACCTATTGCTCGGTCGCCATTCGTTGAATACCGAGACAACCGATTGGACGTCTTCCACTGGACTTGGGAAGCTCACGCCCCAAGCCGGAAACCATGGCACGGGGTGACCGGTATCCATGCCGGGCGATGGCGTCCGACGGAAGAATGTGATTAGCGACGTCGCTTGGCGGATTTGCTAGCGGAGCTGACGAGATTCTCGACGAGTTTAGGGCTCCATCCACGAAGGTCGGCCAACCGCCCTCGATCCCTCTCGGTCAGCATGGAAACGTCAGACGCGCTAGACACCCCGAGCATGTCGGTCAGCTCCCTAGCCCTGACCCGTCCGACACCCCTGATAGCGACCAATCCAAGGATGTCGGCCTTGCAGCCGAATCTCACTCTGCGATGGGTTTCGTCTATTGACTCGAACAGGGTCTTGTGTGCATTCCGGTCGATCTTGGCGAGCCCTTCGTCCTCTGCCAATATCCTACGCATGGCGAAGAGCAGCCACTCCAACAGTTCGACACGGCTGCGTAGGTCACCCGGTTGGACTCCCCATTCCTCTTCAATGGAAACCATGCTCTTCTCCTCGATCCAAGATTGGATAACCAAGACCCCTTTCATCCTCCGCTCTTCCTCTAGGTCGACCGCCTCGGCAAGCAACTCCCTCTCGTGCCCGTGCAATGCAGCCTGAATCGGGTCGTACTCGTTCTTCCTAGGCCAGAGAGGTAGAAAGTCAGGGGTGCAAGCAGCGAGGTGAAGGAGGCTCATTGGTGAGACTTGGCCAATTTCATCCTCCCCGGAGAGGATGCCCATTGCCCGCCTGAGTCCGTCGTGGATGATCCTCCCTGATATTGGGTTCAGGTAGAGTCTTGCGATTCTCGATCCCAGTCCGGTCGAAGCGTAGGTCATGGTGGCAGGCTCAGGGAGGCCTGGTTCCGCGGTCTCGTACAGGCTAGCCTTACGGAACCCGAAAATCGCAGGTCCTCTCCTAGGTGCGAGGCGACGACGGCGAGTTTTCTCCTTCGGGACGACGTCCAGACCCGATATTCCCGAAGCGGAGTCAGCCCAGGATGGCATCTCGTCTTCCCAGTCTTCGTCCCTGGGCGCCTCGACATCGCTCTCCAGAATCCTCTTCCTCACTTCCTCAGATTCCCCGGTCCTGTCAACCATGCCATTGTTCGCTAGCCAGCACAGCACGTCATCCACTCTGGCCTCCAGAGTCTCCGTCTCCATCTGCGTGGCGAGGAAGGTTTTCCTAAAGAAACGGGTGATGGAATCCCTATCATCAATGCCAGCTGTTGCGATTAGAGAGAGCATGTGGGTCAGCAAGGCGCCGTCCTCCTCGGCGTGGAGCGCGCTGGGATTCGCCAGCTTCGAGGTGACTTCCTCTGGCTCGCCTCTGAGGTACCTCTCGACTAGAGCGCCCTCCTCTTCCATGCCCTTCGAGACTAGGAAGGACTCTCCGTAGTCATCGTATCCAGGTCTGCCTGCTCTCCCCATCATCTGCCTTACCTCCATAATTGGCAGTGGCATGCTCCTAGCAGCGATCGTGCTCCATCTCCGTGTGTCCCGGACCACTACCCTGCTGGCCGGGAGATTGACTCCCTGAGAGAGGGTTGGCGTTGCGACAACGCACAACAGCTGCCTGTTTCTGAAGCCGTCCTCGACCAGCTTCCTCTGCGAGGCCGTCAGCCCTGCGTGATGGAAGGCAACTCCTCCGCGGACAGCGTTAGAGAGTCCCTTCACCATGGCAGAGCCTCCCTCCCCACGGGAAAGGCTGTCAGCCATCCGATCCCAATCCTCAACGGCTTCCTGAGTGATGTTCGCGCCACCTTCGGCGACCCGTCGTTTGAGATGCTTGGACAGCTCCCTTGCTTCCTTCTGGGCCGCAGACCTCGATGAGACGAATACCAGTAACTGCCTATTGGATCCGAAGGTGTCGTCGAGCACGGCGTGGAGATTCTTCTGAGTACCGCCCTCGAGGTGTTTGGGTTCGGGCAACCCGCCCCCTTTGTCGTCTAATGGGCTCTCGACGGAATGGTATCTGAGGGCCAGTCCCGTCAGCGTGCCCGAATAGAGAGTGACAGGCCGCCAGTCAGAGCGAATCAATTCGGCATCTAACCATTCTGCCATCTCTCTGGCGTTGCCGATGGTGGCTGAAAGAGCCAACAATTGAGCATCGCTTCTTTTGTGGCGTATCCTCGAGAGGAGAATCTCCAACGTAGGACCCCTGCTGGGGTCTTGCAACAGGTGAAACTCGTCTGCGACTACAATGCCGATGTCATCCAAAATCGAAGGCCTTCCCCTCAGCATAGAGTCGAATTTCTCACTGGTGCAAACGAGAATGTCGACGTCTTCGATGGCGCTCATCTCGCCGCTCCGATCACCTATCGCAAGTCCTACTCTGAGTCCGAGGCTCGAGGAGATTTCCCTCAGTTCCTCGTATTTTTCAGACGCCAGTGCCTTGAGTGGAACGATGTAAACTCCCCTCGAGCCCTCCAAGTCATTTGCCAACCTGTGTGCGAGTGTAATGTGGGCTACTAGGGACTTGCCGCTCGCCGTAGGTATGGCAAGCATCAGGTTCTTGCCGCTGAGCGCGTGCGGCAAGGCCGCTGCCTGGGGCGGGAACAGGCTCTCTATGCCCCAAGATTCCTCGAGCATCGCTTTCAATCTGGGATCGATGTCGAAGTCACTCAGACTAGGCATCTCACCGACCCCCCCATCATCCATAGGGGGACTTGGATTCGGCCGTTCTAAAGGATGCCGAGTCGGTGGTCAGCTCCATCTGTGATAGGCCGGATGGCCCTCCCTGACTGCGACGAACAGACCCTCTCCTGTCGCGCAGACCTCCCCATCGGCGGCCAACTCCATCCTGATGCTAGCCCTGTCACCATCGATACCGACCACCTTGCCCTTCACTTGCAACTTCACTCCATGGGGGGTCGGTCGCCTGAGCTTGATGCTGTAGGATGCGGTAACCGTGCACGGTGGCTCTGATGCGCCAGACTGATCCATCAGCGCCATGGCCGCAGTCCAGTTTCCATGACAGTCAAGCAGGGTCCCGATGATTCCGCCGTTGATCATCCCTGGAAACGCCTGGTGCTCTTCCCGGGGGTCGAACTCCATCTCGAGCCCCCCTTCGGCTCGGAAAGACCGGATTCTGAGGCCCTTCTGATTTGCCGGGCCGCAGCCGAAGCAGATGCTGCTTGGGGCATGCCTCTCTTGCACCGATTGCCCCGTCCCAGAACCCATGATGCCACTTGGGGGCCCATGGGAATTGAATGATTCCCATTGCCAGTCTTGCGCATCATATTAATTCGCTAATCCATCCCGGGCACAGTGAACGTGGACGAATCGACCGACGGCGAAGAGCATGCTAAGCCCGCCCCTGCGAAGCCGGCCCCGAGGACGAAGCGAAGGCGCTACGCCCCCATCCAGATCGCCAACCAGATTCCGATGAAGAGGAGGAAGGAGATTGAGAAGGCGCTCGGGGAGGTCGGGGAGACGCCCAAGAAGTGGTCTAGGAACGGGGGGACGAAGAATCACAACTTCCTCAGGAAGAGAATCAAGCCCGGCACGATCAGACATCTGGAATACGACCTACTGGAGGTAGAGATCGGGGAGTCCTGGCCGATTCCCGTGAGCGTTGTACACGGCTCCAGACCAGGGCCAGTGGTGACCTTGCTCGGCGCGGTCCACGGAGACGAGCTCGTCGGGCCACTCGCACTCACCTACCTTTGCGGACCCAACTTCATGGGGGAGGACCGGGTCATCGACCCCAGTGCCCTCGCGGGCACCCTTAGGATCGTCCCGATAACCAATCTTCCGGGATATCGCAGGAGGGTCAGATACTTCCCAGATGGCAGGGACCTAAACCGATCATTCCCCGGCAATCCGGACAGCAACACCACATCGAGGGTTGCCCATGGATTGTGGACGAAGGTCATTTCAGGCAGCGACTACATCGTCGATTTCCACACTGCCGCCAAGGGAAGGACCAACCTTCCTCAGATTCGGGCGAACCTCGCCCACCCAGCAAGCAATCGCACTGCAAGGGCATTTGGCATCGAGACCATCCTCGATAGCGAGGGCCCGAGGGGATCGCTCCGACGCGTGTCCAACGACAATGACGTCTCTTGCATCACCTTCGAGGGAGGGGGCTCCGACGAAGCCGACCCGGAATCAGTGCAGATATCGATGTATGGGACGATCAACCTCCTGAGAAGCCTCAGGATGCTTCCTGGCTACCCCAGCAAGCCTAGGTTCCGAATACTAGCATCGGGCTCGGTCTGGCTCCGTTCCGACCAAGGCGGCTTGCTCGACGTCCTCGCTCCGGCAGGGAGCTTCGTCGAGGAGGGGGAGATCGTCGCTACCGTGACAGATCCGGAGATACCGGGAGAGAGCCATGACATGACATCCCCAATCCGTGGCCTCCTGATCAGCACCGCGACGCACCCATTCGTCAACTCGGGCTCCCCGATCGGTCACTTGCTGCCGGTGAGGAGGGGGGCTGCGACTCTCAGGAGGAGGCTAGACGAGGAGGGCTGCCTGATTATCAGCGGTTCTGACGGGGATCCGCCTTGGAGGGAGGACGAGGACATCGAGGACATCGCGGTCTTCGGAGAGTGGTCCGGTGGTTCGCCCGATGCAGAATGGGGCCCTTCGGAATCTGCAGACGAGGAAGAGGACGACAGTTAGTGAGCTAGCTCTCGTCAATTCCCTCATCGCTCGATATTCCCGGTATGTCGGGGGCAGATGGGAGGTTCAGACCCCTGCTCTCGGGTCTTACGGCAAGTCGCTCAGGAGAGACGCCATAGGCCTCGAGGGCGTCCTGCAGCTTTCGGTTGTGAGCAACTCTCATTCCGGCGATTACCCCTGCTGCTGTAATTCCGACTACGAAGATAACCAACCCCAGTATTCCCGCAGTTTGGTACAGGGAGGCAACCAAGCTACCAGAGGATGACGACGGCTTGAACCACACCTTTACGGTGATGTCCCACACTATCTCCGTGGCCTCTCCGGAGTCGGCTATCCTAGCTGTGATAGTCTGTACTGCGTTTCCTTCGGAGCAGAGTTGCACCTCTAGGTCAGTGATAGGCCGATTGCAATCGATCGGAGGTAGGAACAGTCGCATTCCGTCCGAACTGACATTAGAAGCAAGGGAGTACTCCTCGAACATCCATGTAATCGTCTTGTCCACATTCCCAGAGATCCCAGAGATTGTGATTTCAAGCGACTCGTTCGCAGAGTCCCAAACTGCTTCTTCGGTAATGAGACCGAGTTCTATGGCACTGACCAGTTTATGGGAGGGGTCAGTTCTCAGAATTGACAACCTGTCAAGCCCCTCGTCGACGAGTTCGTCGCAATCATCGTCCACGCCGTTCCAAAGCTCATTCGCCCCAGGATAGGTGCTCCCCGTCTTGTCGTCGCAATCTTCGAACTCGTGGAAGCCGTCCTGGTCCTTGTCATAGTCAAACGAAAGTGGGTCCGACATCTTCACGAGCAACTCGGTCCCGTCGTCGAGCCCATCTTGGTCCGTGTCCATTAATCCGGGGTTGGTGGAGTGATTGTGATACTCGTCATAGTCGGAGATCAGGTCGCCGTCCGAGTCGAGGTCCCTGAAGTCCTCGTCAATCTCGTCATCGCAGTCGTTGTCCTTACCATCAAGAGATTCAGGCTTGTCTGGCGCTCGCTCGAAGTCGTCGTCGTCACAGTCCTGGAACAAGTACCATCCGTCTGCATCGAGATCGGGGTTCGATACAAGCGGGTCCGAGTCGAAGTCATTCACTTCGGTCCCGTCTGGAAGGCCGTCGTCGTCCGAGTCTCCGTCATAGGGGTCTGTTGAGTAGTTGTGGAACTCCTCGTAGTCGGTGAGCCCATCGAGGTCGGTGTCAACCGACCAGAAATCCTCGTCGACATGGTCGTCGCAGTCGTTGTCGATGCCATCCAATGACTCAGCAAGATTGGGCGTGCGGTTTGAGTCCTCATCGTCGCAGTCCTCGAACCAGTAGTAGCCGTCTTGGTCAGCATCAGCGTCTGTAGAAAGCGGGTCGGTGTCTAGCGTTTCGACCTCAAGCGAGTCGTTCAGGCCGTCGCCGTCGGTGTCGTCATTGGTGACGTTAGTCCCGTGGACGTGGTACTCGGCCCAGTCGAATAGACCGTCCCCATCCGCATCTGTGTCGTTGAAGCCCTCGTCGACAAGGTCGTCGCAGTCATCATCGATGCCATTGAGAAGCTCGAGTCCTCCCGGGAAAACGTCAGGGTCGTCGTCATCGCAATCCTGGAAGTGGTAGTATGAGTCCGAGTCGTTATCGGGATCGTAGGTGAGGGGGTCTGAGAACCATACCTGCACCTCATCGGGGTCACTCAGTCCATCCCCATCCGAATCGGAGAGCAGCGGGTCTGTTCCGTAAGTGATCACCTCGTCGTAGTCACTGAGTCCGTCTTGGTCAGTGTCCGCTTGATCGGCTTTGGTCCCATAGGTGATAATCTCGTCATAGTCGCTCAGTCCGTCATCATCGGTATCGTTGTCGAACGGGTCCGTGCCATGGACCTCGGTCTCATTGTAGTCTGACAGCCCATCGTTGTCATCGTCATCGTCGACGAAGTCGCACGTCCCGTCCGAATCAGCGTCATTTGGCGAGGAACTCGCATTCATGGGGTCCGTATCGCAAGCGATCTCCTCCACGTCTTCGGACCCATCGTCATCGTCGTCAGGGTCCACCTCGTCGCAAATGCCATCCAGGTCGTTGTCCGACGGGAGGGAGCCCGAGTCGAACGGGTCCGTGCCGCACAATCCCTCGTCGAGGTCGGACCAGCCGTCGTTGTCATCGTCCTCGTCGTTGTAGTCCGGCCACCCGTCACCGTCGAAGTCGGAGACATTCCCAACGCCGTGAAAAATCAACTCCCAGGCGTTCAGGGTACCGCTGTCAGAGGCCACCGAGTCCCTGATCTTCAGAGTCCAATTCCCAGTCGAAGACTCGTCCCAGTGGTGCACTGTGCCGAACACCCAGTTCGAGTAATCGTTCGAAGAGTCGGAGTGTTCCTCGGCAAGCCACGACTCTTTGCCCGACGGTGACCGAAGGACGATGTCGAGGTCACCGCGACTGGGATGACTGATATCCACCATGATGTCGATCGACTCCAGTTGCAAGTCCAATGGGACATCGACGCTGAACTCAGTCCAATCGTTCGATCCATCCGGAATATCTGTACTCGGCGAGTAGGGGCCGAAGCTGGCATTCGACTCTAGGCCACTGCTGGTCCAGTTCTCAGCCAATGAGACCGCAGCACCCGCATCCGCAGCCCCGAATCCGTACTTATGGGAGACCATGTGCCCCGCCCCGTTCATTTCCCAAGAGGCATCACCGATGTCCATCTCCCGGGCGCTCCTGACAAGGATGTGTTGCACGTCCCTCCAGGTGAGATTCTCGTTCGCCTCTAGCATTAGGGCGATGACCCCGGCTACTAGGGGGGTGGCGCTAGAAGTGCCTCCGAAGCCGTCGGTCGTCCCCCCGCCCATCTCGGTGGTGGTGATCCCCTCCCCATCGCCATCCGAGTGTGCTGCAACAAGGATGTTAGCCCCTGGTTCGGCATACCATGACTGCTGGCCCATGTGGGTTATCGCTGTCACAGCGATCGTATACCGGTTGTTCGCATATCCGTCGTAGTTGGAATTGTCGTTTGCGGTTAGCCCATTCCCGGCTGCCCATGTGTATATGTTGCCGAGTCCGGACCTGCCGTTGTAGGCAGAGTCCTCTATGGTCGCCACGGTAAGCGGGCCGGGACCCTCGAGACTCATCCCACTGTCATAGGGGCCCCATGAGTTGGTGTAGATGTCTACGTCATCGTTGTGGTAGCCCAGTGCGTCGGACTCCATGCTGTCGTCGAGGCCGCAGGCAATCAGCGTGGATCCGGCTATGGTGGCCCCGAAGGCCGCTCCGGTGACGTAGATGGAGTTGTTGCCCACAGCGCCAGCGACGCCCGCGACAGAGGTGCCGTGGCCATTAAATCCGGAAGGCGAGGGATCGCCGTCATCGTCGCACCAGTCATAGGAGTGGGCTGAGGAGTAATGTGGTTGGATGTCGGAGTGGTTCCATTGCAGCCCGTCGTCCACCACGCTGATGACGACCCCATAGCCGTTGTACTTCTCCCAGACGCCCGTCACATTGGCGTCTTCTCCAACAACACCGCCGCTAGTCTGCCCGGAGTTGTTCAGGTGCCATTGTTCGTCGAACTCCGGATCGTTCGGCGTGAATCTGGGGGAATAGGCCTTCTCCAACAATGGGGAGAACGACTCTATGTCACCGGCATCGAGCGATGCTCCCAGGCTCTCTAGGGCGTCCCGAGGGTTCCTGTAAGTCCAGATGTAGGCGCCCCTGAGAATGGGGGCCTCCTCGGTTTCGTCAGGAGAGCCGATGGTCGCGACGTGCTCCTCCTGGGGAATCCCCGTCACAACGAGCCACGAATACGCTTCGGACAACTCGGCGCTGTCGTAACTATCCATGTCCGAGACGCGGGCGAAGGCCAGTTGTACTGCGCGGGAGTAAGTCGGCATTATCGCCTCGTTTTCGAACGGCTCTACGTCATCTTCCGCGACTTCGGCGAAGGAGGTGCCCACAGGGGCTAGAAGAAGTAGCACCAGCACGACCAGGGCATAGCGCATGAGTGAACTCGCCCACCCTCAGGCTTTAGCCGTTCGTCCCTACTGTTAGCCGAGTTATTCGCTATCCAACCCTAAGTTTCGACCGAATTGATCCGCCAGTACAGGAACGGGGCTATGATCAGGTACATCAGGACACCATATACTCCGGACGGCAGGCTTAGGGTCGAGAGACCCCCATCAGGAGCAGCAAGGATCAATCCTCCAACTGTAATCCCAACGGTTGCGTTCTGTATGCCGCTCTCTATCGAAACGGTGGTCGCACGAACCGCTTCCAGATCGAGCAGTACGGCGCTCTTGTAGCCAATCGTCAGCATAATGACGTTGAGCACGATCACTGCCGGTCCAAGCGTTCCGATGTTGTCCATCAGCGTATCCCACTCACTCGCGATTGCGGCGAGCACGATAATCACGAACAGGATTGCCGCAGCAAGGTTCACCCCTTTCTCCATACTGTCCGCTCTAGAGGGACTGAAGTGACGGACGGACATTCCAATCAGCACAGGGACCGTGGTCAATAGGAACATCGTGATTCCGAGACCCAGAATGTCAATTTCAGGCGCGGTTTCCCCCATGAAGTGGTCCATTGAAAGGCCGACGATCAGCGGGAGGGTGACCACCGTCGCCACTGAGACCACAGCGGTGTATGATATCGAGAGCGCCGTATCTCCCTTGGCGAGCTTGGTTAGGATGTTCGATGTAACCCCACCAGGACAGCACGCTAGTATCATCACCCCAACTGCGAGCTCCCCTTCGAGGCCCGCTGCAGTAGCGATGGCGAAACCCACGATGGGCAGGACGACCATCTGGTTAGCCACCCCGATTCCGAAGGCCTTGGGCTCGCGAATCACCAGGGTGAAGTCCTCGGTCGTCAGGCCTACGCCTAACGAGAACATGATGAACGCGAGTGACAAGGGAAGGACCACGTCGATGATGACGTTGCCCCCCTCCTCGCTTTCGTCTTGGGCTTGCGCTGGCGCTGCCACCAAGGTAAGCAGGATGAGCGCCGAAACGGCTGCTAAGCTAATTCCCCTCATGGCCTTTCGAGACCTTTGGCGTCGTATAACTGTGTGCGCTCAGGAGTTGGAGCCCCTGTACTCGGCGATAGCGGAGTGAACCTCGTCATCCGTCATCATCCTCCTTTGGCTCTTAGCGATCTCGAACATGTGCGCAACTAGCCCGTCATCAGCATCGTAACCGTTCCTCTCGAGCCAGTGCAGTACGTTCGAGCGGCCGCTCATGTGCCCTATTCTGATGACCTGCTGCAGACCGAAGTCCCCAGCAGGAACGCCGGAGTAAACTCGGTCCGCCAACCAACTGTCACCCTTCTTCATCGCCTTTATGACGGCGGAGGCATGCACCCCAGTTCCGGTCTCGAAGGCGTCCTCGCCGAACACCGGGTAGTTGTGCGGCAGCGCGACCTCGACGTACTCGTGCGCCTTTCGCATGTACTCGTTGAGGGCGGTCAGGTCATTGCTGATGACTCCCATGAGGCTTAGGTTGACGAGAGTCTGGTCGAGCGGTGCGTTACCAGCCCGCTCTCCGGCCCCCAGGGCAGTGCCATGAATCACATCGGCCCCCGCCTCGTAGGCAGCTAGATTGTTGGCAACTCCGAGGCCACGATCCTGATGCCCATGCCAGTTGACCTCTATCTCCCTGCGCTTGACGCCGACGTCGGGAATCACCTCGTCCTGGATGAAGCCCAGCAGTTTGCGAACCCCGTTCGGTGTGACGTGGCCGCAGGTGTCGCACACGCAGATCCTGTCCGCTCCGAGCTCAATCGCCCGTGAGTACACCGCCTTGATCTCCTCCGGCTTGCTTCTCGTCGTGTCCTCGGTAACGAACATTACCGGAATGTCGTTGTCGACGGCGAACGAAACGGCAGCCTCCGCTGTCGAGAGGATCCGCTCCATGGTCCAGCCCTCCGCGAACTGCCTAATCGGACTGGTTCCCAGGAATGCGCTTGCCTGTATCTGCCGCTCGTGCTTGGCTTGGAGATCGACCAGCGGCTCGATGTCAGACACGACGGTTCGCACGGCGCAGCCGGGCCTGAGCGCGTATCCGTTCTCACCCATGTGCCCTAGCATGGCATCGATGTGGCCTATGTGGAACGGCCCAGCCCCAGGTAGCCCGAGGTCGGCCTTCTGTATGCCCAGCCGCTCCATGTAGTCGATGAGCTCGATCTTCTGCTCGATGGTAGGGTTACGCGCGCTGGGACTTTGCAAACCGTCGCGCAGGGTCTCATCGTCAAACCACAGCTCGTGAGGGTGGTTGGTAGCATCACGCTCGATTTCGTAGTCCATCTCGTTCCAATCGAAAATCAGGTCCTGCTCATCCATTGCCTCACCTCGCTTTACGACGTGGTGCCATGGTTCGCTCGGTGTTTGAAACCATCGGGGCGCTAGGACGACGCCCGAGACTCGCTCCGGGCTATGGCCGCCAGTGCTAGCAGGGCCCCTACAACGGCCCCCTCAATGCCGAAGCTCGCGGCCACGAGCACGATGAACATCATTGCGAGGTATAGCATAGAGACGAAGAAGGAGCGGGCTGCGCTCGGGATTCTTCCGGTGGGATCCGGCTGCTCCCCCAGGTCGATCCTCCACACGGTGGAGGCATACCAGATGCTCAGTCCCACCACCGTCCAACCAAGGACGTGGTAGATGCTGTCGCCCTCGTCCAAGCCGCCGTAGCTCATCGGCGCAGCGACTGACAGTGCTATCAGCAGCGTGGCGTACACTTTCATCTCCCAGAGGGTCCGCTCCGCTCCCTTCACATTGGGCATCATCGGTATTCCGGCTTCTCCGTACTCCTTGGATCGGTACAGTGCCAACGCCCAGAAGTGAGGGGGGGTCCACAGGAAGATCAGTATGAACATGAACCAGGGCATCAGGCTGCCTAGGTCGAACACCGATACGAGCATCGATTCGGCAGAGTCGCTGGAGACGCTCAACCCCTCTACGGCTGCGGCCCAGCCTATGACGGGGGGCGTCGCGCCGGCTATGCCACCGATGACTATGTTCTGAGGCGTACTGCGCTTCAGCCAGATGCTGTAGACGAAAACGTAGAACAGGATGCTGAAGGCCGACCAGAAGGCGGCAACTTGGTTCGCAAGAAGAACGAACCACGCCACCCCAAGCACCGACAGGGCGATTCCGAATCCCAGTGCCGCGTTTGCAGAGACGGCTCCCGATGGAATCGGTCTGTTGGCAGTCCGGGACATCTTGGGATCGATGTCTCGGTCGTACCACATGTTGATCGCGTTGGCTCCTCCCGCACTCAGGTAGCCTCCGACGAACACTATCAGCATCGTCTCGGCAGAACGGGTGCTCAACCCGGAATCCAGCACATCGTGAACCAGAACGGCGCAGAGTGCGGTGATTTGGAGCAGAAACACCACCCGGGGCTTGGTGAGGTCGAAGAACGGACCCAGCTCAATCATCAGGAACCCCTCCGGTCAATGGCCATCGTCGACCCTATCCAAGCTGTGGCGAGGGCTAGGAACGCCAGTGATGCCAGCAGAAGGTGAATCAGAGAGAGGTACTCGAGGTAGCCGTCCTTCGTGTCCCAGGACAGGATGTACAGCCCCCCTACCAGTCCGTTGGCGATGAACAGGCCGGTCGCGCTCCAGATCCAATTCCTCAGCGTGCTGCCACCCTGCTCGTTCCCCATTTCCTTCCAGATAATGTATGATGCCGCCAGGAGGGCGACTTCGACGATGACTACCAGCCACCTGTGAATCATCTGAGACTGAGCGATGATATCCTCGACTGAGTCAGCGAGTGCCCCATTGCAGAGCGGCCAGGATTCTGGCATTCCACTGACGCCGCAACCGAAGTTCGCACCGGGCGTCGTCGAGACGAAGGTTCCAGAGAACAGCGTTACGAAGGCACCCATGGACAGCCAAGTGAGCCACCCTCTCCACTGAGAGGCTACGACAGGGTCGAAAGCCACCCATCCCGGGCTATCCCCACGGTCCTCGGATGCGGCTAGCCACACCCAAACGAGACTCAGGGTGAATGCTAGGGCTGATCCGAGGTGCAGGGCGACGCTCCAATGCTCGTTGTCCATCCTCACGGTCAACCAGCCGACGGCTCCTTGCCAGAGGATCAGTGCTACCGAGACGGTCGAAGCCACCCTGACCTCCGAGCCGAAGTCCTCATCCTGTCTGAGGAGCCACCAGTTCACGAGCACGAGCGGGCCGAGGACGAAGCCTGCGACGAGCCTGTGAGACCACTCGGTGAAGATCTGGAAACTCGTGTAGCGATGGCTGGATCCCCGCGAGTCGATCTCATCCGGGTTTGCCTCGTACCAGGCCTGCTGATCAGCCTCTGTCACATTGAAGCCCCATGTGCCGAAGCAGGTGGGCCAATCGGGGCACGACTCGCCCGCATCGTAGATTCGAACAACGCCACCGATGACCATCACTAGCAAGGTTACTCCCACTAGCCCAGCAGTGAGACTCTTGGCATCCACTCTGCCTAGCAAGCCCATCAGTCCCTGTCAGGGGGCTGCACCCTTCACTCTTCCTCGATGTGTGGGTCGATGTCTATGGGGATCCTATTCTGCTCGTACTCCAAGCTCGCGATCTTCATGGGATCAAGGACGACCTTCTCCTTTGCATCGGCAACGCCGTACAACTGGATCAGCTCCTCGCTGAACTTCTCCCGGAGCTCGTCCTCGGAGACGAAAAGAGGAGCCCCCATGCTAATCTGGAGGGCTCTAGCCCCAATTATCCTAGCCTTCTCGAAGCGAGTGTGAGGCCGTGCTGGCTCAACCATCGGGGCGGGCCACCGGAGGCCCCCACATAAGGACTGTGACGCATCAAAGAAGCCAAGTGGGACCGCCCGACTAAGACCTCTCGACCAGCATCGCCACCGCGTTGCCCCCGCCGAGGCAGATGGTCGCTATGCCATGCCGACCCCCATTTCGCTCGAGGGCATTAACCAGGGTCATCAGGCAGCGCGTACCGGTCGCGCCGAGGGGATGGCCGAGTGCGATGGCTCCTCCGTGGACGTTGAATCGGTCGTCGCGTACGCCGAAGTAAGAACGGATGGCGCACGAGGCGGAGGCGAAGGCCTCGTTGTGCTCCAGGACATCGATGTCGTCAATTGACAGTCCGCTTCTTTGGAGTAGCGTCTCGATTGCTGGAATCGGGGCGTTCATCACTCTGTCGGGCTCTACTCCTGCGGTAGTGAAGTCGGAAATTCTAGCCAGCACGGGCAGGTCGTGCCTTTCTGCAGCCTCCATTGAGGCGATCAGGACGGCCGAAGCGCCATCCGAGACCTGACTAGAGTTTCCAGCAGTTATCTGCCCATCCTCGTGGAAGACGGGTGCTAGTCCGGCGAGAGTCTCGGGATCGGCCTCTGGCCTGATCCCTTCGTCTCGCTGTAAGTCGCCTACGGCGAAGGCCTCCTTTGCCAACCACCCCTGGTCCCACGCCACACTGGCAAGGCGGTGTGAGCGGACGGCGTAGGCATCCGAGACGCCTCTCTTGATGCCGAACTCGTTCGCGACTGTCTCCCCCGTGTCGCCCATCATCTCTCCCGAGTAGGCATCCTTGAGCCCGTCGTTGGAGAGAATCGAAATGAGTTCGGCATACGGCACGTCCACGCCGCGCTCAGCGCTTCGAACGAAGCGCGGTGCGTTGCTCATGGATTCCATTCCCCCAGCCACTACCAGATTAGCGACGCCTGCGCGTATCTCGGTCGCCGCTATCATCACTGCCTTCAGACTGGATCCGCAGACCTTGTTGATCGTCGTGCAGGGTGTGTCGAAAGGCAGTCCCGCACCTAGCGCGACCTGCCTGGCGGGAGCCTGTCCCGCTCCTGCTTGGAGCACTTGTCCCATGTACACCTGGTCTATCGCTCCGTTGGCTGGATCGATGCCAGCCCGGCTGAGGAGCTCACTGACGGCCATAGTCCCCAGCTCCGTGGCACTGTATTCGGATAGTGCTCCGCGGAACTTGCCGAAGGGCGTTCGAGCATAGGCGCAGACTAATGCTTCAGGCACGGCGTTTCGAGTGGCGCTTACGCCTTCAAGGGTCGCATTATAGGCGCATCACGTCTCACTAGAATAGCCGTACAGCTCCGCCCCTTTGAGCGCTGGTCGTTGCTGTGGCTTCACGAGGATGGTCCTCACCGCCCAGAGGTCCTTGAAGACCCGGTAGCGGGAGGTTGCTTCGAGGTATTCGACCCCGCTGGTCCCCCCGGTTCCGATGCGGCGCCCTATGATCCGCTCTACCATCCTCGCATGGTCGTGCCGCCACTTCACTATCGACTCCTCGAGTTCTACGACGGCGTCTATCAGCTTCCTCGGCCAAGTGAGCAATGGCAGCTCACGATATGACTCGATGAACAGGAGACCGGCTCTGGCACGGTCCACGTTCCCCTCAGGGAGCAGGAAATCCTCAGCCGACTCCTGAGCTTCATCTATCCTCGCTCTCACGGCCTCTGGATCGCGAGAGCCCCAGCCTGACATCCGCGAGGCGGCCTCCTCCCCGAGCTTGCGATGCGCTTCGAGATGCGCTTTGATGTAATCTCCCACCACCCTGCCATCACCCTCACTGCCGTAAGCGGAGCCCATTATCGGAGTGCGCTCGATCCAATTCATCAGGGCCTCGTTCAGGGAAGCCTGCTCCATTGCGGCCTCGAGACGTGCTAGCACGGCAGCGTCGTCGTCACCCCGCTCGGCCTGCCGTCTGAAGGTCTCAATAGGGTCCATGCCCCCTAGGCGGTCGTCCGGCTGGAGCCCGAGTACGATCTCGAGCTCACGCATTTGGAACGACTGGAAGCCCGAGGCGGTGCCCAGCTCGTCGCGGAATGCTAGGAAGCCCTGGGGCGTTAGGGTCTCGAGAACGGACCATTGGTCTGCCATCAGTCGGAAAATCTCAGTAGTCCTCGTCAGGTGGTCTACTACTCTGGGTATTTCATCTTCGGGCACCGGGACCTGGTCCAAGATGTCACGAGCCTCGGAGAGCTCGCGGATGACTTGCTTGAACCACAACTCGAAGGACTGATGGACGACGATGAAATGCATCTCGTCGGAGCTGATCCCCCTGTCCTCGCCTTGGAGCTTGAGCAGGTCGTGAAGCTGCAGGTAGTCCCCATAGGTCCAGTTTCCCGGCCCCCCGTCACCTCCCATGCCCTGCGATGCGGGACCGCGCTTGAAGCATTGTCGCCGAGCACGAATCCCTCAAAAGTCCCAATGGCCGCGTATTGGGTATGTCTGGACCATGCGGTTGGCCACAGGATCGTGATGCACCGCACCCGGATCCAGCCGGCAGTCTGCTGGTCGAGGATGACCTCGAGCTGAGGGTTCCCAACGAGCGCGACGCCGACGAACTCTTCCTAAACGTGGACGCGAATCGTGACTATCTCAGGGCGTGGTTGCCTTGGGTGGACGACGTGACCTCGGTCGAAGACGAGGCCGCTGCCATCCGCAGGAGTGCAGAGACTAGGGAGAAGGGAGAGGGCTGCTTTTACCTCATCTGCCTCGAAGGCAATATCGTCGGCACGCTATCCCTCAACTCGATCGATTGGGACAACAGGGGGTTCGTCGTCGGCTACTGGATTTCGGAGGAGTCAATGGGGAAGGGCATTGTGACCAAGTCCTGCGCCCGACTGCTCGATCACTGCTTCGATGACCTCTGCCTGCACAGGGGGTCTCTTGAGGTCGCGGTGGAGAACAACGCTAGCATAGCGATCGCCGAACGTCTGGGAATGCGCCTCGAAGGCCTCACAAGGGAAAGGGAGTGGCTTTACGATCACTACGTCGATGCCTCCCTGTACGCAATCACTGCGCCCGAGTGGCGCGAACGCAGTCAGGGCTGAATCAGCCCGTGGTCCTCTATAGAGCAGTTGCCAGGGGGCAGGCACGAGAGCAAATCGTCCTGAGCGAGGCCCGTAGCCTTCGAAATACGATTCGCCACGCTCTCCTTCTTCTCGCGCCCGGGCGAGATCGTCGCCCAGCGCTCGAAGTTTTCCGAAATCGTGGCAGGAGTTCCAGAGACGGGCATCGGGGCGCCGTTCACCATTGCCATCCCGATAGCGAGCTCGAGTGGCAGGTCTCGGTGCCAGTTGCGCTGGCCACGCACGACGAACGAGCCCCGAGCGAGCGACTCACCGGTCTCTGCGGTCTTCGACACCTGGCTCGGCCTGACGTGGAACGCCGTGGCAGCCGCACCGCCGCCGCCCCACGCCCTCGACCAGCAGACCGCAATTTGTGCGGCCTCTGAGTGCAACGACTCTGCGAGCCCCCTCGCGTCTTCGAGCTCCCCTCCCAGGTTCTGGACGATTTGCATCGAAGCGACTCCCTCAGGAACTGCCTCGGACGGGTTCTGGTTGTGTGACAGGCCGTCCTTGAGTTTGAGAGAGCACGAGGGCGCTCCGTGCAAGTCGGCGTGGACGTAAAGGTCGTTTGAGGTCAGGTGCTTGCGAACGACGATGTCGTTGCCCTTCGCATCCCTTCCGCCAATTAGCAGATGCCCTCCTGAGAGCATGGCCCAGCGATGCTTCTCGAACCAGAAGCGCTTGCTCCTCTGCCTTGCCCGCAGCCTGCCTGCGGCCGCGTCCTTTGCGGCACGCTTCTCGGCCTTCTCGAGTGCCTCTTCGGTGCCGGCCAAGGCGACCTGAGCGCCCTTGGCCTTGTTCTTCTGTACTCGAGCCTCTTCGAAGTAGCGTTGGGCATTCTGATGAACGGTCTTGGAGACCTCGAGGGTGATGCTGGCACCGGGCTCGCCGTCCTCGTCGGGCAGGAAGGCGACTATGGTTCGCCTCGCTGGGTCGACGCTGTCGATCCACTGTACATCGAATATCTTGTCCGCGACGTCCAGCCAGCTCTCGGACTCGACGGCCGTGTTGAACTGACTGAGGATGGATTCTGTATGCTCCCAGTTGTCCTGGATGGCCTTGCCCAGTTCCTGCGTGATGGCAGCACGCTCGTGGAACCTGTCGATGGCCGTTGTCTGCTGAGCAGCCCTGCGGTCCAACTTGGCTTGCTGCTCAACCTCGGCATCTCCTGAGTCGACCAATCGCTCCTCCTCTCGGCGGATGAAGGCAGCAGCGTCGTGAGAGCCGAAGACGGCGTCGTAGGCAAGGGATAGCGAACCGATTTCGACCATCATTACTGCATCCATGTAGGACAGGTCAATCGGGGCGATTTCGGAGATTCCCGCCGAAGCGGTGTCTCTGTCGGCCTCGTTGTCGGCTTCGTTCCAAGCCGCCAGTGCCTCCGAGTCGACCATCCACATCATCGCGCCGGCACCATCGGACAGCTCAGCAAGCATCGACTGGATGGCCTCCTCCAGCGCATCGCGCTGCCCGGAGTCCAATGAGCTGGCGGCTGCCTTCTCCTCCAGTCCTGCTATGGAGCAGGCCGCGCTCCCATAGATGCGCCCGAAGTTAGCACGGGCGGCGAGGGTGCGGATGAGGTCGTGCTCGCTGCCGTCAAGCAGATCGTCGAGCTCCGCCCTGTCCATCTGGCGCGGATCCACGGTCTCGGGAGGAGGGGTGTAGGGAACCCCCCTCTTGAGCGAGCGACTGGCGTACTTGGCGTGCGTCAGAGGCTGGATGATGACTCCCTCGCTGTCTAGCAGCAGCACGTTGCCGTCGCGGAACAGCTCGATGACGAGACTGACGCGGCCGCCACCGTGCTCGAAGGTCAGCTCGATTATTCGGTCGAAGCCGTACTGCTCGACTGCGACCAGCCGGGAGTTGTTGAGGTGCTTGCGCAGGACCATGGCGAACTGTGACGGTTTCGACGGCATCGGCCTGTCCCGCCTTGAGGTGTAGGCGCGTCGCCCCCCGACGATGACGAGGTCGGTCGATGGCAGTCCCTTGCGATTCAGCCGCAGGACGACCTGTTCGTAGTGCGGCTGGTAGGCCTTGCGCGCACGAGCGCCGACCATCTCGGAAAGCTCACGCACGATGCGCGCGATATCGAACGACGACGATTGCTCACGCATGCTGCTCAAGTCGGCCGGCTCGGCTGCCCTTCATCAGGCAATCGCTTTGCGAGAACCCGCTATTTTGCCACTGAGGACTGGAATTCCTCGATCTCTGCAAGCACATCGGGCTCATGCGCATACTGGTTAGAAGGCACTTCTATGAGCAGGCAGTTTGGCATTGCATCGACTACCTGGCGGACCTTGTCAATGCCGTGCAGGGTGTCGGACGAGGCGGTCATGACTGCGCACGGGACCTCAATTGCGGAAAGGTCGGCTGGAAGGCTGTAGCCGAGGTTGACTCTGGCTGACAGTAGCATGCGCCTGACGTCCTGGGCGAGCAGGGCCCTGCGGTAGCGAATCTTCTGCCCCTCCTCCTCGGTCCTCCTATCGACCACCCAAGCGACGAAATTCACAAGGCGTCGGTAGACGAACATCGGCAGCGGGAAGTTGATCATGATACGGGACCACAGGGGGAAGTCAAAGTCTGGGTTGGGTGCTAGCAGTACCGAGCTCCGCCCTCCGAGAGCCCCTCTCTGGTAGGCGTCAATCAATAGCGTCGCGCCCAGCGATGACGAGTACCAGTCGACCTCAGAATGTTCGATGCCCAGCGCCTCGAGGACCGCTGCGACGTCCTCCCCGTGCTTCTCCATGGGGAAGTCAGACTTCATGACCGGGCGACCTATCCTCGCGCTACCCTTGTCCCTGGTCTCGACGTAATACAGCGGCCTACGCTTGACCCACTCGGTAACCAGCGGCCGCCAGCCCTCGAAGACGGAGCCCCAGCCAGGCACCATCACCACTGGGTTCTGCCCAGCTGCAGCCGCATCGTCCGGCTTCCAGATGAGGACCCTCAAGGAGACTGCTGGCGCTACCTCGACCCATCTCTCCTCCGCACTGGCCCCTTCCATTACAGGCGCGCCGCTCCAAAGGTCGTCCATCTACTGATTCCGTGGTAAGATTGGGATTTCAGCGTTGCCGAAGCCATACAGGGTCATCTGCTGCGTCTTCCACCACCGCCGGAAGACCTTCTTCCGCCACCACCGGACCTTCTTCCACCGCCCGTGGATCTCCTCCCCCCTGACGTTCTTCCTCCGGTTCTTACTCTCGAGCGGGCTCTCCGGACGCCTCTCGGTCTTCCGAACATCCTTCGGCCCCACCCCCAGCGTCCGTGGCTGCCGTGGTAGTGGTGGTGCACGCCCCCGCCTGTTCCGGCAATACCTCCTTCGGAATCGGTTCTGAACATTCCAGGCATGCCATCTACAATGCGGCTTTCTCCATAGTCGAAGTCCTTAGGGGAGTTACTGAGTCTAGCGTTAACCAGTGTGACTAATAGGAGGATTAGGAAAAACGGCATGCAGCAGTAGAAGATGATGAACTGAGCTCCACCAGGTTCACTCAAGTGATTATTTTCGGGGTTTTCCTTGTCATACCAAACAGTCACAGCGCTGTTTAGAGGGAGGACGTTGAACTCAACCTCTTCCAGGCAGTAGTCATCCCAAATTCCGAGGTTTACGCCGTCCATCCCAGAGTATTCCACCCCGTCAATAGCGAACTCATAGTCGACATCAGCTCCACATTCGTACTCGTAGTAATAGTAGCAGTCGTAGTACTCGTCTTTGTAATCGTCGTAGAGACAATCCTCCATCTCATACTCCTCCTCCCACCATGAGGTGCCTACGACTACTGTTCCTTCGGCAGTTGCCCACTCCACCTCATCCGAGGATACTATTGCCCCCATGCCTAGGGTGAAGATGACTAGCATTGCAGAGATTCCGATGGTGATTGCCTCCTCTGGGGTGAGCCACCAGAGCCCTAGGACTCCGCCTCCGGTCTCATGAGCTATCTTCTCCTGCTCGGTGATCGTCCCGTCCCCGTCTTTGTCCACGTCATAGACCATTGGAGTTGTTTTTTGGGACCACGCCAGCTTCCTCTTCGCCTCGGACTCTTCGAACTCAATTTGGGCCATCTTGGCCTCGTGCTCGGCTTGGTCGATCTCCTCCTTGCGAGTGCTCTCGCCCTGAGAAGAACCCTCGTCCTCTTCGTCGGACTCTTTATTGTCCCACCATCGGTCTGCGTCCGCTGCCGGCATCGTTTCCGGCGAGTC
This sequence comes from Thermoplasmatota archaeon, assembly GCA_036336595.1. GTDB lineage: Archaea > Thermoplasmatota > Poseidoniia > Poseidoniales > Thalassarchaeaceae > UBA36. Next base: position 54,976 of record JAYZFV010000009.1, on the reverse strand, counting down.
GTCTTGTAGTATTAGTTTCCCTTCATCTTGCGTGAATTCAATCTCTCTTAGGAAGCTCATCCCAAGGAGTGCATCAGCTATCACTAAATCCATTGCGGGAATGACTCCACCCACTAACCCTTTTCTGACTTCTATATCCCCAATTCTAACCGAGTGTAAGGGCATGCTCCACCTTTCAGTAAGCCCCCCAACAGTATTCGAATGACCCTTGCTTCCACTCCTCCAATCCAGACCAATGGCATCGGCCTTCTCATCTGTGATGACGATTCCACTAGCCCCTGTGTCTACGCAGAACTTTACTGACTTGCCATTGATGTAACCATCTACAAGATACATCCCACTTCGGTCGGGCTCGATCACAACTTCTCTTCTTAGCATCAGCCAACCATTCGATATGCCCCTGTAAAGTAGATTTGAACCTTGACGAGGAAATTATCAGACGAGGAAATCTTCACCTGACCTTCTAACTGTGCCCGTGCGGACCAATTCCTTCAGGTGCGAAAGGGTCTGATCCTCGGCTAGAGTCGGGTGGGCTCCAGGAGTGTCAGAGTATGCCGCGATGGCGATTCTGGGAATGTCCGAGTTGCCTGCCCGTACCGCCTCGAGGACCTTCTGGTGCCGCGCCTTACGGTGCTCGATGTAGTGTGTCAGCAGCCTCTCCGGGTTGGCGACGAGGGGGCCGTGGCCTGGGAACAGCACCTTCGGCTTCAAATCGCGAATCCTCTCGAGACCGGAGATGTAAGCACCCATGTCGCCCTCGCCCGAAGGCACCAGAATGGTACCAACAGTCGAGCAGTTGTCCCCGGACACCACCCCTGCCCCGCTGACCAGGCAGACTTGACCGGGACAGTGCCCCGGACTCTCGATTACATCCCAGCGGACACCTCCGCTCGGTCCCTCGAGCACGAACGAGTTACCCTCGCTGAGCACGCGGTCAGTGTCAAAGGGGGCGATTGACGCCCGAGTCTCCTGACTGGCCCATATCGGGGCTTGGTAGATTTCCGAGATGCGCCCCAAGTCTCCTACGTGGTCGGGGTGCCTGTGGGTGAATATGGTGGCCGTGATGGAGCTCCCGTCATCGTGTATCTCCTGCACCTTGAGGGCCAGTTCCTCGAGCCCCTCCTCGTCCCTAGCTGCGGGATCGACAATGACGCGCTCCCCTCCCCTCTCTCCCAAGATGTAGCAGTTGGTGTGGGTAGCAGGGGGCAGCGTGGCCGTTCGAATTAGTATGCACTCGACACCCGGGCCGTACTCGAATCTGTGCGGGCCAGAGGGCGGGTCGATTGCTAGGGCGTCGCACGCGGACTGCAAGTCACCCTCGCGCTCAATGGCCTCGACTAGGTCGCGAGCGAGTGTAACGATGGGAGGCGGCAGTCGTAACTCGTTACCCTCCCATGAGGCAAGCAGGTCAGCGGGCCTCCACCATCGGAACTCGTCGAACTCCGAGCGGCCCGGGGGGAATGTCGGAGTGACTCCGGGGTCACCAGTTGGAACGTGGAAGAACAGGTTATGGAAGCGAGCGGGTGCCTGAGGAGGTGTGATTCGCTCGGTGATTATCTCACAGTGGAACCCGTCAGCGGTCAGTTCTCCCGACTCCATCGACTCCAGCCAGCCTGCTTTGTCGCCACAGACCAGTTCCCTGACTTCGGCGCTGACCTCGCAGAAGCCGCCACCGCCGTCAGGCGCGACTCCTAACTCCTCGACCATCTCCCTTAGCAGCGCGAAAGCAGAGACGCGATCCCCTCCTCTCTCGGAGAGCCACTCCGGATGAGATTCGGCTGCAGCCTTGTCGACCCTGCTGATGCCACCACCTGGGAACGACCAGACATCAGGGAAGGCGGGAAGCTCGGAGACACGATGCCCCAGCAGTATCTCGTGTCCGGCGGCACGCTCCCTGCTGAGGATCACGGAGGCCGATGGATGCGGAGTCGTAATCTCGGATTCGGGCATATCCATCCCGTCCGGCAACTCTCCCATATCCATTCGACGAGGTGTGCCGCTTCAACCTCGCTACAATAACGGTTGAATACGTAATCTACCCTTCGCAGGGCATGGACTCGTTAACCATAGCGAACACCAGCACCAGCACGGGCGAGGGACTGCATCAGGCCGAGATGCCGAGGTTCGGCCTAGGCGTCTACCTGATGGGCGAGCCCGGCGAGTGCAAGGCCTCCGTGCTATACGCGCTCGAGCAGGGCTACAGGATGATCGACACGGCGATGGCCTACGGCAACGAGGACGAGGTCGGCGAAGCGATTCGTGAATCCGCCCTCCCCCGGGAAGACCTGTTCATCGTGACCAAGCTCAGAACCCCCCATGCCACTGGCTACGAGGACACCATCCAGCGCTGCCAGGAGAGCCTCGAGAACCTCGGCCTCGAACAGATGGACCTCTACCTGGTGCACTCACCTCCGAAGGACCCCAATGCGAGGGCTCCGGTCTGGCAGGGCATGGAGGAGTGCCTGTCCAACGGGTGGACGCGCTCCATCGGGGTCAGCAACTACGGCGCGCACCACCTCGACGCCATGCTGTCCTACGCCAGCGTGATGCCTTCCGTCAACCAGATCGAGGTCAACCCGTGGCTCCAGCGCCCGGCCCTGCGTGCGGCTACCGAGGGGGTGGGAGCGAAAGTGATGGCCTACTCCCCGCTGGCCCGAGGACACAAGATCTCCGAGAGAGGGATCACCGAGATCGCCGCATCGCTCGGGTGCACGCCCGCGCAAGCGGCGATCAAGTGGTGCTTGGACGCGGGCGCGATTACGATACCGAAGTCCAGCAACCCAGCCAGGATATCGGAGAACATAGCCGCGCTGGAGGTGGATTTGTCGGGAACCGAGGAGGCCTTCGCCGCGCTCGAGGAGTCTTACGTCTCAGGCTGGGACCCGACCTCGGAGCCGTGAGGCCGATGAAGCCACCAGAGACCATCGAGGAAGAGCTCAAGATCATCGCTGATGCAATTGACGTCGGGATAGACCCGTTCCCGCCAAAGAGGGAGCCAACCGGATGGGCCAAGACCGCCTTGGGCTGGTTCATGATCGTAATGATGGTGAGTTGGGTTTCGCAGCTCCTCTACCAGTCCCTCTGAGGCATCTTGGTGGGAAGGGGGCCTGAACCCTAGTACCACCCTGCTGTCACGTAAGCGCCTCAAAGAGATAGAAGACCCCACTGGCAACGATTCCCACCGTCACGAAGTTGTGTACCCACTCCGATTTCATGGACTCCAACCACCGCTTCCCCACCCGAACGCCAAGCAAGGCGGCAACTACGAGGAACGCCGTGAGCTGTGCATGTGCTACAGTTTCGTCGAAACGGAAAATGAGGTAGACTGGAACCCGCGAGGCGTCCACGCACAAAGCGAGCACGCTCGCCGTTGCAGCGTAGGCCATCTTGTCCGTCAATCGCCGTGTAAGGAACATCGCCCGCAGGGCACCCTGATGCCCAGAGAGGCCCCCCATGAACCCGGACGCGAAGCCCCCAACTCGGTCGTTGGCCTCTGGAATCCTATACCCTGTCCACGACTCGCTTAGGGACAAGAGTGGTAGGAGAACGAGGAAGAGGCCGATTATGGCAAGAAGCGGGTCCTGCGGTACCTGATTTTGCAATAAGGCACCGAGGACGGCACCGATGACCAACCAGATGCCGTAGTGTTTGAATGCGGAGACATCGACGCTCTCACGCAACGCCAGATATTTCCCCGCATTGTGTGCACCGTGCACCACTGCAACGACGGCCACCGCTTCGTGAGGCCCCATTAGGAGGAGGACGATCGGAGTCAGCATTGTCGAGAGGCCGAAGCCTGCGGGCACGGTTAGAGCTGCAGCAAAGAATGCCCCGAGGCAAGCGAGGAGGAAGAGGGGCTCCATTATTCGCTGAAGTCACCAACTAACAATGGTTATTTCGGGGAACGAGGCGATTGGTAGTCCCTCCCGGATTCGAACCAGGGTCACGAGATCCAGAGTCTCGTATGATGGACCGCTACACTAAGGGACTGGCAGCGCACGGAGACGGGCTGGATATTTCAAGAAACCCGAGCGCTCTGTGCGGTCGCTCATGTGGTTCTGAAGCCGGCGTTCACGCGCTCCAGGCTCTCCCTGCTGGGGCGCATCTGGTCCTCTGTCAGGGCCATCAGAGGGGTGTCGGCCAGCCCCAGCGCGTCGGTTGCCGTCGGAACGCCTGGGTCGTAGTACAGCAGACCGGTCACGTGGCGGCCGCCCTTCTCGGCCTCGTGTATGGCGCTGAGCGCTGAGACGACGTCGCTCGGGTCGTGGTCAGAGCCCACAGTCTCCAGCCTGAGCGTGGAGCCGTCGAAGAGCTGGATCTCCTGGTACTCGCCCTCGGGGATGTCGACTTCCTCTATGGGGGAGAAGTGCGGGATGTAGTCGAGGATGTGGAGGACCTCGTCGTTTCCCTTGACGTAGTTGTAGGAGCGGTACGACTCGTCGTTGTTGGCGAAGGTCACGCAGGGGGATATGATGTCGAGGATTGCCATCCCCCTGTGGCTCATGGCCGCTCGCACCAGTGCAGTAAGCTGCTTCTTGCTGCCCGAGAAGGAGCGAGCGACGAAGCCGCACCCGAGGTTGATGGCCATGGCACACAGGTCGATGGGCGGCTGCTCGTTGACAGTGCCCTTCTTCTTCTTGGAGCCCTTCTCAACCGTGGCGCTGTATTGCCCCTTGGTCAGGCCGTAGACGCCGTTGTTCTCGATGATGTACACCATGTCCACGTTCCTGCGGATGGCGTGAACGAACTGCCCCATGCCTATGCTGGCGGTGTCGCCGTCCCCCGAGACCGCGATGAATGACAGGTCCTTGTTGGCCATGTTGGCGCCGGTGGTCACCGAGGGCATCCGGCCGTGAACGGTGTTGAAGCCGTGGCTGTTGCCGAGGAAGTATGCGGGCGTCTTCGAGGAGCACCCGATGCCGCTCATCTTCGCGATGCCTTGGGGCTCGATCCCGTTCTCCCAGGCGGCCTGGATGATCACGTTCGAGATTTGGTCGTGGCCGCACCCCGGGCACATCGAGGACTTGCCCCCGGTGTATTCGGACTTCTCGAGTTCGATCACGTTCAGCTTCATCGCGGTCATGCGGCCACCTCCCGCAGTGTCTCGAGGATTCTTCCCGCGTACACGCGCGCCCTCGGCGGCAGCCCGTCGCTGTAGGCGACGCTGTGCAGCTTCGGCACCAGCTTGATTGGGATCTCCCTGCGCAGGATGCCGTAGAGCTGCCCGTCGCGGTTTATCTCTAGTATTATGTTGGTCTCGTGACGGTCGATGAAGGCCTCGACCTCGGGATGGACTGGGAGGGCCCTCACGCGGCAGGTGCTGACCGAGAGGCCGGTGGCCTCGAGCAAGTCGTCGATCTCGACTATCGTGTTTTCCATCGAGCCGTAGAAGACAATGCCGACCTCCTTCTTCTCCTCCTCGCGGATGACCGGTGCCGGAAGGTGCTCGCGTGCCCCGTCGATCTTCTTCCGCAGGCGTACCATCGTGTCCCTGTACACCTGCGGGTCCTCCGAGTAGACCCCGTCCTCGTCGTGCCCCGTCCCTCGGTACAGGATCGGGTCGAGGCCGCTTCCGGGCAGGGTCCTGTACGGGATGCCATCGCCGTCGACGTCCCTGTACCGGCCGTAGTTAGGTATGGCATCCATCTCCTTCTGGGTGCGGATGACCTTCCCGCGGTCCATCGCCTCGTCGGGGTATTGGAAACCGGAGGTCGCCCAGCGGTTCATCCCGAGGTCGAGGTCGCCGAAGCCGAAGACCAGGGTCTGGAACCGCTCGGCGTAGTCGAAGGCGCGCCAGCCGTACTCGAAGCACTCGTCCACCGTGCCGGGGATGAGCACTATGTGCTGGGTGTCCCCATGGCTCGCCTCGTAGAGCATCGACAGGTCACCCTGCTGGGTCCGTGTCGGCAATCCCGTCGACGGTCCCACACGGTTGATGTCCCAGATGACGCCTGGCACCTCGGAGAAGTATGAAAGCCCGATGAACTCCGACATTAGCGAGATTCCCGGGCCGCTGGTGCACGTCATGCCCCTTCCGCCGGCCCACCCGGTCCCTACCACCATCCCCGCGGCGGCAATCTCGTCCTCGGCTTGGACGACCGCGCAGGTCGAGCCCCCGTTGCCGTCGGTCCGGAGCTCCGGAAGCCAGCCGATGACTGACTCGGCTAGGGATGACGAGGGTGTTATCGGGTACCACGAGAGCAAGTTGATCCCGCCGTAGATCGCGCCTAGGGCCGTCGCATCGTTGCCCTCGACGAGGAAGGTGTCTGGGTCCTTGTCCCGTGCCTCGACGGATAGGTGGCACTCGAAGTCCCAGTTCTCCTCGGCATAGGCCCTGCCCTCCGATATGGCGCGCATGTTGAACTCAATCGCCTTCTCCTTGCCCTTGAACTGGCTCGATATCGCCCCCGCAATCGCGCTTTCTTCGATGTCGAGGAGGTGGGCGAGAGCTCCGACGTAGTACATATTGGCCATTAGTCGTGCTAGTTTGGGGTTGATTCCCCTTGCCATCTTGGTCATCGGCATGCCCAGGAGGACGCAGTCGTCGCGCTCCATCGGGAGCTTGACGTCCTCGTTGTAGACAATTATCGTCCCAGGCTCGGCCTTCTCCTGGTCCTCCAGCCAGGTGTCCTTGTTCATGATCACTTGGATGTCGGTCTTGTCGCCGGGAGCCTGGTAACCCGCATCGCTGGCCCTGATGATGAACCAAGTGGGCAGCCCGGAGATGTTGCTCGGGAAGAGGTTCTTGCCGCTGACTGGCACGCCCATCTCGAACATCGAGTGCAATAGTGTGAGGTTGGATGACTGCGACCCAGTGCCATTTGCGGTTGCGATGTTAATGACGAAATCGTTGACGGTCTTTCCCATTGCTTTCGTTGTCCCCAGCGCTGAGTCACCCTCCACCGGTCCGCTCTCAGGGGATATGGCATTGAGCGGGGGTCTTATGGGTTACCATGGTAAAACCCTCGTTTTCTCCCCTGCCGGTCATCCGTTGTAATTTTCAATGATGGCGCGGTCGGCCAGCCGATGCCCATACCCGAGGAGCTGCAGAAGGCTTGGGACAATGCCATCGAGCTGACCGAGAACGAAGAGCCGGAGGAAGCCCTCAGCGTCCTTAGATCCGCTTGGCCTCTCGCAGAGAATAAGGCGCAGGAGTCTAGGACCCTGAGATACGCTGCAGATGCCAATACGGAGTTGGGGCGAATCGACGAGCCAAACCAGAAGCGCCACTGGCAGAAGGCTCACAAGGATTACTCCAAGGCACTGGCTTTCGACCCCAAAAACAAGGAGACTCGCAGGAGGATGAACAAACTCGCATCGATGATGGACGAGCAGGCCATCTCTCTTGGGCTCGGGCTCCAGATGTTCGATGAAGGAAACCCCACCCCCCTAGGCCTGTTCGCAATGTTGGCTTCGCTCATTCTGGTACTGGTCTCGTTCAAGGTCGTGGCAGACTTCCTCGCCGAGGATGAGCTCAACCCGATTGTCATCATTGAGGTGACATACTCCGTTGACGGCCAGGATGTGAAGGGCGAGATTGAGATAGAGCTCTACCAGAGCGATGCTCCACTGCACGTGGAGAGCTTCGTCTCCCACGTAGAGGACTTCCGGTACGACTTCACCGAGTTCCACAGGATCATTGGTGACTTCATGATACAAGGGGGGGACATCGAGAATCAACAGGGCAGGGGAGGTTACTCCGCCCACTACTACGGCTGGTGCGACGGTCGGGAGGTTCCTGTTGATCAGTGCTCCTTGGAGGACTGGTCGATACCATACGAACATGAGAATGGCCTCAAGCACACAGCGGGGGCGATCGCCGCTGCTCACGCCGGCCTCAATACCGACGGCAGCCAGTTCTACATCGTGCCTGACGACGGCCAGGCATCTCACCTGGATTGGGAGGAGGGCAAAGATTGCTCCCAGGAGTCCTGCCACACGGTATTCGGATATGTGATATCCGGTATGGAGCACGTCAATGCGATGAGCGAGGTCCCCACCGATGCCAACAACGTCCCCGTCGAACCAGTCCGTCTGTTGATGGCCCATCTAACGGCATAGTCCCCGACCCACACGTGGGCTAACGGTCAACTTCATGTACCACGCCCAGAGGGTTGTTGACAGGTGGCTGGATGTCTCCAATCGACCCATTCGGAGCGCTCTCCACCTTCGAAAAATCCGATGGCTCCACTGCTTCCTTCATGGACCTCAACGCCCTTGAGGGCGTAGGAATCTGCAAATTGGACGATCTCCCCTTCACCATCAGGGTACTGCTTGAGTCGGTGCTCAGGAATTGCGACGGCTTCCTCGTCGGTGAGGATGACATCAGGCACATCGCATCTTGGTCACCCGCCATGTCCCCCGAGGAGATTCCCTTCAGCCCCAGCCGCGTTATACTGCAGGACTTCACCGGTGTTCCAGCTTTGGTGGACATCGCCGCGCTGAGGGACGCCATGCTGGAGCTCGGTGGTGACCCCTCTCGAGTCAACCCACAGGTCCCCGTCGATCTCGTGATCGACCACTCTGTGCAGGTCGACGTCTCGGGCCTCTTCCCTGACGCCCGCGAACGCAACTTGGAAATCGAGTATGAGCGTAACTTCGAGCGCTACAAGTTCCTCAAGTGGGGCCAGCAGAGTCTCGACAACTTCCGTGCCGTGCCTCCCGGGCGTGGCATCGTTCACCAGGTGAACCTAGAGTGGATTGCTAGCGTGGCCCGTGAGGAGGATGGGATGTGGGTTCCGGACACCCTCGTCGGCACCGACTCCCACACTACGATGATCAACGGCCTGGGGGTCCTCGGCTGGGGCGTTGGTGGGATTGAGGCCGAAGCAGTGATGCTCGGTCAGCCGATCTTCATGCTGCTGCCGGAGGTCGTCGGATTTGATCTCACGGGCTCACTGCAACCCGGTGTCACAGCTACCGACATGACCCTGCGAATCGTACAGATGCTTAGGGAGCACGGCTGCGTGGGCAAGTTCGTCGAGTTCCACGGGGCCGGTCTGGCAAACCTCAGCCTCCCCGACCGTGCGACGATCGCCAACATGGCCCCGGAGTACGGCGCTACCTGCGGCTTCTTCCCCGTGGATCAGACCACTCTCGACTACATGTTGCTGTCCGGGCGTGACCCCTCGCACGTTGAGAACGTCAGGCGTTATCTCACTGCGCAGGGACTTTTCTACTCCGAATCCACCCCAACCCCCGAGTTCACCTCATCGCTGTCGCTCGACCTTGCAACCGTCGACCCCTCTTTGGCCGGACCCAAGAGGCCTCAGGACAGGGTCCCCCTATCCGAGATGAAATCGCACTGGAGGTCCAGCCTGAATGCGCCTATCGGTCATCAGGGACACGGAGTCGAACCCTCTGAGAACGACGCCAGCGTCGCAATCGCCGGGCGCGACTCCATTTTGGGGCATGGCGACGTGGTCATCGCCGCAATCACGAGCTGCACGAACACCAGCAACCCGAGCGTAATGATCGCCGCGGGCCTGGTTGCACGAAACGCACGAGCTCGGGGGCTGTCGATCAAGCCTTGGGTCAAGCCCAGCCTAGCCCCCGGAAGTCGGGTTGTAACGGAGTATTACGACGCTGCTGGCCTCACGGATGACCTCAACGCACTGGGCTTCAGCGTCGTCGGTTACGGCTGCACCACCTGCATCGGCAACTCGGGCCCACTCGACAAGGAGATCGAGACAGCAATTGACGAGGTGGCCTTGGTCGTTGGAAGCGTGCTTTCCGGCAACCGAAACTTCGAGGGCAGGATACACCAGAAGGTCAAGGCGAATTACCTTGCTAGCCCGCCCTTGGTGGTGGCTTACGCCCTAGCGGGCACTCTCGACATCGACTTCTCGACCGACCCCCTCGGCCACACTGCATCCGGCGACCCGGTTATGCTCGCTGACATTTGGCCCAGTGACGAGGAGATCAACTCGACCGTAGGGAGAGTTGTTGGCCCGGAGATGTTCACGGCGCGATACTCGGACATCCTGCGCGAACCGCGATGGGACGCCATTCCCAGCGAGTCGAGCGCCCTCTATGATTGGGACGACACGTCCACCTACGTCCGTCTCCCCTCCTTCCTCAAGGGAATCGAGCCCGAGCCCGTGCCCATCGAGCCGATTACAGGGGCAAGGGTCCTAGTCAAGGTCGGCGATTCGGTCACAACGGACCACATAAGCCCCGCAGGCGCATTCCCCCATCACGGACCAGCGGGACAGTATCTGATGGACAAGGGGGTCCAGCCGCGAGACTTCAACTCGTTTGGGAGCCGCAGGGGCAACCACGAGGTGATGGTACGTGGCACATTCGCTAACATCAGGATGCGGAATCACGTAGCCCCGGGCACGGAGGGAGGATTCTCCACTCACTTCCCCTCTGGGGAGGTGACCTCGATCTATGAGGCCAGCAACAGGTACCGTGACGACGCAACCCCACTGGTCGTTCTCGCTGGCTCGCAGTATGGGACGGGGAGCAGCAGGGACTGGGCAGCGAAGGGAACCCTTCTACTCGGCGTCAGGGCCGTCATCGCGACCTCCTATGAGCGCATCCATCGATCCAACCTAGTTGGCATGGGGGTCCTCCCCCTTACCTTCAAGGAGGGCCAGAACGCCGAGACTCTGGGTCTTGACGGATCGGAGGCCTTCGATATCCCAGCCAATGGAAACCTCGCACCGTTCTCCGAGATCAGCATCACAGCCAAGAGGGACGACGGCACTGATTTCTCCTTCGAAGCCGTCGTCAGGCTCGAGACCCCTGTGGAGGTAGATTACTACAGGAACGGGGGCATTCTGCCAACCGTTCTCCGCAACCTTGCAAAAGGTTGAACACACAAGCCGCCACAATAGCCTCGTCAGGTGTTGAGATGGAGGAACATGAGGTAGAAGCGGAAGAGGGGTTGCCCGGGCCACCTCCAGACCCGTCTAGGATCCCCTCTGTGGTAAGGGCAATAGGGGATTTGGATGTCGAGGCAAGGGCGGACGAGAAGGGCATAGCTAAGCCGTCAGAGCCCGACATAAGGGCCATCGTGGAGTTCCTCGAGGAGATAGAGGCCCCGGAGCCCCTGAGTAACAACCTCTCAGGGGACCCACTCGCCGAGGCTTGGCTCCAGATTCTGCTCGGTCTCGTTGTCAGGGAACACGGGCAGTCCTCGCTCCCAATCAGCACCATCGAGTTTGTGATCGGTGAGAGGATGAACCGGGAGGGAGTCGACTTGGAGATCTTCCTAGACCGCCTCTGGATGATGGGGCGCCTCGAGAAGGTCTACGGCGGAGCAGAGGTCAGTTACTCGCCCAATCCGAGTTGGCTCGAGTCCCATTAAATCACACTAGTGAATGGGAATACGGGTACGTCCTTCCGATGCTGTGAAAAGTCATCACTAGGCAATACATAAGAGAGGCACGAAAGTCCGAGTCGGCATGGTTCGTTGCTCAGAGCCTTCCTACGGTCGCCTCCGAGAGGGGAGGAGGGCTGTGGCACTAGTGTTCCTTATGCTGACTTCTTTGTTCGTTGCAATGACTCCCTTGGCCTCAGCATCGCACACCACCCAGTACGGGGTGCAGCGCGACCCACTGCACATCTCGATTGGCGACTTGGATTGCGATGGCGATAACGACATCGCCTCGGGTAGCGCTATGGGCCACTTCATCAGCTTCCTCTACAATGACGGCTCGGGCGGCTTCGGTGATCGCCAGGACGTGCTGATCTCGAACAACGACTCCTTCAGGGCCGGGTTCAGGGACGTTGCCGATGGCAACAGGGTCGAGATAGCCGACGTTGACGGTGACGAGGTAAACGACGTGATCTACTACCAGCAGAACGCTAGGTTCACCGACGAGTCATTCGTCAGACCCGGCAACCTGACCGTGCTGAAGGGCGTCTGCGACGAACGGGTCAACGAGTGGGAGGAGATGTTCGATACAATCACAGTCGTCAACCCCTACCTCTCTAGCTTCGATGTCGGCGACATCACCGATGATGGCTATGCCGACGTAGCCTTCGTCTCGACCGACGCCACTTTCGCCAACCAGTTCATCCAAGTCTACAAGGGTCCCGACTACACCCTCCCATCCAACCAGCACGCACCCATTTCAGTCCCGCTCACCAACGGCTACTACACCGCCGTAATGTTCGGAAACTGGAACGAGGACCTACAGACCAACCCCCTGACCGGGGATCCGCTTCCCGGCGAGTGCGAGGACCAGGACATATGGCTGCTCAGGACCCCGCCCTACAACACGGGCGTGGGTTACTCTAGGGGGACCTTCGACAACATGACCGTCCTCGAGTACGACTGCCTCACTGGGACCTACCCCAACCCGATGGACCCGACCTCAGCCGGCACCATGCACGAATTCACGCTCGATGTCGAGCATGACTACGAGCTGTTCGGGATAGACATCGCGGACACCACTCCTGACGACGATACGAATGAGATCGACTTGATAGTCGCCGTCGACGGCATCACCGGCAACCTGACCTACGCAACCAAGAGCGGCGGCAGCTGGGACACACAGAACTACGTCCCGTACGGCAACTACATGGGTGCCTCGGTAACCATCTCGGATGTCAACCGGGACGGCGAGGTCGATTTCTTTGTACCCACATCGCTCACTCTCCTAGACACCCAGGAGTCGACTTCTCAGAATCAGACCTACCTGCTCCGTCCAAACCTCAGGGCGCTGAACACCGTCCAGATACTGCTCGCCGACCCCAGTGGTCCGGGCTATCTGTCCCCGCTCTCATTCGATGTCGGACGTCGCCCGACCATGGCCGTGCCAGGCCAGCTTCAGGGCGGCGAGGACAGCGCACTAGAGGTGGTCATCGGGCAGGCGGACTACACCTACCGGTTCTCCAACAACGCGATGTGGCTCGACACCCAGGGATACGCCGGACAGGGCGACTACCTCTCCGTGCTCGCGCTCGACAACTATGACCTGGGCATCACAAGGGTCACAATAGAGCCCTCGGTAATGGACCCGGCGACCTTCCAGAGCATAGTCGGTGAGGGCAACCGATGGGTGAATGTGACCATCAAGAACACCGGGCTAAACCCCATCGCGAGCGGTAGCGTGGACGTCGACCTCACAGTCAAGGAGGTCCTGGGTGGCACGGACACGATCGTCTACTACAACGACTTCGAGTCCGAATCGGCGGACGTCAACCTCGGCGGCGCCCAGCTCCAGAAGTACTCCTACACCGGCGAGTACTCGGAGGGGAACTCCTCGTGGCACATAGACGAGGACAGGTTCTGGATTAATGGCACCACCTACTACGAGGGGGACGTCGTCCACTACAACAACAGCGACTACCAGTGCGGGCACAACGGCACGTCCTCGTGCAGCACCGTCCCTGACGAGGACAACGAGTCTTGGGATGAAGTGGCCTACTATCCATGGGAGGCTAGGCAGAACCCGACTAACTTCTTCTGGGCGGGCGTGGAGCACCCCGAGTCGGACGGCAACAGCAGCACCGGCTACTACAACCACATGGACGAGGCCCTTATCCTCGAGAACATCGATCTGTCGGGGGCGAACGCCGCGTTCTTGGACCTCGATGCGATCTGCAGCGCTGGCTTCTTCCAACTGTTCCTGGCCGAGCCCTACGACGTCATAGAGAGATGGCTCTATGAGGACTCGTGCAGCATCGAGGTGTGGAGCGATGGCACCGGATGGGAGCCTGTCTGGAGGTACGGTGGCTGGGACAACGAGCGGAAGTACCGCATCGAGGAACGCGTCTCGAGTAGCCCCGACCCCGAGTACAACGACTACAACGATGACTTCTACGGTGACTGGCAATCCTCGTTGTGGAACAACTACACCGAGGGCGGGGGAATCCGAGACTCGTGCGCCATGCCCTACCTGAACTTTGGATATCCCCAAGCCTTCTGCTGGGACGACGGAGAATTGGATCAAACGGCTGACACGATAGACCTGACGCCCTACGCCGGGCAGCTCATCGACATCAGGTTCCGCTTCCGCAGCGGCCTCGAGGGCAGCGTAGGCCCCGTCGGCGCGTCCGACTACTCCGGTCTGGACGGCTTCGCGTTCGACAACATCACCATCAGGAAGAGGGACGTCACGTTCGGCGACTCTACCGTCGAGAGCCAGACGCTGATTCTGACTGACGCGGCGGCCGGCGAGTCGCAGACGGTGCAACTCACCGCCGACTTCGTTGACAACACGACATACTACGTCTCCGTTACCCTCTCCAACCCCACTGGCTACACCGACCAGGACAGCACCAACGACCAGACCCGATTCCAGTTGACGGTCAGGAACCTGTATGACCCCGGGCTCATCGAGGAGCCATGGCTCGACCTCGAGAACGGCGAGCTGTATGCCTCGGGCGAGCGAGACATCACCATAGGCGTCCAGAACTGGGGCAACACCATCGTCGACTTCGAGGTCGAGGCCAAGGTGTACAATGCCCTGCCTGAGCTTATAGCCGCCGAGGACTTCTCCGGTTTCGAGCCTATCTGGTAGGACGACGGCAACGAAAACGGCAGCAGACTAGACGACTCCACGGGCTCCAACGAGATGCTCCCCCAGAACCAGGGCGTGTTCAAGAATCAGGCCTACTGGCTCGGTCACCCCTCGGAGGGGTACGGCGACGACTGGAACGAGACGATGACATTGGAACCCATCGAGATCGCGGACAGCGGCGCAGACTTCACCTTCCTGACGTTCGACTACTTCGCCGAGGGCGACCACATTGCAGACAGGAACGGCAACGTTCAGGCCGTTCGCGACTTCTCCTACCTAGAGGCGTCTTGGGTCAGGGACGGGGAGGTCTACCAGGGCGTAATCTATGGGAGCTGGACTGACTTGAACGCAAATGGACTGCGCCCGGGCTTCAACAGCGTCTCCCAGACGTACTTCCACTACTGCGAGGACTTCGACCAGAACGGCCTCTACGAGGAGGTGGAGTACGCCGGCGACCACTCGGGCGGAATTGGCCAGGACGGCTGGGTGCAGTGGTTCGACTCCGAGGACATGGTGGGCACGGCCAGAATCGACCTAACCCACGTCCACCTCCTTAACACTACTAGCCCCGACTCCTTCGCTTGGACTGACGAGTGCACCACCCTCGCAGGCTCGGATGTGACCTTCACTTGGCGCTTCTACTCCAACGACGACGGCGTCAACGGCAACGCAGGCTATGCTGGCTTCGCGATAGACAACATCCGCGTCGATGACTACACCTTCACCGACGACGGCTACTACAATGAGAGCGTTTCAGGCATGGACGCCGCACAGAGGCGGACCATCAACATGGGAACCCATGACTTCGAGAACGGCCTGTACAGGATCGACCTGATGACACTCTACGACAACACCGACAACACCTCGAAGTGGTTTGGCAAGCCCGAGATGAGCACAGCGAACAACGTGTCCACCATCCTATTCGGCATCGCCAACGCTGACATCACCCTCCTGCAGCCCGACGTGATGGACTGCGTCACTGACATCATCTACGAGTGCGTTTACGCGTCAAACCCCTCCGGCCTGGCATCCCACAGCTTCTCAGTGCCGCTGTTGAACGGGGTGATTGAGGGCACCTACGTTCTGACGATGAAGATCGTCGACGAGGACACCGGTCAGACGGTGTTCGAGCAGACGGCCGAGAACGGGCCGTTCTTGCTCGACCCACACCAGCGGGGGCAGGCCAATTGGACCTCCCCGTACAACCAGTGGTTCGATGGTCACAGATACAACATCAGCTTCTCCGCCACGCTAGGTGAAGGCGGGGGGGAGTCGGGCAACGAACGGTTCTTCGAGATCGAGTTCCATGACCACGTTGACATCGCCATCTTCTCCGATCCAACTGACCAGAGTAGGCTCCAACGCGTCAAGAGCGACTTGCAGGCCATGAACAAGACCTACACCCAGCTCGCGGTCGATGACTGGAACACCTACGGAACGGAGGATTGGCTCGAGCACTACTCCAAGGTCCTGCTCCCATGGCAAACGGACTACAACGTTGAGTACGGTGACTACTACGAGCTGCTAGGCACGCCCAACCCCCAGAACTCGGAACTCACTCTCACGGAGATTCTAGTTGACTACATGCAGGATGGTGGCACCGTACAAATCCACCTAGGACCCTATCGCAGCGAGTATCTGAGCTTGGGGACCGAAAGCGAGAGGCTTCCCTTCGACATGGACATAGTGATGAGGGACCACGTCAACCAAACCGTCGACCGCAGGATCCACTCGAACAACCTCACCTTCGTGGATCGCTTCCACCCGATCATGTCGGGCATCGGCACATCGGCTTTCGCAGGCGTGAACGGTGGATCCCACGTCGCGCTCTCCGGACTTGACACCAACCAAGTCAACGCGGACAACCTGCCACTCGTCTGCAGCGACGCCCCGACAGGGGAGAGCGAAGGAGGGAGGGTTAGCGATGGCGGAACCTTCCACACGCTCATCAAGGACACCGTCAACCCGAGCCAGTCCCTGCTAGCGGTGTGCAATTACCACCAGGGAGGGCTCATCGTCACCACCATAGACGTCGAGAACCCCACAGTGTCGCAGCCTTACGGAGACTCAAACTTCCCTCTGCTGTCCAACATGCTGGACTTCCACCTCACTCCCTACCCGGACGGTTTCGAGATCGCAGGAGAGGGCTTCGAGATGACCATCGACGGGCAGATCCAGCCCATAGACGTCCTCACCGCAGCGTATCAGAGGACTGCGATAGAGAGCGGGGCATCCCTACAGTTCGGCTTCGAGACCAACGTGGACGGTATCTTCGCAGACTGGACCATCGAGTCGGCTAACGGTGAGACCGTCACCGGATGGGACGGTGAGACCCTAGGGGATGACAACTGGCACATGCACCAAGTCGACGCGACGAGCTCGGTCAACGCCACCTTCTGCGTCCAAGACGACAGCGCTGACCTCGGCTGCAAGATAGATGCAGAGTGGAGGATCTGGCTGTACTTGCACGATGCCGCAGGCCACACCAGGATTACCAACGTCTCCATCTACACAAACGACATAGCCGCAGACAGCTCGGCCCCCGTGGCGCACATCGACATCGTGCAGGACGACATTAGCACCGAGTTCCTAGAGTTCGTAGGGTACCAACCTACGCCGACCGGAGAACAGGACAGCGACGGGAACTGGATCATGATCGACTCCCCCAAGTACAGAGTCAGGCTGACCGAAACCGGCACCACCGACATAAAGTTCTCAGCCGCCAACAGCAGCGATATCGGGACCGGTATCAAGACTTACACTTGGTCGGTCAGCGGCGATGGCAACCAAGATCACCAGGTCATCCTCCCCAAGAGCCAATCCGACTGGCATTACACTTTCAGCAACCTCACCCCAAACAACAACCCGATCATGCTCGAGCTCGTTGTAACCGATCAGAGGAACCTCGACTCAACGCCCCCCTTCCGAATCTTCTTCGAGGTGGTCGGAGAGCTCTTCGGGGACGATGAGCCAGCGAATGAGATGGACAGCATCTCCACTGCTGACGGCCATCGGTTCGATGCGCTTGAAGCCGTTGACATCATCAACATCACCGGAGTAATAGTCGACAACGACGAGGGGAGCGAATGCGACGTGACGGTCGAGGTCGCTCTCGATGACACCTCAATCTTCGACAAGGGAGAGGCCACCAAGACCACCCAGAAGGAGCTCGGCCGCTACGACAGGCAGACGGGTCTGTGCGACGGTGATTCCTACACGCTCTCGTTGAACATCTCCCATCTGTACCTGGAGGAAGACGGCAACGCAGGATTGGCCTACATCAGGATCACAGAGGGCTCCTACGTGGTCAATGACCAGATTCAGCTCTATACCCTGCCTAGGCCGCTGGACCCCTGCGTAGTGGACCCAGCTTCTTGCGCCGAGGGCAGCAGCGGAGTGATGGAAATGGTCGTAATCGGGGGCATCGCCGCAATTATCCTGGTTCTAGTGGTTCTCGTTACTATGTTGGTCCGCGGTCGTGGAAGAGCCTCGGAGGAGGACTCGGTGGAGTCCTTCGGAGGTGTGGAGCAGATGGACCCGGTCGAGGCTTACGTACAGCAGCTCTTAGCCCAAGGCTATGACGAGCAGACTGCACGCCAGTACGCCAACATCGAGATCTACGTCCAGCAACTCATAGCCCAGGGCTATGACGAGCAGACTGCACGCCAGTATGCCCAACAGTACTACGCCCCGTATTCCGCCCAGCAGGGCGGCGACGGGGGCTGACCACTCAGAACGGGACGTGCAACTCCCACTTGCTCGGCACCCTCTCCCCTGACTCCTGAATCAGCGAGATCCTCTCCTTGAATGCGGGCATCCTATTGCCAAGGACCGAGTTGTATAGCTTCGAGCCCCTGACCTCCTCGGGGATGCAGACCTTGCCAACGGTGGTCTCGCAGTCCAAGGCTCTATCGAGGTCCAGAGCATGGCGGTTCAGCTTGTGAAGCAGCCCCATTGAGAGTCTGCTGATCGCGAAGTACGATGTTAGGATCAGGAAGAAGACCACGATCGATCCAAGGGTGGTGGAGCCGAAGGCGTACATGGCGGCAGAGCCTAGGAGGAACACTATCGGCGCAACGAAGGTCAGCAGGAAGAAGGTCTGCGAGATCGGCTTCCTCTTGCTCATCCTTCTGATTATGTCCCATCTCTGGTCTTTCTGGTCCTGTGGAGCGAAGGCGCCGTCCGCCTCCATTCTCGCTGCCCTCTCCACCATCTTCCTGACGCCTTCCATCCGCGCCTCGAGACGCCTGTTGGGGGGTATGTCGATATCATCTCCATACAGTATCTCCAACCTGTCTGCGCACTCATCGAAGTAGCCGAGCCTCACTAGGATCGCCAGTTGCTCGACGAGGGGGATGATTTCTTTGGGGGCCATCCCCCTCCTGTCCTCCCACCACTCCAGACCGTGCTCTAGCATCCCCAAGTGATCTACGAGGAGGGTACCACCCAGCTCCCATGCCCGAGCACTGTCGGGATTTAGGTCCACAACCTTTCGCAGCGCGGACATTGCCTTCGCTGCCTGAGCTAGATCAGGCATGTCCTGCTTCCCTCGCGCCGTTACAGGAAGGCCCCACTGTGCGATTGCCATCCATGCATCAGCGTGCGAGCCATCGATTTCGACGACTTCCCTAGCCAGCGAGATTGCCGAATCTCTGTCTCCGTCCTGCTCGGCTTCCATCGCATCGAGCCATAGCATCTCAGCGCTCTTCGCCACACTCGCCGCAATAGCAATCCGATGAAGAATGCTGGGGTGCGCCCCGCCAATCAGCGCCTGCCCCTGCTCGGCCCCCTTCTCCTCGTTTCCCTGCGGGCCCCACCTCTCTTTGGCGAGCCTCTTCGCTTGCTAGGGCCTCTCTTCGCTCCACTCCCTCTTCCATGGCGCTTGGTAACGTGCCTGCTCTTCCTAGCATCGCCGCGACCCTGATGATGATGCCCACTCCGTTTGCTGCTAGTCCTGCCTCTTGCGCGACCTTGCCCCGACCTGACTCGAGGGGCGATTTCGACCGGCGAGCCAACTGCTGCCTCCGCATCGATTCCCCTCAATAGGGGATGAATATGGATCAGGGGTTCCTCGATTGGCCCCAGTACCGTTTCGACCCTACCCAGGATCTTGCCACCTGTGATTCTGATGCTCGCACCCAATCGGGGGGCTCGTCCCTCGAAAGACGCTAGTAGGCCACCTTCGTGAGAGGCCTTGGTCACCCGGCCTGAGAAGCTCATGCAATCAATCCCGACGACGCGTGTACATGAGTGCAGCGACCGCCGCTAGTAGAAGCGTAGACAGGCCAGCAGCAGGAAGCAAGCCATCTGCCTCATCATCTATTGCAGGCTCGCAGCAGTCTGGCTCTTGCTCGATAAACAGGTGGGAGTTGTCCACGTTTTGAGAAATCGTCGTGCACTGGTTTGACTGATCACAGCCAGTAATGCCCACAGTCTTTGCACCAGACCCGATGGCACCCATATCGACCCACTCGCTCTCCCAAGTGTTCCCACTGATTCGAACCTCTCCTGCTTCCTCCCCATCGATGGCTATCGAGAAGGACACAGACTCGCCATCGGGATCGCTATACTTGCCCGTGATCTTCCATAGAGCACCGTCCCAGTCTGTGGAAGTGACGGTTACAAGTGGGGGGGCGCCCTCCTTCACTATTCCCAAGTCGTAGACGTGTTGCATCGAGTACTCCTCCATATGATAGGCGCGAATCCACACGTATACGGTCCCTGGCAGGATGTTCGCCGAGGGGACGTCAACGTCTGTTTGGGAGACGATGGACTCCGTTTTCAAATTCTGGGGCTGACCCTCCTGCACTAGGCCAATCTCTACTGTGATCTCTGGCCACTCGGGAGAGGGGGAAATGGTAATCGGGTGCGGGTCCAAAAGCGCCGACTTGGAAGTAGAGATAGAGAACGGTACTCCGATATTCCAGGTTCTGTTGCCGGTTGACTGCCCGGCGCCGTCCGTCGACTCGCAAGTGACCTCAACTGTGCCTTCGACAGCCACCCAGAGGGAACGATCGATACTCTGAGTGAGGCCACTGCAATTAATCTCCAGTTGGGAGACACCAGACTCGTCAGCGAACCACGTCGATAGCTCCTGCCACGAGGCCCATTTCGTCTGGCCCTCTTCGGCGACCGGGAACCAGGAGCCGTCCTCGGGTGCTGCATCGGTCCAGGTTGGAGGGTCGTCGACTGGTATGGGGGAAGTGGTGAAGTCGGCGAAGAGATCCTCTCCGTACGGCCATATCTCTCTGCCGAGGCTTGGGAATAGGGTGTAGGTCAGGCTGCCGTCTTCATTCTGAATCAACTCGTACTGGGAAGAGCCGTCACCTATGCAGCTGCCCCTGTGGGGAGTCGACCCCCCACCGGGGTTATCCCCGTCAGGACCGACGTACCGACCCTCGCACTCTTCCCATTGGTCGAGTCTCAGGTCTTGGATATACGGGAAGGTGAAGTCCAGTTTGGCATTGCTCATGTTGGAGGTGTTGAAGGCAATTGTGAAGTCGTTGGGATCAGAAACCCCATGGATCTCCATCGTCGCATTCAGCCAGAGGACCACTCTGCACTCGTCCGCTCCTTCGGATTCGTTGATTTCGGTGTCACAGTCACGTTCCACCGAAGGTCGAACCGGGATCTCGTAGCAGTCGCCCTGGTTGAATCCCTGGCAGTCCCTGCCTTCAGAATGCATGGGGGGGACGCCATTGAATTCCGATATATCCATACCATCGTTCTGCCAAGTGGTGTTCTTCCAGTCCACGCCCACTCCCCCTCGGTGAGCAGACCCATCGCGGATGCCAATTCTGGTGAGACTGTACTGAAGGCAGTCCGCTGCAATCAAAATCACTGCACCCACTTCGTCAGTCGACAGCCAGTCATCGCCACCTGAGGGAACGATTCCCTCTAGGTACTCATCGAGGTCGTCTCTGATGTCGTCGGCCAGAGTCCAGTTGATCCAAGCCATAGCAGCGACTTGGGCAGTCTGCCAATCCTCGTCGACTTGGATGTCGAACAATGCCTTGTCGTAGATGAACATGTCCTCGAAGGTAATCGAGCTGCACTGCTCCTCTAGCGATCCACCCCCTCCAAACTGTTCTCGGCGCTGCTCATCCTCGTCCAGCAACGCTTCGGGCCTCTGCAGCGGGACAATTGAAGTCACCATGACGAACGCGAATACGAAGGCGATTGTAGCCGTGTTACCTACTCTCTCCACCGAGTCCGTGGTTACTCGCAGGGACATGATACTATCGGATAAGTCGAGTGAGTTTAGGGTACCCTAAAATTAAAATGTCAATGTAATTTCGGAGAATTTAGGGTACCCAAAAATGATAATTCAAAAATCGATTTCCATGATAATTACATTCTTGATTCTTCTGTCAATGCATTCTGGTTGCCTAGGTTCGGATGAGGATGAAATCATTAGAATCGCCTTCAAGACTCAAGATGACTACGAAGACGTTGAAGCTAATCCTCAGGCCTTGGCAGACTTCGTCGCGCAGCAATCTGGATGGGACGTGGAAATCTACCCGATTTCCAGTGACGTTGCCGCGATTGAGGCATTGAGATTCGGTCATGCAGACATCGCATTCCTAGACGGCGGGTCTGCCTGGCTGTCTTGGCAGCAGCACGACTTCGACGCCATTCTCGCTGACAAGAAATCAGACGGCTCAACCTTCTATGTTGCAGCTGCTTGGGTTCTAGCCGAAAGCGATATCCAGTCTCTTGATGACTTGGAAGGAAAGGACTCATGCCATACTGGATGGCTGAAGTCTGCAGGCATGCTCATGCCTATGGGCTACATGATCGCCAATGGAATAGTCGAGGTCTCAGGCGATAAAGAGGATATTGACAGCCTTAGGACCACAATTGAGAACCACTTCGGCAATGCCACCATTCCATCTAGCGGGGACACCTACTACGGTTATGGCGGGGCATTCAGGTGTATGACGGAGGGGCAGGGCGACGTCGCCTTTGCTAAGACAAGCTCTTACGAGGATCACTGTGAGGGTAACGATTGGTGCCTCGACAGATCCGAGTACCGAATGCTAGATCCATACTTCGGAATGGTTCCCAGCCACCCAGTGATGCTGAATCCGAAACAGGTTAGCCCCGAAAAGGCAGTAGTGATCACTGATGCCCTCCTAGCATTGAATACAGACTCTGTTGGCCAATCCATACTCCACTCAGTTCTCAATTCTGACGGCCTCGCGACCGTGGACACCGAGAGTCATTTGGGATCATACAGTACAGCCATCAGTAGCATACCTGGAATAGAGGCATACTTCGAGGATAAGTACGGCGGGTGATGGGGGATCTGTGGATCGACCCGTCATTGACGTCTCGGGCGTCGACGTAGGATTCGCCGAATCCCACCCACTAATTGAGGACCTGATTCTTCAAATCAGTCCGGGTGAAATCGTTGGCGTCATCGGCCGCTCTGGAATAGGAAAGACGACCCTAATTAGGACGTTAGCAGGTTTGGTCCCCACTTTATCCGGCAGCATCCTCTTTGATGGAATGCCCCTATCATCGATTAATCGTGGTTCCATAGGGTTGATTCCACAGAGGCTCGGGCTAGTGCGCCACCAGTCAGTGGGCTACAACGTCCTAATGGGTGCGCTTCCGGGAGCGAGCTTCGTTCAGACGCTATTTTCGATACCCTCCAGAGAGATGCGTGATGCGACTAGGGCGGCTATCCACGCCGTGGGCCTTCACGACAAATCGTTAGAGTCCGTGAATAAACTCTCTGGAGGGCAGCAGCGTCGTGTGGCCATTGCCCGTTCCATGGTCCAGTCTCCTAAACTGCTCCTAGCCGACGAATGCCTAGGCGAACTCGATGCCGACACTGCTCGTGAGATTATTGACTTGATGAGGGGGCTGGCTGAGGTTCAAAGGTCCGCCATCTTGATTGTGGACCATAATCCAGTTAGGGCCCGTACTTTCTGTGACCGCCTATTGGAACTGCGGGGCAAGAAGTTACTGCCAATGCGTGATGATGAGATTTCAGACCAGCTCAGTCTTCCTCAATTAGGGGGGAAGTAAATTGAGCGTTTACACACGTGCTCTTCAGGCAATCGCCAAGCGAACTCTTCTCAAGGTCACTTTGGTTTTCACGCTTTTCTCCATTCTCGCAATCGCACATCTGCAGATCTCCATTTCAAGGATTGGTGAGGCAGCATCCAATCTTCTTGTAATATGGGGCGAGGCATGGCCACCCGATTTCTCAGTCCTCACCAATAGGGCTTCTTGGGCCCATCCTCCTTGTGAATCAAGTATCGACTGGGTTTGCAGTCCAGCCATCGTCGGGATGGTCCAGACTATCGAGATAGCCTTCCTAGCCACAGTTTTTGGAATGGCCCTTTCGCTTCCGCTCGCAGCCATGTCGGCAACGAACCTGTCCCCAATCTGGCTCGCCCAGGTGATTAGGCAGGTCCTTGCTGCCCTACGTGTGGTCCCTTCTCTGATCTGGGCCCTAATTTTCGTTATTCTAGTTGGCATAGGCCCCCTTGCGGGCGTCCTTGCAATGACCATATACACCGTGGGATATCTTGGAAAGCTTCAGTACGAGGCTCTAGAGGGTGTTAGCCGGGAACCTCTGGAGGTCGCCCGGGCCATGGGACTACCCCGGTGGCAGACTGCCCGTTACTTCGCAATCCCTGAGGCCAGCAACTCCCTGATTAGCCAGATGTTGTTCATGTTTGAGTACAATGTCCGCCATGGTTCAGTAGTCGGGCTCGTAGGGGCCGGTGGAATTGGATGGTACATGCAGTACTACCTAGAACCCTTCAAGCTGTACGATAGGGTGCTCGCACTCATACTGGTGATGTATGCTTCTGTAATGCTGATCGACCAGTTATCACTCCGAATTAGAAGGAGGTTCATCGAGGGAGATGAGCGTGTCCAAAGACCGAGGTGGAGAGGGGTATTCCTCCCCTTCTCAGCGGGAAAGGAGAACTAGGAAATGTCATCTCCGACCATTCTGATCGCCCCGTCATCGTAGAAGATCTGGATGTTGTCACGGACCTTGAAAGTCAGTGCGGCTAGTGCCTCGTACACGTCCTTCTCCTCGACCTTGAACGCTTCAGCCGCGCGCTTAGTGGACCATGGAACCCCCACGAAGTCTGATGCTGAGATCCACTTGAGCAGCCGGAGCTCGAAGTCAGTCAGGTCCCCGATTGGCATCCTATCCCTCGGATGACTGCTCCGGCAATCAACCCTGCCCCGCTCGTGGGCTGTCGTAGGCCTCTACCATCAGCCTGATGGATTCCTCGACACTGATATCCCCGTCGAGCAAGCTTCCCAGGGAGTGGAGGAATGGCGCATGGTGCCCCAGCTTCTCTGATCTATTGAGGAACATCCGCGTCGCACGCACTCCCTCGGCCACCATGTGCATCTCGTCAAGGGCCTGATCGAGGCTCTTACCCGAACCGAGCTTCTCCCCAAGCGTGCGGTTCCGGCTGCGAGGGCTCGTCGCGGTCACATACAGGTCGCCTATGCCGGCCGGTCCGAAGGCAGTCTTGGGATCAGCCCCCATGGCACCTAGCAGCCCAATGCCCTCGTTGTATCCAGAGAGGACAAGTGCGGCCTTCAGATTGTCACCGCCTATCGATTCCTTGAGGCCATCCACTAGCCCACAGGCAAGTGCCACGGCGTTCTTGTACGCCCCCCACAGCTCTGCACCCAATGGGTCCTCCGCCGGCGTCAGGATCAGGGAATCCGTTGACAGGCGCTCTGATATCCTCTCCGCCACGCTCCTGTCATGACACGCCACTAGGGCGTTGGTCATGACGCCACGAGCCACTTCCGGCGCGATGGTGGGCCCCGTCATGACGACGACTGGATTGGCCATCCCTACATCCATCAGGCGCCTTTCTATGGCGTCGGAGATCATCCCAGAGCCACTTTCTTCCGAGGGCGCAAGGCCTTTCGCTAGGTCGATCAGGAGGTGGGATGGGCGGAGGTGGGGGATTAGATCGTCAACGACACTAAGGATGACGCTGCTGGGTAGTGCTAGGACTAGTATCTCGCAGGCCTCTGTGATGTCGGAGATCTCCATGGTGGATTGTAGTCGTGGAATCTCATAGCCAGGCAGGTACTTCTCGTTTTCACTCTTCGTCATCAGGGACTCGTAGACGTCTTGCTCTATGGTCCAGCCCATTACGTTGTGTCCATCCTCGCACCAGACATACGCCAGGGCCGTACCCCAGTTGCCCAGGCCGAGTATGCCGATTCGCGCCATTTGAGTCGACTTCGCGGCGCAGCGATCCGGTTATGACACTATGGGGGTGAATAACTTGCATGCGCTGCCTTCTTGGCGAGGGATTCGTCGTACGGCGCCAAGCAGGGGTACCCGAGTGGTCAAAGGGGCTGGGTTTAGGTCCCAGTGCGTAGTGCTTCACAGGTTCGAATCCTGTCCCCTGCACCATTATCCAGATGCCTTCTTCGATTGCGCTGCATTGAAGTCTCATGGTCACAGCGTCAAATCGAGCAGGGGTACCCGAGTGGTCAAAGGGGCAGCGTTCAGGTCGCTGTGCGTAGTGCTTCGCAGGTTCGAATCCTGCCCCCTGCACCATTGGTGACGCATCGGTCATCCGAGACGGATTCTCTTGGACTTCAGCTTGGCGGCCTGTCTCCTCTGCCAGTTGAAGATTCGATATCCCATGATCGAGAGGAAAATGAGGCTCAGTGAGATTACAACCCACGCGTTCTGCCCGAATGGCCTAGTCGGGTCCTTGGAGAATTTCCCTTCACCGGTTTGGGAGTCAAGTTTGCCATCTGGCCCCATGCTACAGGCCTTCTCAATTATATTGCCACCGGCGTCTACTCTTTCATCGACCGCTTCAGCCGCATCGCAGATTCCGTCGTCGTCGTCATCCTTATCGAAGACGTCGATCAAACCGTCACCATCGGTGTCCAATACATCGACGTCCGCGAGTGTGGGCGTGTCCGGGACCTCTTCCTCTGTCTCAATCTCTCCCTCGATAAGCGGGCATCCGAGTTTGTTTCCTAGCGCTAACTTGTGAGCGAAGTTCTCGAAGCTATCGTTCAATCCCTCTTCGTCCGGACACTGGTCGCTGTTGTCACCCACCTGGTCGCCATCCGAGTCCACCCATTCGTTTGGATCGTTGTCGTCCCAGTCGAAGTTGTCACCGAAGGTGTCGCCATCCGAGTCCGCCCATTCGGATGGATCGAGCGGAAACGTGTCATTTCCATCGTCGTAACCGTCACCGTCGTCGTCGTCGTCCTGATTGTTGCCGATGCTGTCACCGTCGGTGTCGAGCCACTCTGTGCTGTCTAGCGGGAATGCGTCATCCATGTCGACATACGGGTTGTTACCAACGTCGTTGACGCCGTCGTTGTCGTCGTCCTCATCGGCATTGTCTCCAATGCCGTCCCCATCGAAGTCCGACCATTCCTCGGGATCGTTGGGGAACACGTCGAACATGTCATCTCGTCCGTCATTGTCGTCGTCGGTGTCGCTGTTGTCCCCCACTCCGTCATTGTCCTCGTCTTCCCACTCGCCTTGGTTGTAGGGGAATAGGTCGGTAGTGTCGTTCACGCCATCGTTGTCGTCATCTATATCCAGGCTGTCGGGGATGCCGTCTCCGTCGGAGTCGATGGAGACCTCGGGATCAAGCGGATCGAAGTCATATCGGTCTTCGACGCCATCATCGTCGTCATCCAAATCAGTCACGTCTGGCGTCATGTCACCGTCGAAGTCGGGCTTACACAGATCGAAGTTGATCGATCCGAGTTGCACAGTCGAGTTGAACGGGGGGCAGGCAGTTTGCGAGTCGGCCATGATCTCGTCCACGTAATACCCAATCGAAGCCGGTGTGCACGACTCCTGTCCCCTCAGGTTCGAGTAGTAGCCCTTGTTGCAACCGGTCTGATTGAGCGAAGCCGGTTGTGGGACGCTGTACCCCCTGTCCGCGAGGATGCATGAAGTCTGGGACGCGTTAGGCTGGAATGTCCCGACGGAGCACGGTATCTGAGCGCCCGATCCATGTCGCAGGTCAATGTTGGCTGGAGAAATCTGGTTCGCTGTGGTCCCGTCACCGAGCTGGCCGTAGGCATTGTAGCCCCAACAATAGAGGGTGGCGTCATCCAGAATCGCACAGGAGTGTCGCTGGCCCACTGAGATCGAAAGCGCGTCCTTACCCACGGGCAGGTTCACTGTGTCTGGAATCGATGTGTCAGTCTGGCTCCCGTCTCCAAGCTGGCCCTCCGAGTTGCCACCCCAGCAGGAGACGCTGCCACTGTCGAAAAGGGCACAACTGTGGTACATCCCCGTCGAGACTTGGACGGGGGACTCGAACTCAGTCAATCCCACTGAAGAGGGCGCGTTGCTGTTCGTAGTGGTCCCGTCTCCGATCTGGCCGTAGGCATTGTAGCCCCAGCAGAACATGGAGCCGTCATTGAGGCCCACACAGGTGTGGAAGGAGCCCGAAGACAGGGTCACAGCGCTGCTGTTCCCCGGCAATTCGATGCTTGTGGGCGAAATCCTGTCACCAGTGCTGCCGTCGCCCAACTGCCCATGCCAGTTGTCTCCCCAGCATTTCACCGACCTAGTGTCCGTGATGGCGCAGGTGTGGTACGAGCCCGAGGATACTGACCTGGCTGTATCCCCACTGCCTAAGCCCACTGAAACTGGACTGAGTCGATTCGTGCTAGTCCCGTCCCCGATCTGTCCGTTGCTGTTCTCCCCCCAGCACTTCACGCCGGAATCGTCCAACACGGCACAGGTATGTGACTCTCCCGCTGACACGCTCACAGCGGTCATTCCGGGACCGAGGTCAACACTGACCGGGCTAGTCCTCTCGATGCTGGTACCGTCCCCGAGCTGTCCGAACTCGTTGCTGCCCCAGCACCGCAGCGACCCGTCATCGAGGACGGCGCAGGTGTGGTAAGATCCTGCCGAGATCGACACGGCTGACTTCCCCAATGGAAGGAGAACGGGCTCGGGGGAAGTGTGTCCCGCCCTAGTCCCGTCCCCGAGCTGACCGTTTGCGTTGTCACCCCAGCAGCTCACCGATCCGTCATCGAGGACGGCGCAGGTGTGGTAGGATCCGGATGATATCTGAGTCAGTATGGGAACGTTGTAACCGGGATCGGAACCAGTGCAGTCGGCGACCGAAAGAGACCCGGTGTCCGGGTTGAAGGTGCCGCCCGGGCATGGCGTGTCGGAGGATGCCCCTGTACCGTCGACGTAGTATCCTGCCCGCGCAGGGTCGCACGAGGTCCGCCCCGTCAGTTCTTGGTACGTGCCAATCCCGCAGGGCGTATCGGCCTGAGCCCCATCAGAGTCGACGTAGTGTCCGGCTCTGGCGGGAGTCATCACTAGGCTGCCCTGAGCGCTGACGTAGAAGCCGACCGTGGCCTGCTTGCAGATGTACCGTCCATAGGATCCCGCGTTGCAATCTTTGGCTATGGCAGGATTGCCATCGTCAATGTCATTGGGGCCTGCGGGGAAGCCATCCCCATCGGAGTCCCCCGCTCCGTGCGTGTCGAACAGATTCAGGGAGCCGTCATCGTCCAGATCACGCTCAGCCGAGTTGATGTACGTCCACCGGGGTAACTCAAACTGGATTGGCGCCAATCCGATTGTGATTGTGCCCGCATCCGCACCTCCCCAGCACCTCAACAGGTCGTCGCTGGCAGCGGCGCACGAATACGAGTCGCCTACGACAACGGCAATCGCTCCGAGTACGGGATTCGTGTCTATGCCGATCGTGCTAGGGGAGGTCACAGTGCTCGTGGTCCCGTCCCCGACCTGGCCATCTGAGTTACCACCCCAACAATGCAGAACTTGGGCGGTGTCGATGGCGCAGTTGTGCTTGCTTCCAGCGTCAATCGAGATGATGCCACTCAATGTGGGGGAGGATGGGGGGGAGTCCTGCGAAACCTGGTCACCAGTTCCGAGCTGTCCTTGGTCATTGCCACCCCAGCACTTGAGGTCTTGATCGACTCGGAGGCCGCAGGTGTGCGACTCTCCAGTCGAAACAGCGACGACATAATCCCCGAGATTGACGTCAGCGGGGGAACTGCTGTCGACACTCGAGCCTATCCCCAGTTGGCCATCGCCATTCTCCCCCCAGCACTTCAGGCTTCTATCGTTGAGCACTGCGCAGGTGTGACTGCCACCGGCCGAGACAGCCAGTACCTTCTGCCCGCCGCTGAAGCTGACTGCAACCGGTGAGCTACTGTCGGTGGTGGTCCCGTCACCGAGTTGGCCGTGGCTGTTGTCCCCCCAGCATTCCAGACTTGCATCGGTCAGCACAGCGCATGTGTGCCTCGAGCCAGCGGAGACCTGAACTGGGAAGCCCCCGAGTCCGACACTGACCGGGGACGCAGAGCTGGCAGTGGTCCCATCCCCGAGCTGTCCCTGGCTATTCTTCCCCCAGCACTTCAGACTGGAGTCGTCTAGGGCCGCGCAGGTGTGCGAGGCCCCAGCGCTGACTGAGACCGCAGTCCTGCCAGCCCCCAGTCCCACTGGGGTCATGGTCTGGCGGTCCGTGGTAGTACCGTCACCAAGTTGGCCATGCGAGTTGTCTCCCCAGCACTGCAGGGAGGAGTCATGGAAGATCGTGCAGATGTGCCCGTCACCTGTCGCGATCGTTGTCTCGGTGAAGATCGATCCCGATTGGAAGCCAGCATGGTGAAGGGGATCTCCCGCGAATAGGCCGTCAGTCACAGGATGCCTCATGTCAGTGATCGCTAGACCGTCACTAGCAGCCAGGTAGTAGGTTTGGCATAGGCATCCCGGGTCTGGCTCCGGGACGCTGACGCCGGTAACGATGATCTCCCAGTCACCGGCGTCTGGGTTCTCGATAGTGATGCCAACCAGGTTGTTCACGTCGTCATTGGTGTATTCGAAGTAATCTCCGCTTGGATCCTTTAGCGTTATGTCCAGATCGTTGACTAGTTGGTAGAACGCACTAGGGGAGTTGGGTGGGTCATTCCAGGATAGCACCACGCGAAACTCAGACAGGCCAGGGGTGACTTCCAACTTCAGCGAATGGCTCTCGCCCGTGGTGATTTCGATCCCATCAGTAAACGAGCTTCCCACTGCCCCTTGGATGTCTACCCTCCCCCAGCCCTCGTGATTGTTAGGGGCTGCATCCACAGCGCCGTTCTTCCCATCCCCACCCGTCTGGTACTGGCCTACCATGTCATGGGCACCAGCTGACATCATTGCTTTCAGCAATGCCGAAGCAGGACAGTCGTAGGTCGGCGAGGTGCAGTCGTAGGTGCCGCGATCATTCAGAAACTCAATCACCAAGGCCGCACCGCCCGCTGTCAAGGGGGTTGCCATCGAGGTCCCGGTGTTGTAAGCGTAGTAATCCGAGCTCCCGCCGGGGTACCCCCAACTGTATTCTACCGGGTCTCCGTTCTCATCGACGTCTTGGGACCTCGCCGAGACGATATACGTGCCCGGGGCCACCAAGTCTGGCTTTAACCTGCCATCCTCCGTCGGCCCTCGATTGGAAAGGGCGGCAACCCCTTCTATATCACAGGCTAAATTATCATCTGATATCGGCGCCGCTCCATATCCCAAAACGCTCCACGTTACTGAATACATATCACACCGGAAGTTCTCTGAGGCACCTATGGACAGGATATTTTTCGCCGTTGCCTGCGGGTTCAATAGAGCCAGATCGATCTCGCCGTTCAGGTTCGCGTCCTCTCCATCGTTGCCCATTGCATATAGGATCAACAAATCGTCCATTGCATAAGCCGACTGGTCAATTACTAGTGAATCGAGGTTGTATTCGTTGTGTGGGAGTCCGGCGGTTGGGTTACTTCCCCAGGAGTTCGTGTGGACCCTCGCTCCCGCATCGTAAGCGGGCTGAAAAATATCATTTTGATAGTCATCCGGGGTGAACATCCAGTATTTTGTTGCCGACCAGTGGGCATGCCAGCAGGCGACGCCTTGCATGTACAACTGGGCCCCCGGGGCCGAGCCCGTCCCATCGTAGCCCTCCTCGGAGTTCGACCCGTCTCCCAAGACCGAACCGGCTACGTGGGTCCCGTGCCCATGCTGATCATTGACGCCGTCATCTCCAAACGAGCACTCGTCCCATGACGGCCTCGCAGGCGATCCCCAGAATGAATCGGCATAAGCAATCCTTCCAGCAAACGCCGGGTGAATTGTGCCCGAATTGACAGAATTGCAGCTGGAGATGCTTGTACACTCACCCGCGACGTCCAAGCCGGAATCCATCACACCTACGATTACTCCATCCCCGGTCAAGCCGTTCAAAGCCCCTCCCATGTTCGCCCCATCCCTGACCCAATTGACATTCATGACCTCCGTAGCTTCACCGTCCATGAGCTCGTCAGGATAAACGGGCTCTACCCACTCGACATAATTCTGGTTTACCAACCAATTCACTTCGTCCTGGCTCGCTACTATTGTGGCGAATCTCTCAGAGAAGAAATCCCTAATCTCAACTTCCTTTTCCAATGAAATGCGGTCTAAACCGGGACCAGCAATAAGGACTCTGAGGATAAACGAGTCACCCTCCTTAATCGCACTACTATCCAGTCCAAACTTCATTATGGGCAAGATGTCCGGAGCTAGTTTGTCTGTGGGGTCAAGTCTGAATATGCCGATAACACCGTGTTCCATCAGGGTTTCCGGGGGCAATTCAGGAACATTGCAGTGGAATCCTTGAGGGGCAAAGAAGGTCTGGCAATCTATCCCGAGGTCGGATAACTCGGACTTCCAGTCGCTTGGAATGGGGTAGTCGTGACCCAACGTATGCCAGCCAGAGACTATCCTCTCCCCAGTTTTCGCGGTCCAATCTTGAATGGGAACGTATGCGGCCGTCCTGTGGTAAAGAGCAGCCTGCCCGATGTTCCCCTCCACATTCCAACCGTGGGAAACATCGTCAGTCTGCGGAACTCCGAGCTGTCCGAGATGTGCCCCAAGATTCTTGTCCGAGGATCTCGAAGGACTTGACTCCGTCCCCATCTCCTTCGGCTCGTGGGCGAATGACGCGAGTGCCAGAATAGTCGGCATCAGCATCAACGCAGTGAGGAGGAGGGACAGGTGAATCCGCGCCCCGTTACCACTAGGCATGGTCCTCCTACTATGTAGGAGGACATTAAAATTGCCATTCAGACTAAGAAATTTTCAGTCAGGGCGCGTGTTTGTTCGATAGTTGGGATGAGACGACCAATCAAGCCCCATGGGTCTTCGGGCCACCTTGCAAACAACAAATATACCTCCTTCAGCCCCTGCTGCTAACATGTCGAGCGATGACGGTTCCCCGGGTCTCTCCGAGGCACCTGGCATTGACGAGGAGAGGGGTCCCGACTCGGAGGGGATCAAGGCTCCAGAGGTGGAAATAGAGGGGGACAAGATCGACTTGGAGCTCGAGAGGATTCGCGACAGGAGGATCAATCCAGACAACAGCTTCATGGTCAACACGATCATCCCCCAGACCTTCGATGACTACACCCTTGTTTTCGGCCTGATCGCCGGGGCACTCTTCTTCGGCTCCGTGTTCCTCACCTCGTCGGGACTCTTGTTCGAGGACTCGATCACGCTTGACGACAAGGTCTCGGGAACCCTCCTCGATCCGTCCGACTGCATTGACAAGACCGCGGTGATTTGGTTCGAGACTTGGGTCGACCAGGACCAGGACCTCCGCGTCCTCAGCCAAAACGCCCCAACTTCGGCATCTTCTATCATGCTACTGACGCTATCCAACGGCTCCGAGTCAACCGTTATTGGGGTCGGTGGGGTGGGTGACCTATCGCTGACTTTGGACTACGACTCCCTGGGGGAAGGGGAGTATGAAGTCACCATTGAGATGTTCGTATGGACTGACGATGCTACGGACCTCTCCAACTTAACAATCCACGAGTTGACCTCCCTCGCTCACTCATCAGAAGCGAGCAGTGACATCCACGCCTCGAAGGAGATTGCAATCCTCCTGGAGAGCATGGAGACTTCCTCGCTGTGGGGGTCCACGGAGATGCACAAGAAGATGGAGAAGTTCGATGACGAGCCCAGGGCCTGCTTCACCGTTCAGCGGTTGGGTGGCTGGGGATGGGGGCTAATGGCTGCCGAGTGGATTGGTGGTAGGGAGACAGCGATGCTCACCGGCGGCAGTGCCCAAGTGCCACCGTGGTACATGGCATCAGTCTCCTTGGGCATGTCCATCTTCTTCCTATGCGTTCAGTACCCGCTAATGCACCGACTCTACCACAGGGACACCGACGACCTTCTCTCGAGCAAACAGATGCGGCGCCTGATAGAGAGGACCGTCGCATCGGCGAGCGAGAGGCTTCACATCAGTCCAGACTACGATTCGATGATGATCCAGGACAGGGCGATCTCAGTCGATGTCTACCTTCCCTATAGCACCACGAGGAGGACCATCATGACCCCAATCGATGTCAAGGGCACCATCATCAAGGACATTCTTTCGGAGTTCGGAGTTTTCGGGGAGATGCGACCGTTGCAACTCAAGGCGGTTTGCATCGATTCCGGAAGGACGGAGGTCCCAGGCTGGCACATCTTCCAGTTCTCCGCCACCGACCAAGGGGAGATCCCAATGGCCGAGGACTACAGCGAGTTCTTCTCGGGCATGGGTCGCTTCGGAAACCTCGAGGAGGCCTTTCATGAGAGCATGGCTCGTTGGTTCAAGAAGCACGACGTGGCAGATTACGGGGCAGCCATCATGGCAGACGAGGAGGCCGTCTTCGTGCGCGTGATCTACCGTCCGGTCACGAGGTTCGCTTACTTCCTGTTCAAGCCGACCTACGAGCACCTCCAGGGAGACTTGAGGCAGCAGTTGCAGTCTGACCTTGAAGACCTGATCGAAGGTCGGGCGCTCGTGGTCAGCGCTAGGAACGAGAAGTCCACCCTCGCTGACAGGGCCGTGGCCGGAAGGGTAGAGCAGGGGACGGAGGATCTGGCCGGAGAGGCGATGGTGGCGAGGCGCGGAGGCATTCCAGGAGCCCTGCTGCAGAACCCGTTCATGGGGGATATCCTGTCCTCGGTCGAGTACGTCGCCCACAAGAACCGCTCCCGAATCGACCGCTACGGCTTCTGGGGACTGATCGTCTTCGTGTGGATCCCTTTCATGGCAAGCGGCGTGCTCGTGGGCGCGATGCTCGGGCTTGTAGCCCGCATGCGCTTCCAGCGTGTGCTTGCCGCCTGCTTCATCGGAGGCACCGCGGCCTCGGTAACATGGGCCTATACCGCGAGGGGGATTATCGAGTTCATGGAGCGCTACCACGCCGAGGCCTTCATCCCATTCGTCATACTACTAGCAGTCGCCTTCACGTGGCTAAAGATCAGGGACAACAAGAGGTACCGGAGGGAGGAGCTGTTCCGAGACTCCATGGCCTTCTTCGCGGGCGCCTCCGAGACATGAGTCACCTAGGACACGGCAACGTCTACGAAACCTCCGCCTTCAAAAGAGCGCTCTCTGTGCGTAGGTCGCATGCCACAACCTCTGGCCAGAATGGAGGGGCTGAAAAGATACTACGAGATGGCTTCTGGTACGGTCAAGGCCCTCGATGGAGTGGACCTGGAGGTTTTCGAGGGCGATCGAGTCATCCTGCTCGGTCCGTCCGGCTCGGGTAAGACAACGTTACTCAACTGCCTCTCCGCGCTCGACACGCCCACTGACGGCGTCTACTCCTTCGACGGCTCCCCCGTGCCTCAGTCTGACTCCGAAACAATGACCACCTTCAGGAGGGAGAACATCGGATACGTCTTCCAGTTCTTCAACCTCCTACAGGACCTGACGGTGCTGGAGAACATCCTGCTGATTCAGGAACTCGCGGGCGGAAGGGACGAGGCCAGGGCGCGACTCCTGCTCGAGCTGGTCGGCCTGGAGCCCGAGTCAGACCGCTTCCCCGCCGAGATCAGCGGTGGCCAGCAGCAGAGGGTGGCGATCGCGCGCAGCCTCGCAAAGAGCCCGAGGCTCCTACTGGGCGACGAGCTGACCGGCAACCTCGACTCGCAGACCTCCGCGATGGTAATGGAGGTGCTCGTCAAGGCCTGCGAGACCGAGGGCATAACCTGCGTCTTCGTGACTCACGACGAGTCCCTGACCGCGTTCGCTACAAGGGTGGTCAGGATTGACAGCGGCAGGATTGTTTCGGACGAGCCGGTCGGGTGAGGTGGGCCATTGTTCGCATTGCTGACCAAACGACTCGCAAGGAGCCTGTGGCGCACCAAAATCAGGCTCATTGCGGTCGTGCTGATGGTGGTGGTCGGTGTTTTCGCGGGAATCTCCTTCGCGGTCTACGCTCACACTGCCTCTGGCATTTACGACGTCATCTACGCAGACACCGATGACGGAGCCAACCTGCCTGACGTCTGGGTCGAGAACCCTAGCGGAACGTGGGAGGGGGGGGCCTCCGACTCCATCTGCACGGACATAGCGGACCATTGGCCCGAGTCCGAGCTTGTGTTGAACGAGTGCGAGCCTCGGCTGAAGCTCGATGGGCTGCTGTTCCACACAGATGAAGGGGGCGAGGACACCCTCGTCCCCGCGGTGTGGTATGGCATAGACGAGGGCTACGTCGACAGAGTCTGGTTCCCTGACCACGACTGCTGCTCAGGGACGGTGGCGTCCGCCGATGACGAGATCGTCGTTGACGCACGCGTGGCGACGGGGATGGATGTGGCGATCGGGGACACGATCTCCATAGGCGCCGGCTTCGGGAGCCTCGACTACACCGTGGTGGGCACAGGCCACCTCTCCAGTTACCTTTACTTCGCTCCGGAAGGGAGCCTTTTCCCTGCAGATCCCGGCACCTTCGCCACAGGGTACCTGTCCGCTGGTGGCCTCGAGCGCCTCGCCAACCTCAGTCCCGGCGCGTCAAACCTGCTTCTGATCGACGTCGTGGGCACACCCGAGTATGACCTCCAGTCGACTACTGAGGTCGAGGGAGAGGAGCTCAGCGCGCTGATGGAGGGCATAACGGCTGTCATGACAGAGACTGACGACTCCCACTCTCTGGTCTACGACCGCTCGGGCGTCAATTCAGTGGAGCTTCTTCGGGCCGACGCCGAGGGAGCGATGAAGACTTACATCCCAGTTACTGCGATGATAGCCATCGTCGCGGGAATCACCATCTTCCTGAGCCTCCAGAGGCTCGTGCAGTCGCAGGCCAGGGAGATCGCGATACTCCGCACCCTGGGCATACCCAGGGGGGCCATCATTCCCGGTTACGTCATCGCACCTCTGCTGATAGGCCTCATCGGCAGCTTCATCGGCACTCTCCTCGGTGTCCTCGTGGGAGCCCCGGGAATGCTGGGGATTTACGAGGACATACTCGGAATACCAATCGTCAATACGGCGGACGTGACGCCCTTGATCCTGCAGATTGTCGGCGTTGCAATGCTGATCGTTCTGATTTCTGGGATCTTCCCCGCCCTGCAGGCAGCTAGGCTCCAGCCCCTGGAGGTCATGCGCGGACAGCACGAGGTCAGGCTGTCCTCCCGGAGAATCCAGAAGCTGACTTCCAGCCTACCCGCTACGATAGGCCTGACCATCAGGTCGAGCATCAGGAAGCCAACCCGACTTGCCTTAACGTTCTTGGCCGTAGGACTCTCGATGCTCATATTCGGCAGCATGACTCTGATGATGGCCACAATGGAAGACTCGTTTTCGGGCGTCAGCGTGGATAATCAGAACTGGGACGCCCAGGTCAATGTCCCGTTCGGCGGCGAAGCTGCTGTCATCGACTGGGCGGAGGAGAAGGGGGCTACTCACGAGTCCGTGCTGCTGTTCCCGGGCAACCCCGTGAACGACTCGAGGTACTTACTCGCCTATGGCTTGGACAAGCTGTCCACCGAGGATGACGCGATGGTGGTCCTCGACCTCAAGGAGGGCAGCATCCCGGAAGCGGGATCCGCCACTAACCAGGTTCTCATCGACGAGGGATTGCGAGTCTTCCTGGAGTGGGACGTGGGCCAGACCCAGACGGTGGTATTCGGCTCGTCCCCCATGCAAATCGAGATCACCGGGATCACTCAGGGGGAGGTCTCTCGGACAGTGTACTTCCACAGGGCCGATCTCGCTCAGGCCGTCGGAATCGAGGCTACTTCGGTCCTTATCACCCTGCCCGATGGCGTCGAGGTCGACAACGAGCTCGGCGAGATATCTCTGGGAGTCACCCAGAAGGAGGACTTGATCGCTTCCTTCGAGTCAATTTTGGAGCAGCAGCAGGTGTTCTTCAGCGCACTCCTCGCATTGGGCATCATCATCGCCATCGTGGTCCTGTTCAACACCCTCGTGATCAACCTCGCTGAGCGCGACAGGGAGATCGCAACCCTGAGGGTCCTTGGCGCCCCGATTCGCCGAATCGGGAGCATGATGCTCGGTGAGCACTTCGCCATCGGAGTGATCGGGGGGACCCTTGCCTGCGTCTTCACCGTAATCGGGACGCAGGCTCTGATTTCCTCCTTCGTCCAGTGGTCGTTCTACATGACCGTGCAGACCGACTTGTCCGTGGCCGTCCTCCTGATCGGAATCGTGGTCACTATCTCCGTCATGCTCACGCCATACGGGATGTGGAGAATCAGAAGGATGGACCTCGTCGAGAAGGTCAAGGACCTCTCACAGTGAGGCACGCCTGTGCGCGTCGTGACTTGGAACCTCAATGGCATAAGAGCAGCGCATCGCAAGGGTCTGGTTGACTTCGTCAGGCGCATCGACGCAGATATCTGGCTGTTCCAGGAGACGCGGGCTCTGCCCGAGCAGATGCCAGTTGACTGGCAGGCCCCGGAGGGCCACGAGGTCATCTGGCACCCGGCCCAGAAGAGGGGATACTCTGGCGTGATGACCTGCTCTAGAAGTGGGCTTGTCGAGGTCGGGCGCGGTATTGACACTCAGTTGGATGAGGAACGTGATCCGGATGGCAGGGTTCTCCACACAAAGCATGGGGACCTGCACTGCGTCAACATGTACCTGCCGAACGGCTCGTCAAGCCCCGAGCGCCAGCTGTACAAGGACCAGTGGATAGAGGACATGCTGGTCTGGTCCGAGCGATTCGTCGACTCTGACGAACCGGCCCTTCTGTGCGGCGATCTCAACATCGCCCACACCGAGGATGACATCTGGAATCCTGGGGGCAATCGTCGGACCTCTGGCTTTCTGGACCATGAGCGTGAGTGGTTCTCCAGACTTCTCGACAGTGGCTGGCACGACCTGCTCCGCATCCACGTCGGTACACGCAAGGGACCGTACACGTGGTGGTCGAACCGAGGACGCGCGAGGGAGCTGGACCGCGGCTGGAGGATCGACTACGTGCTAGCCAATGCCACCGCTAAACCCCTGTTAAGGTCCGCCGAGGTGCTTCGAGAGGGAGGCCTTGTCGTGTCTGATCACGCGCCTCTGATTACCGACCTCAATCTTTGATTCGCTCCCATAGGGAGCGGATTTCAACCTAAGGGCCTATGCGTCACCTTTCAAGTGATGAAGCGCTGGCGGGAATGCATGGCCGAAACGCTCGCCGAGCGCCTCGAGCGCCTCCTGCCCGGTGGCAGAGGGATTTGGGTCCCTATGGACCACGCCGCCTCGAGATATCCCGAAGCCGGCATAGGGGACACCGATGCCGCCGTTGACGCTGCCATTGCCGGCGGCGCAGACGCAATCGTACTGCAGAAGGGCGCCGTCAGCCACCACTCCAACCGCACCGGCTGGGATGGCTTCGTATGCCACGTCTCGGTCTCCACTGTTCACGGAGGCGCGCGCTCCCAGGACAAGGTCAGCGTGGCTACAGCGAGGGAGTCTCTCTCGCGAGGCGCTGCGGGGCTCTCTGCCCAAGTCAACCTCGGAGAGGACGCTGAGGCAGACATGATTGAGCGCATTGGCGCACTGACTACAGACGCCTACCAGTTCGATCTCCCCGTCCTCGGGATGTTCTACCCCCGAGGCCCGAACCTGGTTATCGACCCAGATGACCCCACTGGAGGCGTCGCTCACGCTGCCCGACTCGCGTGGGAACTCGGCTGCCACGTCGTAAAGGTACCTTGGACCGGCTCGCCAGCCTCCTTCTCCGACGTCGCTTCCGCTGTTCCGATCCCAGTCCTCATCGCCGGCGGACCCAAGGAAGCTCCCTTCACCGAGTTTTTGGGCATCGTCGAGCAGGCGATGGGCGCTGGCGGATCAGGGGTGTGCATAGGACGCCAAGTGTTCGGAGCCGAAGACCCAGCATCTCACGTAAGGGCCCTCAGTGCAATTGTGCACAATGGGGCGAGCGCGTCCGAGGCAGCGAATCATCTGAAGTGAGAACATGGAACTCTGGCTTGACGCTTCGATTGATGGCCAGAATGTCGCGAACGGCTCCACTCGAGTCTGGGAGGGTAGAGCGCACGACGTGGCAGAGGTGGCCCTCGACGATCACCGGGCCCAGGAAGAGGCCCTCTCACTCATCGGTATGGTGCCTTGGGTATTGGTCAGATGCTCGGATTGGACGATGATTCCGCTTGAGAATCTCGTGGCCGCATCCAGAGGCAGCGGGACAAGAATAGCTGTGGCGATTGCCAACGAGGTTGACCTCGCAGGTGCTGCCTTTGCCCTCGAGCATGGGGTTGACGCTATTCTCGTCACAGATGACCTGTGGGAGGCGGCTAGGGAAATGGCAGAATCCCGAGAGCCCTCGGGAGAATCATCCGACTCGGCTCCCGCATCCATCGCCACTGCCGTAATCACTTCGGTTGAGAGTGGTGGGGTCGGCGAGCGGGTGTGCATAGATCTGATCGAGAGGCTGGATGATGGCGAGGGTATTGCCATCGGATCGGTCGCCGAAGCGCTCTGCCTAGTTCACGGGGAGACCGTTCCCTCTGACTACGTCCCCACCAGGCCGTTCAGGGTCAACGCGGGGGCTGTCCACTCGTATGCCCTCATGGCAGATGGCTCGACGAGGTACCTCAGCGAGCTTAGCGCGGGTGAGGATGTCGCCATCGTATCCCCTGATGGCTCCCGGAGGTCGGCGACCATCGGCCGCCTCAAGATCGAGCGCCGCCCATTCCTCCTGGTCAGATACCTCTCGGGAGACTCCGAGGGGCAGATCATCGCCCAACAGGCAGAGACGGTTCGCCTAGTTACGCCAAGTGGAGGGCAGATCTCAATCACCGATGCTGCTGCTGGGGACGAGATCTCCGTTCTCTGTGACCGAAGAATGAGGCACGTGGGCCTCGCCCTTGAAGGGGGGGTGGCCGAGAAATGACCGTATTGGGGATAGGAACCGCCAATGGAGGGATTTCGATTCTCCACGCCCTTGGCTTGGGCAAGGGCTGCTCGGTGGGGGTGGATCTCATTACCACCGTGAGGCTGCTCGATGAGCCCAGTGCCGTCGAGGAGGATGACCACGGTTTGCTAGACGCGGTACTGGCATGCTGGCGCTCAGCCCAACTCCCTTCTGCGGACGTGTGTGGGTGGGCCGTCGAGAGCGAATTACCAGTGGGTCAGGGGCTTAAGTCCAGTTCCTCGGTAGCCTGCGCTGCGCTGCGAGCACTGAACGAGTCTGCATGGGCCGGCCTTTCTGACAACGAGATCGCAGACCTAGCCGTCGCCGCTCAAAGGAGGGCGAAGTGCACCCTCACCGGTAGCATGGATGACGTCTGGGCGGCCCTCTGCCCTGGATGGAAACTAGTCGACCCCCTTCGGACCGCATCCGAGTCAGTATTGCTTGAAGGCGAGCTGGAGCAAGGCCTGACTGTCCTACTCGGCTTGCGTGGAGAGAGGAAGTCCACTATCGAACTTGGCGCGTTCAAACAGCACCATCAGATCTTCGAGAGGGCCCTGGCATCCCTTGCCGGGGGCTCCCCGCTAGAGGCACTTTCCGCGAATGGGATGGCAGTGGCCGCAGCGACCGATGACTTCGAGGCCCTGCGAATCTGTAACCTGTGCATCGCCACCGGTGCCATCGCAGCTGGCATCAGCGGCTCTGGCCCGGCAATCGCCGTCGTTTGCTATCCCCAAGACTCACAGACCCTGTTCTCGAACCTATCAGACTCCGGCCTCGAGGTCATCCCAACCAGATTCGTCACCTCCGAGACGATAAGCGAGGAGGCGTTCTGATGGGGATGTCTCTGGGCGATAGGCTGCGGGTGACTCTGTTCGGCGAGAGCCATGGCACGTGCGTCGGAGCGCTCATCGAGGGCGTTCCCCCCGGTACACGGATCGACCCTGAGACCCTAGCGATGGACCTCGCTTTGCGCAAGCCCGGACGCAGGTCACTCTCGGCCCGTACAGAATTGGATGATTGCGACATCCTTTCTGGGATCTACGAGGGGAAGGCAACTGGCTGGCCTATCCTGATGATGGCTCGAAACTCTGACGCCCGCCCTTCTGACTACGAGTTCCTCCCGGATCACCCGAGGCCCGGCCATGCTGATATGGTGGAATCCATCCGCTCGGGTAGGACTAACGATCCCAGGGGCGGGGGCTCGCAGTCCGCTCGCCTGACCCTTGGCCTCGTGGCCGCTGGAAGCCAAGTGCGAGGCATGCTCGACGCTGCTGGCTGGACTTGTCACGCTCATTTGCATAGCGTAGGTCCGATTACCTCCCGTCCTCTCTTTGAGCTGGACCGCTCCACACCACTGGTTCCGGATAGCGACATGGAGCGTCTGAACTGCAGGGACCACGAGACCGCCCCCCTTATCTCCGACTATTTGGATTCCGTCAGAAAGGACCAAGACACCATGGGCTCCGCCGTTGAACTCCTAATCGAGGGACTACCAATCGGAGTCGGCGAGCCTTGGTTCGATGGTATCGAACCCGCATTGGCGCGCGGCCTCATGGCGATTCCGGGTGCTCGCGCCGTCGAGTTCTCACATGGTTTCGCATCGTCTAGGATGCGAGGCTCGGAGCATAACGACGCATGGCTCCCGGGCGTTGAATCACCAGTCCTCGAGGGGTCCGATACCGGAGATGCTGATGGGTCACTGGGAGGACGGTCAACTGGTGCGCCAATCCGCGTAAGAGTTCACTTCAAGCCTCCGAGCAGCATTCCACGAGAGCAGTTCACACTGCATCTGCCTAGCAATGAAACACGCGCCCTCAAAGTTGGTGGCAGGCACGATCCGGTCATTGGACCACGGGCTGCTCCCGTGGTTGAGGCCGTTGCCATGCTAGTGGTTTGCGACCTTGGCATGATGGGGGGATTCTTGGCCATTCACGACTGACGCTCAAGGTACTGTTGGATCCTTAGTGGCAGGTTGATTGCGAACATGGACGCGATTACCATGAAGACCAGTATCGTTCCGAGGGCGACTCCGTAGACGCTAGTCAGCTCGACGCTCTCCCTGAGCCTGTTCGCAGCCACCTCGTCGAAGATTCCTACGAAGGCAGGGATGATGAGGTTGATGAACAGGGTCAGCATGGCCACGAATCCCGCTATCGCGGGTGTGATTCCGAGAGCTCGGCCGTACCTACTCGAGATCTTGTTGACATTCATCACATAGACCTCCCCGGTTCGAATGGAGGTGTCCAGAATGGAGAACCTGATTATTCCGCTTGAGATTTCTATGTACATGACTAGTAAGACAGCATAAATGATCAGAAGGAACTTCTGAGAGATCTCACCCTCGGG
Organism: Thermoplasmatota archaeon; assembly: GCA_036336595.1. Taxonomy (GTDB): domain Archaea; phylum Thermoplasmatota; class Poseidoniia; order Poseidoniales; family Thalassarchaeaceae; genus UBA36. The sequence continues at coordinate 11,930 of JAYZFV010000009.1, read as the reverse complement.
CAGGAAACTCAAGCCGAACTCAACCTTGCTTCCAGCGAACCTTATCGTCACGAGGATGAGTGCGACGTACGATGCCAGCATCGCACGCTGATCACGCTGGAAGGTCCCATAGAAGCCTCCAACCAGCCCGATCAGTATGAGTCCAAGGTGGATCACCATGCTCAGTGCACCGAATCCGATGACATTCGAGACGGCGAACCACGCGGTCCCGGACACTGGGGTAAGCATGAAGGTGAGGAAGCAAAGGATTAGCAGGGCGGCTGACGATCTCATTTGGAGGGAAACGACCATTCTGTCGGGAGCTAGGAAATCCCTCTTCGCTACCACCGGCCCACCGAAGATCGTCTCGACCCAACTCGGCACGAGCACCTTTGGCACGGCGTCTTCGGGTATCTCCGTGTCCCTCTTCAGAGTGCCAGCGGCCCTCTTCCGACTCGGGGCAGAAGACCGGACGACCTTGCCTTCGTACAGGTGAGAGGTGTCCACAGGCCCCTTCCCATCACTCTGCTCCGCCATCAACTCACCTCAGAATCCCCTGGCCCCTGCAAGGGCCGTGTACAGCAGCATGTCCGGCTCCCAGTCCATCACATATGCCCCCAAGCCGCGAAGCTCGGTCATCAGAATGTCACGCTCGGTCTTGAGGACCTCGTACCCCGTCCTGTCGAGCCTCCTCGCATCGAACTCGAACTCAAGGCTGCTGGGTGAGAGCACCGTGACCTCGAAGCTCCTTGCCCTGAGGTCCCGTACCGCATCTACGATTGTGGGATCGTCCTCGAGGGGTGAGAGGATGATGATCGGGCTGCCACGGTGGATGTGGGGCATGATACGGTTGGTGACGATCCTGAGGGGGGTGTTTCCCTTAGCCATGGCGCCGGCGAGCTTTGTCAGAAGGATGTACAACTGCTTCTTGCCGGTGTCCCTGTCAACCGACACTATCTCGTCGCCGTAAACCACCAATCCAACGGAGTCACGGCGAGATAGGAAGTACTGCGAGAGGCTAGCTGCAGCGCGGGTGCTGAAGACGAGTGAGTTCCGGCTGACTGGACCGGTTTCGCTCACCGCCCTGCTGTCGACGATGAGGATAACGTCGCTTACGGCATCACGTTCGAACTCGTTCACCATCATCTTCCCGTCCTGCCTAGCCGTAGCGTTCCAGTTGATCTTCTTCATCGGGTCCCCTGGGAGATACTCCCTGAGATTGTAGAAGTTCGAGCCTTCGCCGGGGTTTCTGATGTTCACAGCCCCAGTGAAAATTTTCGGGACCCTGCTTTTGATCATCGCGTCCTTGATGTCCTCCATCTTGGGAAACACTAGGAAGTCGTCGTAGAGCTGTATCTCACGCTCGTTGTGGAACAGCCCGAACTCATCTTGGACCCTGACGCAAACGGGCCCTACGGTGTAGAATCCCCTAAGTGGAGTCTCGATGGTATAGGAGATCTCGGTCTCCCTCTGGGGCCCTATCTCCATTAGCACGTAGTTGGCCCCCTTCTTGATCCTCATCACCTCGGGGACGCGGTCGCGTAGTTCGAGGACCTTGGCGAGGTTTGAGCGATTCTGCAGTCGCAGCGTGACATCGATCTCCCCATCCTCAAAGACCCGGGCTGCTGAGATCTTTCGCAGGGCGGCGATATTCTGGAGTTGGATCCCCTCGTCTGCTTTCATGTCCTCGATCCTTCTCCCGGTCGCGGCGACGTCTCCGTGGGCGGTCCTCATGGCAGCCCAAGTTAGGAATGATAGTAGGACGACGGCGACGGTTACGAGCTGCTGGTTACGCAGAACGAGGCCTAGCAGGTACATGGCAATTGACAGAGATGCGAACATCGCTGACTTCCTGCTCCATGCCATTGCTCCCTACTCCCGAGTGGATTCCTCAGACCGTCGGGACGGGGACCTGACGTAGTATCTCCTGTATGACCTTGCTACTCTCGAGCCCCTTGATCTGGTGCTCGGGCTTCAGTATCAGTCGGTGAGCCACAGCAAGTTCTGCGATGGACTTCACGTCATCTGGCGTAACGAAGTCTCGACCTCGCATCGCCGCGGCGGCTCGACCGGTCTTCAGGAGCGCCTGCGAACCACGAGGAGAGGAGCCTACCAGAACACGCGGGTCCTCTCTGGTCCTCGCGACGATCTCGACCATGTACATCCTAATTGCGGGGTCGACGTAGACTTCCTCGCAGGACTGTTGCATCTTCACGACGATGCTTGCCTCGGTGATGGTGCTCACCTCGACCTCGTCCTTCTTCCTGGCGATTCTGCGCTGGAGGATTTCGTCCTCGTCCGCCCTGTCCGGGTATCCGACCATCATCTTCATCATGAAGCGGTCGAGTTGGGCCTCAGGTAGAGGGTAGGTGCCTTCCTGCTCGACGGGGTTCTGGGTTGCCATGGTCAGGAACGGCGCCGGCAGTTTGTGAGTAACTACGCCGACAGTGACTTGCAGCTCCTGCATGGCCTCGAGAAGGGCAGCCTGCGTCTTTGGCGGCGCTCTGTTGATCTCGTCAGAGAGCAGCAGGTTGCAGAAGATGGGCCCCGGCTTGAATGAGAACTCCCCCTTCTTGGCGTCGTAGATGTTCGTTCCCGTGATGTCAGCGGGAAGCAGGTCAGGGGTGAATTGAACACGCTTGAAGTCGCACCCGAGCGCGTCGGCAAAGGTGTTCGTCATTAGGGTCTTGGCGAGTCCGGGAAAGTCTTCGAACAGGAGGTTCCCATTAGAGAGGATGTCCACCATGACGTTGTCGATGACGTGTTCCTTGCCAACGATGACCTTCTGGACCTCGCTGCTGATCGCCTGCCCCATCGCTCCGGTGGCGGATAGTACCTCATTCATCTTGCTCGTTCCACGAGCAGCCTCGGCCTTTTTCGCGAGCGCGCTGTCGTGGCTATCTGTAGTCGGTGCTTGCTTTCCTGCTGGTTGTGTTGCATTCATTTTCATCTCTCCATTGTTCAGTTATCCTTTCCCCAACGCCTGATGGCCTGCATGAGCTTGCGCAACTCTTGGGGCGAGTACGTGCGGCTTTGGCTATAAGCCAATTCCACGAGGCGAGGATCTCCGATCAACGCCTGAATCTCAGGTGGCGGCTTCGCTGCCATCTCATCACGAGTAAGGTCGTTTTGGACCCTGATCTTGGTGAAAAGGGCCTGTTGCACGCGTTTGCGATAACCGCTGGGGTCAAGCTTGTTTGGTCTCTGGTTGAATCGAGTCAGGTCGAAAACATGCCTCCAGTTCTCCTTCTCCGGCACCACCATCATCGCCACGAGGAGTAGGAGGCCCACATTGAGAACGACAAGCCACTTTAGGAATTCATTCGATGTCAAAAGCACTACCGTGCCCATGGTCTCAACGAAGGGTGCCGAGACCACCCCCGTAACATGGCGGCTCTCGTCGAAAACGATTTGGAAGTTCGACTTGTCACCTGTGGAATCGCCCTGCCTTATCTGAGCAGAGAGGTTGACGTTGTCGAACTCCATCATGTCATGGACTAGGAGTCTGAAGTACCTCTGATTACCGTCCCACTCGTTGTTGTTCAGGATTTCCCTAGTCCAGCAGTTGTTCAGGGTATAGTCTCCTACGGATTTGCAATCCTTGCTAAGCCCTTCGCCCTCGGCAACACCGAGCTCCCACAGGAGGTTCGAGAAGGCCTCCTCGTCGGCGACGAAGACTATGCTGCCAGTGACTTCTAGTTCCCCTACTCCGGATGAGAGCGCGCCCCTGCTCTCTGCCGGCAACTCGTCAAAGACTTCGATTCCGGGGTAGTCGAACCTCATTACCAGTTTCAGGTCACCGGGGGCCGGGTTTCTGAGGTCCGTGGGATCGCCATTACCCTCGATATCGATGAACGCAGATGGTGACGCCTTGGCCAAGGTCATGATCTTGCGGTGACTTGGGTCCTCGGCGTCGCGGAGCAGCGGCTCGAACTTAAGACCCGTTGGGGACCTGAACATTAGTGGTATACGACAGTCTGTCGGGACATAGTTCTCGATTTGGAAGGTGGTGCAGCCCTGCATCAACGCGCCGGGCGACATCCGTTCCACGTCTTGCCTGACTGATGAGGCACTCCAGACGTTCTTCCAAGAGATTGCGGACGCCTGACCTTGTTGGTCATGAACCACCCAGTGCTGCTTCTCGTCCAGCATCGGGGAGTTGAAGAACGTGATTCCGAACATGCTGGCGAGTCTGTTTGCGTTGGTGTTGTCAGCAGCCACGATGACCTTGCCGCCACGCTCGGTGACGAACTTGTAGATCTCATTGGCCTCAGTGTCGTCGATGGGTTTCTCTGGTCCTATGATTGCAAGCAGTGTCCTATGTGGGTCTTTCCAGTCGTTAACCAACATCGGTGTGGACATTGTGTTCGCCACGAAGTAGCGCTCTTCGTTCGAGAACGTGTACCTCATGTCGGATAGCTGGTAGAAATCATCCTCTTCGTAGGCAGAGTAGGCGGTGTCCTTGCCGATGACGAAGGCCATTGGAAGCAGGAGCAACAGCGCTGAAGTCACAGCTAGGGATGAGATTACGTAGGTGTTGAACCTACTATCCTCGTCCTCGTTTTCAGGCATAGTGAGTCAAATCCAACCTAGCGAGCGTGAAAACTCACCCAACAGCGTTGGTTGCGACCAACGAATCACGGTTATATGTTGCTGAGCAAAGTTCGTCACCATGAACCCTAAGCAACGCGTGGTCACTTGAATTCACTAACTTAGTCGCCGCTTGGAGGCTTGTGGTAAAGCAGCGATGATACTTAGGATTAGAATTAGCACGCCAGGAGCTGGTAGGTTAGAACTTACAACTTCCATCGGGTCATCGGGTTCCCCAGCATCGCCATCTCCCTCTGACTCCTTGAGGGGGGGCTCCACAGAGACCCTCACCTCGTCGCTTACTACGACCGACTCGCCAGAGTTCATGGCTCCGTTAGAGGCCACTGTCACCGTGATGTCGCAATGCCGCTTGGGGTGGCTCTCGGATGCTGTGGCTTTGAGGTCAGCCTGCTTGGTCTTGCCCGGGCCAATGTTGTCTATCATAAGGGCGTCGAGCCCGTTATCGGTGGTGAGCAGGGGACAGTCGTCAGAGACTTCGATGTCCCCCACTTTGTCCTGTACGTTTCCGGTGTTTGTGACGGACACCCTGAGGATGATATCTGTACCGGCGTTCATGGAACCCAGCGGGTCAGAGACGTCAACGCTCAAGTCATGGATCGTGGGGATAATGAGGGCTCCTTCCTCGCTCTGCTGGGTATTGAGAGGGTCCGGGACTCCCTGTCGTGCTATGACCGTCGCTGTTATGGAGAACGAGTCCTCCTGCCTCGCTTCTAAGTTGAACACGTCGATGCCGATGACTTTCAGGTCAAACGTCTCGTTCGACCCTGCAGCGACGGTCGCGCTATCGGGTGCATCGTGCTCGCCGCCAAATGGTATATCGTAACCAAATTCCAATTCTATTTCCACGAATCCGGAGTTCTCTACAAAGAACTCTATCCTAACGGCACCATCCCTCGAAATTTCGAAAGGAGTTTCCGAATCTTCCCCTGGGTACATTATCCCGAGATCCCAGGCGTCGAGATTCTGTGCCATTAGAGGGCTCGCTGGTGCCATAATGGCCAGTAAAATTACTGAAAGCAACAGCGAGCGCACGTTTCGCTCCACTACCTCACCATTAGGCCCCTGCTCGCTCGCTTTGTTAAGACCTTGACCATCTTTCGTCTGTAAGACGGGGGAAACCAAGTATTCAGAACAGGGTTTACCGCCTTTCGGATGGACTCTGCCAAGGCTTCAATGCTGACCTCGCCCCCCCAATCAGCCAATGCAGCGGAGGCTTCGTCCTGGTGCAAACTAGGAATGGACCCCAACCCTGTGGTGGCTACTCTCAGGTCCGAAGGCGCTCCTTTTCCTTTCTTCCATGCAACCACTACACCGGCTTCGGGGAAGTCCCAAGCCTCACGCTGTCTGAGCTTCTGGTAGTCCCCAACCCAATCAGGTGCGTCTACTGGCAGCGTTAGGTGGGTGACGAGCTCACCGGGCTCGAGGACGTTTCTAGTTATCCCATCCTCTTGGAAGAACTCTGGCAGCGACATCGAGCGAGCCCCCTCAGACGAGGCGAGATGTATTGACGCACCGAGGCACATTAGCGCTGGAGCGAGGTCGGCTTGGTAGGTGGCGACACAAAGAGTGTTCTGGTTGGGGATGACCCTGCAGTCGGCTCCAGTCCCGCAATCGCACTTGTAGCACCACTCGATTGACTCGCGCCACTCCTCCGACTGGTTGAACCAGAAGCACCTTGTATCCAAACAGATGTTGCCCCCAACTGTTCCAGAGCGCCGTAGCATCACGCTCGCGATCATGCTCGAAACCTTGGAAATCAACGGATGCACGGAATCAGACTCTACCAGATCCTGGAGCCTGACCATGGCTCCGATGTGAGTTTCGGAGATTTCTGAGAGCTCCGAGACTCTTGCCAGTGAGATGACGTGCGGTTTGGAGTTTAGGTGCCACTTGTAGTTGGGCAGCAAGTCGGTGCCCCCTGCAACCCAGTCGAACTCTTGGCCGGAGTCAGCGAGCACACCAGATATCGACAGCGCTTCGTCCAAGGAGTCGGGAGTGTGCAGCGAGAACGGCGGCATTCGCATTAGGAACCCCCCTCGTGCCGTCGCTCGGTGTGCTTCCACGCGCTGCCGGCCAGACGGGGGCTGTCGACGTACTCTGCGCTCGGAGTCACGCTGACTACCCAGCGCTCGTCCTGCTCGTCGGCCGGAATTTCAGGGTCGAACCCGAACAACGCCCCGTTATTGTAGTCGGGAGGGTCCGGGTCAGTGCTGCGCGCGTGGTCGCGCTTGGCGTGGTCGGTGGCACGGGCCTCAAGAGCGCCTTGCAGGTCCGAGTGCTCCAGCCTAGGAGAAGCCAGGTCCAGTGGGCCGGAGACGCCCTCTTCTTTGCACCTCGCCTCGATCATCCTGTACATCCTGTCGGGAGTTATCGGCAGCTCGCTCGTGCGGATGCCAACAGCGTCGTAGACAGCGTTGCAGACTGCTGGGAGAATGGGGAGCAGCGGCCCCTCTCCTGCCTCCTTGGCCCCGAATGGGCCTTCCGAGTCGTTCGACTCGACGATGATGGGAACGATTTCTGGCATCTCGTGGACTGTGGGGATCTTGTAATCGAGCAGGTCTAGGTTTAGGAGGTGCCCGTTCCTGCCGTAGCGCATCTCCTCACTGAGAACCTGTCCCAAACCCATGTGGCACGACCCAATCATCTGACCCTTCACTGCTAGGGGATTGAGTGCCTTGCCACAATCATGGGCGGCCCACACTTTCAGCACCCGGGTCTGACCCGTCTCGACGTCTACCTTGACCTCAGCAACATAAGCCGAGAAGGAGTAGGCCGGGGCAATTCCCGCCCCTGCTCCCTTGTGGACGCGCCCCATAGGGCGGGTCCGGTAGGCGCCGGATGAGATCAGAGCCCCCGTATCTTCCTGCGCCTTGTGCAGCGCCTCGAGGTAGGAAACACCGACCGCGGGGTCGTCCTTGCGATAGATGCGCCTGTCGCCCATCACCAGTTTTTCGACCGGCGAGCCGGTAACCTCGGCAGTTGCGTCTAGCAGCTCTTGGCGAATCACCATCGCCGCGGAGATGGCGGCATTGGCGTTCATGAAAGTGACACGAGACGAGTACGACCCCAGATCGACGGGAGCGGTGTCGGTTTCCCTGCTTCTGATCCTAATCATATCAAGGGGTAGTCCGAGGACCTCGGCTACCGATTGGGCGACGACAGTGTCGGAGCCCTGCCCTATTTCAGCCGCGCCGGTGTGGACGGTAACTCCGCCGTCCATATCGACCTTGAGGTGCACGGTGGCGTGAGGGAATTTGTTGGGCTCCCAGTGAATCGGAAGCCCGCTTCCGGAGATGAAGAAGCCGCATCCGATGCCCATCCCGTGGCCGTCAGGCAGTTTGCGGAACTTCTCGTCCCAGCCCGATGCCTCCCTGACTCGCTCGAGACACTCTCGCAAGCCTATACTGGTGACTCTGAAACCGGTGATCGTGGCAGAGTGCGGAGGCAGCAGGTTGGCGAGTCTGAGTGTGATCGGGTCGACCCCGAGTTGCTCAGCCAGATCGTCCATGCCAACCTCGACGGCGCAGCGCGAGTTGACAGCCCCGTGGCCTCGCATGGCTCCACTGGCGGGCTTGTTAGTCCACACCCTCGCTCCGGTGTAGTGGAAGGCGCCAATCTCGTAGGGTGCGGTGTGCAGGACCCCGTTGTAGTAAGTCGTGACATGGCCGAACGAGGCGAAGGCACCCCCATCGATCAGGGCATCGGTCTCGATTCCGCACAGCCTGCCTTTGGAGTCGGCATGCAGGTTCATTTCTATTCTAGAGGGATGACGACCGCGATTGACCCAGAAGACCTCCTCCCGGTCGAAGTTGATCCGTACCGGTCGCCCGGCCTTGCGTGCTAGTATAGCGGCGCACATCTCATGCGGGAATGGGTCAGACTTGCCTCCGAAACCACCCCCAACGAAGGTGCGATGGACATTGATTTGGTGCATTGGGATCTCCAGCACGTCGGCCAGAGCTCGGTGGACGTAGTGGGGAACCTGCTGAGGCGTGTATAGGGTCAATCTACCAGAAGGGTCCCAATGGGCGACTACCGCATGCGGCTCGGTGAATCCATGATTGGCGCCAGCGAATAGCCAGTTTGACTTGTGGCTTGCCACTGCGTTCTCCGTCATACCGGCGATGTCGCCGAACTCCTGGAAAACCCTCTTCTGGACGTTCGAGGAGCCAATGTGGTACTTGCCCCTGTCGTGGATTGGCTCGTCAGCGTCATCCAGCCCCCTTCGCATGTCGTGGACCGCGTCCAACTCCTCATATTCGATCTCAATCAGGCGGATCGCCTCTCTGGCGGTCGCCTCGTCGACAGCAGCTACACATGCAACCGGGTCACCGATGTGGCGGACCTTGTCACGCGCCATGGCGTTCTCGTCCTTGGTGACGGGTAGGACTCCGAATCTGCCACTTGCATCCTGTCCGGTTGCGATTGCGACCACTCCTGGCAAATCCAGCGCTCCAGTCACGTCGATGGATAGGACCCTGGCGTAGTGGTGCCTGGAGCGAACAATCTTGCCAATTAGCTCTCCTGGCAGGCGAACGTCGTCTCCGTACTGAGCCTGCCCGGTGACCTTCCATCTGCCGTCGACCAGTGCGGTGGTCTTGCCGATTGCCGAACCGGTAAGCAGGTCGTCGTGCTTGTGCCTCCCCGAACCCTTGCTTTCGGCGATGCCGTCCTCGTCACGCGGTTCGCTTATCTCGCGACTGCCTCCCGAACCGGGTCTAGGGAATGGTAGCTTGCCACTCTGCTGCCTGTATCCGACAACCTTGTCCTTCTCATCGGCCATTTTGAATCACCTAGGGCCCCCATCGTAGCCCGGATGTGGGTCACTCTTCGCGTCGGTAGCATCCGGCGTACCCCTGCCAGAGACCAGGATGTCAGAGGCAGCGCGTACCGAGTCGACAATCTGCTGGTATCCGGTGCATCTGCACAGGTTCCCTTCGATAGCCGTCTTTATCTCCTCGTCTGACGGGCTCGGATTCCCGTCTAGCAGAGCAGAGATGACTACTAGGAATCCGGGTGTGCAGAAGCCGCATTGGCTTCCGCCGCACTCGGTGAAAGTCTGCTGGATGGGGTGCAGGTGATGCCCATCAGCTAGCCCTTCGATGGTCGTGATTTGGCATCCATCAGCCTCCTGAGCGAGCATAAGGCAAGAGAGCCGGGGGTCCCCGTCAATCAGCACACTGCAGCATCCGCAGGTGCCCATGTCGCATCCGCGCTTCGTGCCGAGGCTGCCTACCTGGTCCCTGAGCACGTCCAGAAGGATGGCATTGCTCTCGATGGGCATGGAGACGGCCATGCCGTTAACCCTCGCAAACCACTCCACCTCGTCAGATGGAGGAAGCATAGGAAGCCGGAACTGCACCATGTCATACTGACACAAGTGGAGTCATCCTTTGAGCATTCGGTATGAGTAGTTGAATTATTCAAACCAACTCTTCGCCAACTCTCTTCATGACTCCCACCTCGACCCTCTTCAAATGCTCGCCGAGCGTGCTCCGGGCAATTCCTAATTCATCGGCTAGGTCCTTGAGGGTAACCTCCGAACCCTCTTCGTAGTAGCCCCTCCGAACAGCGAGGGCTAGGACCTCCTTCTGCTTGGGCGTGAGGAAGTCGGACCATCCATTGCCATTGCCGGACTTGACGGTCTGAACGCTGATGCTGTCTGGGGGCATGACGGCCCGAATCAGTCCGACGAACCTACGAATCGAGTCTGAGAGTCCTGACATGCGAAGTTCCAATCCCCGTTTGGAGTCAATTCCGTATGGCGGGTACACGTGAATATTCGAGAGCTCTATGGCCGTCTTTGCGAGGGGGTGCGTGCACAGTATGCTGGCGAGTATTCCGTCTTCGTCCTCCTCGTGCTTCTCGAGCACCTCGAAACTATCCAGTTGCGATAACTCATGGAGTTCGTGCCCATCACGCATCTTGACCTCAACCAGTTGGGTGACGCCATGCTCCCCCAGGGATAGGTGACCGAGGACCTCGATCCGCTCGGTCATTTCAATGATCCGTGCGATCTCCTCGGAACCCCCGAGTGAGGTGATTTTCCACCTCAGGAGCACCTTCCTCATAGTCCTCGCAAATCATCCACGATTTTGAATCCGTCGAACAAGTCAAGTCCAGTATGCCTCGCGAATCGCTTGGTTCGCCTCCATGCACATGACGACGTCGCTCGGTCGCTGAGCCATCGATGCCGTTCCATTTAGGTGCTCAACAATAGGCAGGACGTTACTCTCGTTGACTACCCCCCAGCCCACTTGGGTACAAGGTGCAACTGGCGAGACAGGAGTGGTCCCCGAGAGCGGGTCCCAAGTAGAGAATGAGGGATACCACCCAGACTGGTTGAGCGCATTTCTGAGGTCGTTATTGGTGAGTGTGAAATTTGTGCCGTTCACCATAAGGCCGCCCCTGATCTCTGGGTCGGCCCCAGCGGAGCCGTCCCCGAACTCTGCCCGCAAGCGCATCAGGACCTCCGAAAGCAACCCGGCAGTTCGTGGGGTGGCGAACGAGGTTCCGGAGGTTTCGTGGTATCCGTCAATGTCATCGTGGTTCGGTAGCACCTGCGTCCAATCGGCCGCCACATCAGGATAGGATCCGCTCATCGTCTCCTTCTGGTCATCCCCCTCCTCTGCGTATCCCGACACTCCGATACTCCAGGGCGGACCGGCAGTGGAGTCCTGCACAGTAGGTGAGGGGGAGTTGTCTGCTGCCCCGGCGTGTAACTTCTTCTTCTGAACGACGGCAACCTTTGTCGCGTCTTCGATTCCGGGAACCGGTATCGAAAGAATGGGCCCGAAGCTGGTGGTGAGTATGTCGACGAGCGGCTGGTTAGCGGCCGCGAGCACCGCGGCATCGCTGAAGCCCTCGACGAAAAAGATGACAGCATCCGGATTTGCATTCAGCACCGCCCCAGTCACAGCGGTGCCATGGCCGTCGTTGGGGTCGTCCAGAATGGGGATTTCGGTATTGTCGTCGGGAGTTGTCCCTATGATTCGAGATCCTCTGAACCAGACAATGTCATCTGCTTCGATGACATCCCAGCAACTCTCCCTGTCAGCTTCGTAGCGCTCTTGCCACGTGCCGTTCTTCGCGATGTCGCAGACTATGCTCACGCCGAACCCGTCCAGTAGCCACTGCGGGTAGGAATCGTTCATCGAGAAGTGATTGTGATAGACGTTGATCCCCGTGTCTATGGGCGCGACCACGCTAAACGCTCCGAAGGGGAGGTCCTCCTCAATCACCTCCGGAGGCTCTTCTTCGCTCCAGAGGCAGCCGCTGAGGGGTGCCGAAATGACGAGGAGGGCCATAAGCACGGTAAGCAGGCGCACGAACGAGTCGCA
>JAYZFV010000008.1:0-14213 GCA_036336595.1 Thermoplasmatota archaeon | reverse complement strand
GGCGAACGACCCCCTTCGTTGGCTCAATGAGGCGGTTGATGCAGCGCAGCACGGTGGACTTGCCACTCCCAGAGGAGCCGATGATGGCCACCGACTCGCCCTCCATGACATCGAATGAGATGCCGCGGACAGCGTGGACCCCGCCGACGTAGGTCTTCTCCATGTCTTTGACGCTGAGGATCGCCTCGGTCATTCATGCACCCCCTGAGATTCCAAGCCCAGGTATCCTCGTCTTGTTCTCCAGGTGCCTGAGCAGCAGTGCCAGCGTCCATGTGACGATGAAGTAGGAGATCATGACCATACCCCATGTCCAGAATATCTGGAAGGTCACGGCGATGATCAGCTTGCCCTGTCTAGTCAGCTCAGCATATCCAATGACCATCGCCAGCGAGGAATTGAGGACCAGGTTGACCATCTCGTTGCCCAAGGGCGGGATGCATATCCTGATCGCCTGTGGCATGATGACGAGCTTCATCGTCTGCATGTAGTTCAGCCCGATGCTCCTACCCGCTTCCATCTGCCCAGAGGGTATGGCAGCGATGGCCCCCCTGATGGTCTCGCACTGGTATGCCCCTGAGTTCAGGCCAAGTGCAAATATTGCGCTGATGTAGGCCCTGTCGGCAAGTATCCCGTCCCTCAGGAAACTAGAGACTGGGTCGTCCTGCCCCTCAAGCATCAGAAGACCGGGTTCCTGAATCAGTTTTCCCAGTTGGAGGCCGAAGTGGATGAACATGAACTGGACAATCAGAGGGGTGTTGCGGAAGAAGTCGGTGTAGAGTGTGGCAATCGAGTTAAGCGGTCTAACGCCCCAGAGATTTAGAGAAGCTGTCCGACTCTTCGTTATGGTGGAGACGAAAACTGCGGTACCCACTAGTGCGAATAGGACCCACTCCTCACTGTCCCCTATCCCTGGCATGACTCCAAACCCGATTTCACGGAGGGAAATAAACAGGACCAGAAGGTAAAGCAATGGATAGAGGACCGGCCTAAGCTCGCCAACGTTCTGAACCAATATGTAACCGAAGATCACGCCTTCCATGGCCAGCAATATTAGGGAAACTAGGATTTTGAGGCCGCCGACCTCCTCGCCGTTGATGATATCCACCAGTGAATTTTCGCCTGACAGCGGGTACCCTCCTGCCACGAAAACGAGCGTAATCGCGATGAGGGGGATGATTGGCAGCGGCACCTCCTTTGCGGAGAATTCCCCATTGAAAGTCAGGAACGTCAGCCCCAACAGTGCCAGTGCTGTCCCCAACAGGATGAATGCAAAGGCACCAGAGTCACCTACAGGCACGTAAATGCGCTCCCATCCAAGCAGGTTTAGGGCCCAGACATTATCCAATATGAGTAGAAAGGCCCCAATCCCCGCTAGCGTCATCGCAAGTCCGAACAATTTGATGGCAGGGGTGTTGATGGGCCTGGTAGAGGAAATCTCAGCGGACTTGGCACGCAACGAAGCGATATTCGTAGCCAATCGTCCGATTGAAAGCACGTTGGCCAACATCGCAAATGGCATGACCAACTGGTACCTGTTAGACTGTGCAACGTCCTTCAGAGTGGTCGGGGATGTCTTCAACATGGAGAGTATTACTCCAATGGTGAATCCCATGGCTATCCCGAACAGTACGATCTTGACGGTGGCGAACAGACCGTCGATCAGCATCCCCTTGGAGTAGTCGACGAACTGCCCGAAGTCGCCGAAGTCGATTATTTGGAACCCCACTGCCTCCTCTTCGCCAGAGTTATCGGTCCACAACACCGAACCCCCATCAGCGACAGCAATACCCTTGAAATTGTCAATCATTGCCACGCCGTTGAAATTGGTATCGTTTGCGACCGGGAGCATCTGCTTGCTGACTATGTTCCCGCCGTCCTTGCTCAGGGACAGATACCCATTTGGTCCGGTGAAGAGGATCTTGTAGGTCGAGAGAACCTTCATGGAGTTCAACTCCACTCCCAAGGAGGTGCTTCTTCCGTGCGACTCGATTTCCACTAGGCTCCAGACGAAGCCTACTGCGACGCTGCCCTCCCTGGATGACCTCAGGATGTGTCCCTCGTCAGTAATGGCGTAGGCGCGAATGGTGCTGAAGTAGTCGATGGAGACTATGCTCTTCGAACTTACTTGGCCTGGTGCGTCCCTGTAGTCCCACATCACTCCCCCGTCCGTGGATGCGAGGATAGTTCCGCTGTTCCCGGAGATGAGGCCGTTTTCCGAATCCAGGAAGGAGACGCTGAGCAGATCGTGCTCCACTCCGATGGAACGATCCTGCCAGGCGTTGCCATCGTACTGCCAGATCGCACCAGCAGGACCCACAGCGACTAGCGACCCGTTACTCGTCAGAGCGATGCCAGAGACGTCCATCTGTGCTGGGATAGAGACGTCTTCCCAGGTCCCGCCCCCTTCTTTCATCAGCAGGACCGTGCCGTCCCCCCCGGCCACTGCGAGGGCCCCGAAGGCAGAGTCGGAGGCGATTAGGTCCGAGCTGGCCGACGAGTCGAATGACTGCCAAGTCACACCCCAATCGCCGCTGCTCAGCATCGTGCCGTTGGTGCCGAAGGCCCAGAGCATGTCCACGTGGACCTCTGCAGTCAGCAGGTCCGATTCCGTGCCACTCTCCACCTCGACCCACCCGCTCCTGTACGACTGCGCAGCCGCACTGCTCGTGGCCAGTATGAGTACGAGGAGTGCCAGGGATACGACCCACTCAACTCGTCTGGGAACAGCACGATCCTGCTCCTGATGGGCCCCGACCGACATTTCCCTCCGCTAGTCGTTGGGCTCTGAGGATATAGTCTAGACGACCTCCAATCGCAATCGAAATCCGCTGGTTCGCCATTGGGAATGTTCATCGTGGAACTCTCGCCGATGCGTAGCATGGGCGAGATGCTATACCGTGGAAAAGTCAAGCAGGTCTGGAGCACTGACGACCCCGATGTCATCGAATTCAGGTACACTGACCAGATTTCGGTCTTCGACCAGGTGATACCAAGCCTAATTCCGAGGAAGGGCGAGTCACTCAATAGGGCGTCATGCCACTGGTTCGGACTGGTCGAGCAAGAGGGAATATGCCAGACCCATGTCATCGAGATGAGCGCCCCAGATAGGGTTCTGGCTAGGAGGTTCGATGTCATCAGGGAGCCCGGCGCCATTCCGAAGGACGCGCAGAACTTCTTCGTTCCCCTCGAGGTGATTTGCAGGCACTATCTGGCTGGCACGGCGTGGCGACGCTACCAACGGGGGGAGGTATCCGCTGAGGAATTAGGATTTGAGGCGGGAGCGGAACTCTCCGCAGGCGTCAAGCTACCGGAGCCCTTCCTCGAGGTCTCCACCAAGTTCGAGACGTTCGATCGCAACCTCGACCGAGCAGAGGCGCTAGAGATATCCAATTTGGAGCCCGAGGAGCTTGATGCTATTCTCGGCATTGTGCTGGAGGTGGATGGGGTGATTGAGCGAGAGACCTCCAAGCGGGGCCTCATTCACGTAGACGGGAAGAAGGAGTTCGCATTGGGCCCGGGCAGAGTCCCGGTACTGATTGACTCCTTCGGAACCCTCGACGAGGACCGGTGGTGGGATGCCGAGTCCTATGCCAACGGAGAGATCGTCCAGCTCTCGAAGGAGTCTGTGAGACAGCACTACATCGAGACCGGCCACCACGCAGATCTCTACGAAGCCAGGCAGTCCGGGGCCCCCGAGCCCCCAATCCCCGCCCTCCCCATGGATATCATATCGAGTACCGCCGAGCTCTACGCCTCCATGTTCGAGCGCCTGACTGGGGAGGCACTCTGAGGGACCGTAATGGGCACGCACGAGTATGAGGACGACCCGAGGAACGCAGACGTCCTCATATCGATCAACGGCGAACTGTTTCCCAGAGGAGATGCCAAGGTCTCAGTGTTCGACTCGGGCTTCCTGCTGGGCGACGGGGTATGGGAGTCCTTCAGGCTCCATAACGGAACGTTGGTGTTCCTGGACGAACACTTGGACAGGTTGTTCCACGGCGCAGAAGTACTCTCTATGGATCCTGGCAGGTCCAGGGAGGAGATAGCGACTGAGATTATGAGGGCCGTACAGGCCAATGGCATGCATGACGAGGTCCATTTGCGACTAATCCTCTCGAGGGGATTGAAGCCAACCCCCTACCAAGCACCATGGGCAATATCCAGCCCCCCAACCTTGGTGATCATTCCCGAGTACAAGAAGGCCAACCCACAGCGTGCCGCGGACGGAATCAGCCTCGTGACCGTCGATATCAGGAGGAGTGGCCCGGAGGTCCAAGATCCTCGTATTAACAGCCTGTCCAAGCATAATTGCATCGCCGCATGCATAGACGCGGCCTCGAAGGGCGGAGACGAGGGCCTGATGCTCGACCCGCACGGATTCGTCTCGACCTGCAACTCGACTCACTTCTTCTTGGTCAAGGACGGAGAGGTGTGGACATCGACCGGGGAGTTCTGCTTGGACGGGATAACCCGCAGGAAGGTCCTCGGACTATGCCGGGCCAACGGAATCCCCTCCTTTGAGCGCAACTTCGGTATCGCGGACGTCCGTACCGCGGACGAGGCATTCGTCACTGGCACCTTCGCCGGCCTGACTCCCGTGGTGTCATTCGACGGTGGGCCCATGAGTGATGGCAGGAGAGGGCCTTTGTGCGAGCGCCTGCAGGGCCTGTACATCGATCTAGTCGAGGAGGAATGCGATGGCTGAGGGAACGAGGGTCGCAATGTGGTCTGGACCTCGAAACATTTCCACGGCGATGATGTACTCATTCGACAACAGGTCAGACTGCTTTGCCACGGACGAGCCGCTATACGCGAACTATCTTCTCTCCACCAAGACGGCTCACCCCGACGCTGACGAGGTCATCGATCATTACGAGACCGATCTGGAATCCATAATCAGCCACCTGACTGGCTCCATCCCCGATGACATGCCGGTCTGGTACCAGAAGCACATGTCCCATCACGTGACGGAGGACGCGGACCTCGATTGGCTGGACGGCCTGACAAATTGCTTCCTCATCCGCGACCCTAGGGAGGTACTGCTCTCGCTCTCTAACGTTACTGACGTCGTCAACCTGTGGGTCATGGGGCTACCCCAGCAAGTGCGGATTCTGAGCCATGTGGTCGAGACCACCGGGAAAGAGCCCCCCATCATAGATGCGCGTGATGTTCTGGAGGATCCAGTGGGAATGCTGTCAGCACTATGCGATCGCCTCGAAATTGAGTTCGTGGACGAGATGGTCTCATGGGACCCCGGACCGAGGGATTGCGATGGAATCTGGGCGAGGCATTGGTATGACTCGGTCTGGAAAACCACCGGGTTCTCCCCTTACACGCCCCGAGAAGGCCAATTAAGCCCAGAGCACGACAGCGTCCTCGAAGAGGCAATGCCCCTGTACGACGAGTTGTGGAGCAGGAGGCTCGGGGCTTAGGAGTGCCGACGCATCAGCAATCCACATCCCCTCCTCTCGGCCGACCTAAGAATCACAAGCAGGTGCCTGAAGGCGTCTTGGACCCCTCCATCGTGAGGCTCTTCGGAAGCCACTGACCAAGCGCCGCGCTCGACTTCCTTCCTGAGTTCTAGGACCTCGCCGACGCTGATCCACCCGAGTAGCTCTATCCCTCCTGGCCCGTTGCTGAATCCCGGCTCACCCAGGGATGCCTCACACAGTCCTCGACCCAGTTTCTCCAGCAGCCGATGCAAACCGAGCGAGTCGTCCCCCTCCTTCGTGTGTGCGAATAGGTACTCTATCGCATTCCCGTCCTCGCTGGGAAACCTCCCAAGTCGCTCCCGCGAATGCCCCGAATCGAGCGGCCTTGGCGCCCGCCCGCCCTCCTGCCAATCCATCAGGGACAGCATGAGCATGGTCGCCGGGTCCACGGGAGACTCAATCCCCTCAATCAAAGCAGGAAGCCCCGGAATTCTTCCTACTAGGCCAATCAGATCCTCATGATCCCCGCTCATTGAGGACTTTATCGCTGTAATGAGACTCAGTGGATCACCCCTCATGGGGTCGAAAGTGTGGAATGGGGGTGGGGGAACATACCTGCCCAAGGACGCCCCCCCTCATTCCCTATCGAGGATCCTTCTCAACCTCATCTCGAACTCGTCGATCTCCTCTTCCTCCGAGCCCTGATCCAGCCCGACGCCCTCTTCGGAATCGGAGTGCTCGGACCCGGCTTCTTCCTCAGTCCCTCCCTCCCAGGTTTCCTCCAACGTGTCCTTGGTTTCATCGCCCTTCTGAGCCACCTTCTCTTCGATCGCGGCCCGAGTGATGGCCATGAGCCTCTCGCGTTCCCTGTAGTTGCTGACCATCCAAGCGAGTCCAGCGTAGACCCCAATCACTAGTAGAGCAGCTAGGGCCCCGGTATACATGTCGTCGAGACCCTGGTCGATGACGGATGCGCCACTGAGCACTATCCTAGCCTCGTCATCCTCGGGGTCCGAGTCAATGTCCCATGGGAACGCGCAGTCGATCCTAACGACAGCCTCGGTCCCATCAGCCACGTCCGGCCTGTCTATGCTGGGAGTGGGTACGTACACTTGTGACATGTCGATCACGTGCTCTGAGTAGTGACTCCCAGCACTGAGGGAAATGGTGCAGTCCGCTCCGGTCAGTAGGTTCTCGTTCACACGCTTGGTGAGGACCTTGATCTTCTGATCGGCACCCTGTCCCTCCAGCTCCAAGCCTACCAAGCCGACGTTCCAGTCGCTCCTCCTGATGTCGAAGGTCTTGTGGGCACTGTCCACTTCCCTGCCCTTGGCATCGAGCAGCCTGATGGTGAGGGTCCTCTCTCCGGGATCTGGCCGCCAGTCTTCCGCACTCAGGTTGATCGGCCCCATCGAGTCGTTCGCCGCGAGGGAGCCCGAGAACGAGTCCAACACCGAACCCTCGTCGTCGATCAAGAGCACCGCGAAACCGAATTGCTCGCTACCGTTTCCAATTGAGCATGTGGGGACGACGCTGGGCATGTCCCCGTCGATTGAGCAAAGCACGGGCCTCTCATTCGCCTCAAAGGCATCCAACACGTAAGGCAGGGTCGTTACTTGGTTGACGGTAATCTCGCCCGAACCACTCGATCCTACGGGAAGCAGCCATCCCATCTGACTCCATGTGAGGGATCCAGAACGCGAGTCCACCACTGAGGACGATGAGTCCGTCCCGTGAATCTCGATGATGGCCTCGTCCCCCTCAAGGGCGGTTATGAAGGGGGAACTCGCCCATGAGTGGGACGCTTGCAAGGTGTTGAGAATCTTCTCCTCTTGATTGCCTGCTGGGTCCTGAGCGAGGACCCTGATCGTCTTCACATCGCCACCCCAGTCTTCCGAGGGGACGACTTCGATTGGAACGCCCCTGACTTCTCCGACACCGAGAACTACCTCGGTACCGCCAGCAACGGTCCAATCGTCGGGCAGGCTCAGCACCTGCAGCGAGATCGTTGTGGGTGCGTTTCCGAGGTTCTGCACCGTCACCTGGGGGCGCCCCCCATCTCCTGAGATGACCCAGGGCCCCTCTCCATCCATGGCGAAGTCGTGGGTGATGGCCACTCTCAGGGGAAGCGTGATTTCAGCGAGGCCGCTGGCGTCTCCCTCCCTGACTCTGACGTGGAGCTCAACTGACCTGCCGTGCATGGCTGAATCAGGTGGCGTGATGTTCAGTTGCAGGGGGCTTGTGCCCCCTGGCGATATGATCGGCAGGTCCCCTACCGTTTCGATATCCCATCCATTCTCTCCCGTCACGTACACGGAAGCGAAGGGTTGGCTCGGTGAGTTGCCCATTTGCACCAGAGTCAACTCGATCTGAGATCCCTCCGAATCGATCTCGAGGTCAGCATCATTGGCGACCACACCCCATCTGGGGACGTGGGTCGCTTCCAAGGAGAAGGAGAATTCCATGACGGCCTCGTCGCGCGCGATCGCCGTCACCGTAACCAACATGACAGAACCGTTCCATGCATCGGCGGACACGGAAGCTGTGACGTTCAGATCGACCGACTGGTTGACACCCACGTCAACCACGGAACCACCAGAGGCGAGCCATCCCTGTGAGTCGTCACCGGTCGACCTGAGAACCTCGATTTGTGTTTCCAGGACGAGGTCGTCTACCATGTTGCCGGCGTTTGTCGCATTGATCGGAATCGTGAGGGACTGTCCCGGCGGCACCACGAAAGTCATCTCGTTCGCGGGTTTCTCGTCAACCGTGGCAATGATGTCCCAGCGATGGTCCTGCCTGACCTCGAACTCCACTAACTCGGAGTCAGTGACGCTTTCATTTCCCATGGAGGTCATCGCGAACCGAACGCCGATAGGGACTCTGGCCGGAGTGGCGTCAGGGAAGGTGATACTGAGGGGCACGGTCTGGAGGCTACCGGCACTCAGGGAAGTAGGATTGCTGGAGAATGAGACCTCCACGCCGGGATCGGAGGTGATGTTGTCGTCAAGGAGGACGGAATATGAGAGGACGTATGAATCCTGGCCGTTTCCGAGGTTCTCCAGTCTGAGTATCGCCAAGGCAGGCTCATCGACATCGACGACGAACGGCTGTGTGGTCGGAGAGGTAACCAACAGGCCGGCCCGGTGGATTTGCATGACCTCGAGCGAGAGCTTCAATGGGAATTCGGAGCCCGATGAGGCGGTGTCTTCGAATGTGTGGAAGGC
The DNA here is from genome assembly GCA_036336595.1 of Thermoplasmatota archaeon. Classification (GTDB taxonomy): domain Archaea; phylum Thermoplasmatota; class Poseidoniia; order Poseidoniales; family Thalassarchaeaceae; genus UBA36. Next base: position 5,551 of record JAYZFV010000008.1, on the reverse strand, counting down.
TGGGGGGGCATTCGCAGGTAAGTCCAGGGATATCGAGCCCGAAGCCCTCGTCCCGGGGACCCCTGAGAGAGTGACGGCATCTCCAGCAATGGACAGTTGCCCGCCGCCTTCCCAAGACCAGCCGATGATTCCCATTCCAGCCTCGGAAAGAGACCAAGTCAGGTTACCAGATTCCGTGGGCAGGTCGGCAGTGACGTTCCACACGAGTCCGTCAGCGGGGACCGACCTCTGATGTGAGGGATTGACAACGGTGCCCGTAGCGACGAACACCAAAGATACCTCACTGCACTCTTGCTCTTCACCCGTTCCCACGCACATAGTCAGCGGGGTACTCACGCTATCGCCGTGGTCGGCTTCGGAGGGGACTGAGAGCCTCGCAGCCATCTCTCTCTGCTCGTCTGGACCCAGAGTTAGTGCGCTGACCTCGCTACCATCGGAGTCGTACATCCTAAGATCAGACCCCCAGTCGGTGCTGTCCCAAGAAATGGCAATCTGGGTCTCGGCCGCGTTGCCCACATTCTCTACAACTAGCCAGGCCCGCGCGTCATCGCCGATCAGCCCGTATCCCGTGCTGATTGACGTGCCGTCCGGGCCTCTGATGGACAGTCCCCGCGTCCTGTTAGCCTCCACGGGTAGGGTTGACGTTACGCTGACACTGGGATCATCATCGAGCGAAATTGTTAGTCTGAGGTGGCCTGCGTCTGATCCTAGGGCGCTTTCGGGCGCGTTGACTCTGAGCGTTGGGGACCAAACTCCGTCGGCATCGATTTCGACGCCGCTGATGCCACCAGGGGTCTCATCGACCCAACTCCATTCAGCAGGTAGGTTGGAGTCCTCCACCGCGAGACTCCAGACGCCTGACAGCCTCCCGGTTGACCTGATGTTCACCGAGGCGACCTCACTGCTCCCCGGGTCCACCCTCAACGGATCGGTCGGCATTTCGAAGGAGGCGTTGTAAGGGGGAACGATCGAGAGCGTCTTGACCTGCATGTCGTTGTCGAATCTGGTCTGTGTCAGGTTCCTGTATGGGTCGAGGACCAATTCGAAGAAATGGTCCCCTAGCTCACCGCTCCACTCCACGCTGAACGACGCGAACGATCCCGAGCCACTCGGGTCGACCGGTTCGAGGTTGGAGATGCCTTCCCTGGCAATCTCCATGCCGTCAGCGTAGAGTACCACATCCGTGACGTCATCCGTGTCGGACGTCCCAGCATTTTCTAGGAATGCCGTGACAGTGACCTCCTCCCCAGGGTCAGGGGCACTAGGGTTGAACTCGATGCCCCTCCCGTCCGTCAGCGGCCTCACGTCCGGTCTGGCCACCGAGACAGCCATGCTTCCGACAACTAGGTCGAGCGTTGCATCACCGTCTATGTCAGCCAGCGATGGAGACGACCAGGTCCTGTGATCCAGTTCCAGCTCGTCCGACCAAGCCGCGTTGACTCCCGAGGACGTACCTGAGGTCCCGTCGAAGGCCCAGAGCGAGCGTCCGAAGACTACGAGGAGTTCGGGCTCACCCTCGCCGTCGATGTCCATCCATGAGGCAGCTGCGACGGCTATCTCGTCATTCGGAGTACCGCTGCTCTGCTCCAGGTCCCTGTTCCAGGCTTCATCGGGCGTACTGCCCTCGACGTCATGGCAGCCTGTCTGGCCATGCCGCGCCCCGGTCGTGCTCTGCCACCAAGTGACCCAACACACCCTGTCATGATCGCCATCGCCATCCGTGTCTATTGCCGTAGGCGGCGCATCAGCGAAGCCGTTGGATGCTTCGAAGCTCCAGAGCTCGTCACCATTGTCAATCTCGATTCCTCTGAACTCAGCGCCATCCACAGCGTTCGAGCCATCAGCATCCGAGGGTATGGTGACAATCATCTCTGGGTCCGAGTCAGAATCGAGATTCGCAATCACTGGACCGGGGAGCCTGACATGGGGCGAGTTCGTGTCCCCATCCAGGTTGTCTAGTGAGAGCCCACCGTCCCAACTGGAGTCGCCCGACGAGGAGGCTATCTTCCATACCCACATGCCCCCGTTGTTCGCTTCGATAGTGGTTAGGAGCACGTATCCCGTGGAGTCATCGACCTGTGCGAACGCAGGGTCCGAGGGGTGGCTGCCCTTGTCCAAAGTCACCTCCCACAGGGTGCTGGGAGTGCCGTTCGCCTGGAGAGGGAAGGCCAACACGACGGGATCCTCTGATACTTCGTCGATGGCGGCGATGACAAGTTCGGCGTCCCCGTCTAGGTCCAAATCGGCGAGTAGTGGTTGGGTCGTTGGCTTGTGCCCTCCGAGTAGGCTGTTGGTGTACGGCCCCTCATTGCTGCTGATCATCAGCCCCTCGTCGCTCCACGTCCAGAGCAACTCCCCCGAGTGGCCACCTGAAGACCACCCAGTGACCGAACAGGACAGGCGAGGCGCCCACGCATCGATGAAAAGGGTGCCAGCCGCATCGTAGACCACGAGGATCTCGGGCTTACCATCATCGTCCATGTCAACGATAACCGGCGCGGCCTTGACGACCTCCGTCGAACCGAGGTCGACTTGCCAGGCCAGATCTGCGTCCTCGCCCTCGACGATCCTCAACATGCTGTGCTGCGATCCTGAGATGTCCGCAGTCTGAACGAGGACGGTGAACAGGGAGTTCTTGCCACATCGCTCATTAGCCCCTTCTTCTGCAGAGATCGATTCTCCTAGGTCCGCTATCGGGGTACCTAGGGAGTCGGTGCCAATAGAGTAAGACCCGTATACCCAGTTGACAGTCGGGTCGACGATAGACATCAGGCTGGAGGCATTAGAGGGTGAATCGAAGCCAGCACCCCCATCGGGGTCATGCGTGGGAGCGTCAGCAACTTTGGAGCCAGTTCTCCCGAACTGCGGCCAAGGCTGCCCCCCGTCAATCCACACCTCTCCTGTTCCACCATTCGTGTTCATTGACTGGGTTTTGACATCACCCAATGGTATTTCGTAATCAATCTGTGACAGCATCGGCCCCAATGACATGGCTAGAAGGAGCGTGACAGCAACTATGCTGATCTGCCTGTCGTGAATGCCTCCGAGCAAAGCAGCCGCTGCCATCAGACTGGAAGATGCGATTCCGAGTCCACTTGAACATTCGCACCAAACGCACATTCAGACCTTCGGTCTGACCGCATCTCGAGTTCGCCGAGCCCGTTCCCGCTCCGTTGTGCTTATACAGGGTGGGCCGGTCGCCGAGTCGCACGGACCTCTCCTCCAGAGGCATGGCCGATGAGGGACGGGAGACGACTCCCACCTCCGTCCGGCTTCGGGAAGGTCCGCGACGGAAGGAATTGGAATGTACACCCTTGAGACAAGAGAGGACACCATCCGCATCCCTGCAGAGTACATCAGGAGGGGCCGCAGGCTGGAGGACCACATCGATGAACTTGCCCATGACGCCTTCGAGTGCCGCTTCGACGAGAATGAGAACTTCACCCTGCTGACCTTCAATCACGAGGCCATTGGCAGAGGCAAGATCATCCACGGCGACGGCGCCATCTACCAGAACGTCCGCTTCAAAGCCCTGGTCTTCACCATGGAAAGCAACGAGGTCGTTGACGGTGCGGTCTCCGAGGTCTCTGAGTACGGAGCCTTCGTGCGAATCGGCCCTATGGAGGCTTTGCTCCACAAGTCACAGATTTTAGACGAACCAATCCAAGTCAACCTCGGCATAAAGAGGATCGAGGGTTCGCAAAGTGGGAGGGCTCTCGAAGAGGGATCGTTCGTTCGTTCTAGGATAGTATCCAAGTCAATCAATCACAATGACCCACGTTCCAGCAAGATTGGCCTGAACTGCAAGATGGATGGCCTGGGCTCCTTTGAGTGGATTGAGGAGGCCGATTGAATTGGTGAGGCAGCCTTTCGCCTGCGGCGAGTGCAACAGAATCCTACCCGATCCTGACAAGAAGTCCGAACCCCCACAGTGCGCTCACTGCCCGAACGCTCCAGTGACTACGGACTGGCAGGGTTTTGTCGTGATAATGCACCCTGCGAGGTCAGAGGTCGCGAAGCGGCTGAACATCGCTCACCCCGGAAGCTACGCCCTGAAGGTCAACATTCGATGAGGTGGTTTAATGGAAGTCATCGAAAGGAGAGAGAACCCGATGCTCGATCGCGTCGAGCTGCAGTTCCGTTGGGATCATCCCAACTCCCCCACGCCGTCACTCGCCCAGATGGTTGAGGCAGCTACCAAGGCCGAACCCGGTTCTAAGAAGAGCCTAGTTTTCGTCAAGAACGTCAACACCAGGTTCGGTATGGCTCGTACCTCCGGCATCGCTCTTGTGTACGCCTCTGAGGAATCCGCTTCCATAGAGCCGGGTTATGTGATCGAGCGCCACAAGTCTGGCACCAACTCCGAACCAAAGGTTGTCGCAGAGCCATCCGAGTCCCCTGCCACGGCTCCTGAAGAGGCCCCTGATTCCGAGGGGGAAGGGGGTGATGAGTGATGGGGGAGGGCCCGAATCCCAACGGTAAGCACTCGAAGTACGCGGTGGAGGATGGGGAACTGATTCGCAAGGGCGAGACTTGCCCCACCTGCGGCCCAGGCGTTTTCCTAGGAATCCACAGTGATCGGAAGGTTTGCGGGAAGTGCGGCCACACCGTCAAGACACAAACCGACTAAGCAGAGTAATCGCTCCACACGCCATCGTTCGTCATCACCCTGCCGTCGAGGATAGCAACCCCGATGCCCTCTCTGTAAGTGGTGAAGACGCGACCCTCCGAGAGCCTCCCGTCGTGCCTCCATCCAGTCCACCTCCACTCTCCCCCATCGTATTGGGCATCGAGAACCGGACCGCCCGTTTCGAGCACTTCCGGCCTTTCGCCAATATTCTCGAGAAGCCCGATTGCGCCCCCATGCAACATTAACAGCCAACCCCTGCCCTTCGCATAGGTTGCATTCGAGACCTTGTCACCCAATTCGAGCACCCTCGAGCTCAGCAATGATCCGTCGCTCGGATCCAGAACAGCTACCCCTCCAGCCTGGGACCACACCGCTATTCCTTCTGGGCACTCGACGATGGAAACCAGCAGGTCTTGCACCCTAATGTCCGATATCTCGGGCCACACAGGATGTTGAGCCCGCCAGATCTCCCTTGCATCCGAGTCAATCATGTAGATTCCCCTCCCTAGGGTCGAGAAGACGATGTTCCCCCCCACGCTGCCAATGGCCATGGGTTCCGCATCCAGAATCCTGTGCCAGATCGCCCCCGCTGGTTGAATGTAACTATCTGCGAGGGAGGAGAGTCTGAGGTCATCCCTGCCCGGACCGTCAATCCAATCACCTTGGAGTGGCAGCGCAGCCATCCTCGCCTCGCGGAACTCCCTCTCGACCCAGAAGCCGACCCATCTGTCCGATAGGGTTACGCCATCGAGAATGGGGGCTGGGAAGGGCCTCGTGAAGGAATCCGTCGGTTCGCCCGTGGGTCCCAGCTTGGCCATCTCGCCTTGGTTGCCGATGGCCACGTGCATCTGTCCCCCCCTGTCGAGTCTGCAAGGTGGGAAGCCGAGCCCCCTCCGGTCCATGCAACGAGACCGTCGCGAA
>JAYZFV010000007.1:0-32567 GCA_036336595.1 Thermoplasmatota archaeon | reverse complement strand
GGTAATGTGGTGATTACCAAGCACTTGCTCGACGGCTGTCCACTCTGGGCCCTATACGGACACCTCGATGCGGCCTCGATCGTCGGTAAACAAGTCGGTCAACCAGTCTCCGCGGGTGAGATAATCTGTTGGATGGGGGACAGGCACGAGAACGGCGGCTGGGAGCCGCACCTGCACTTCCAGCTCTCCTTGGTAGAGCCCGAGACTCACGACCTGCCCGGCGTAGTGGCTCCAGAGGAGCGAGCCCAAGCGCTCCTAGACTACCCCGATCCGAGGCTCGTGCTCGGCCCGCTCTACTGAATCGTCGCCAGATGGGCCTTCAGCGAGACGATGGCGGGCATCTCTGAGGGGTCCTCGCCTGTGAGAACTGCTAGGCCAATGGACACCCAATCAGTGACGTGGGCAGCGTAGAGGAGCCTCTCCAGAAGGCTCTCGCCCTCGCACTCTACCCTCCAGGTCGGCGTGGCCTCGATCTCGGCGAGCATCCAGTCCATCCTAGCCTGCGCTCGCGGGTGCAGGCCATCGCATGACATCATCAGCAGAGCTTGATTCGAGGCTGCATCGCCAGTCCATGCTACGACCTCGTTGTGGTTCATCTCCGGAACGTCCGCGGAACGGGCGAACTTGGCCGAGTTCTCGTTCAGCTGGCAAGCGAAGCGGTATGCTGCGGGGCTCAAGCAGGTCGGGGCGACGATGCCCATCTCCCGGTCGACCAGAGAGCGGGCGAGAGTGGCGGACATGCCCTCGCCGTCGGCTATGTCGGCATCGGAGGATGCCGTAGACAGGCGCTCTAGCATATCGGATCGGTCGTCCTCGCCGGGCGCGGGCAACAGCCCTAGAGCCCAACACGCAGCCAACTGGGTGCCGAAGATGTGTCCGAACGCGGAGCGTGGCATCTGTCCGGGAGGCACATTGAGGCATATCGAGTCCTCGCTATCCGCTAGCAGCTCTTCGAGCTCCCCACCAGAGCAGATTCCGACCACGGTGCCACCGGAGGCCAGGACATCTCTCACTCCGTCGAGGGTCTCCTCGGTATTGCCAGAGTACGAGGTGGCGAATACCAGCCAGTCAGGGCCCCACCAGCTGGGGACCCCGTAGTCCCTCCAGACGACGAACGGGAGCCCGCCCGAATCGTCCGACAGCGCCTTCAGGAAGAGTCCGCCGGAGCCTGAGCCGCCCATCCCAAGGCAGAGGACGCCGCTCCAGTCCGCGTCCTGGTCGACGTCTACGTCGGCCCCCATGGCTGTTCGTAGGTCGTCTACGAAACTCCTAGTGTAGCCCGCCATGTCCTGGCCGTCCAACTCGCCTAGGAGGGCAGTGAAGTCTAGCTCGCTCATTCGTCGGCCCCCTTTCCAATCACTGGCAGGGCCACCCATCCCCCATCTATGAAGCCGATGCGCAGTTCGCTGGCCTCGCCGTCGTCATCGTAGGGCAGGGCGACCGTGGACATCCGGTAGTCGCTCGGACTCATCACCTCGGCAGCTGAGCTGTCGCGGTTCATGACCTGGACGACGTGCTGCTCTTCCCTTGAACAGACCACGCTGCACGACTCCATGTCCCTCCAAGATGCGCCGGACCTCTCAAATCTGTCCAGCCTGCGCAATGTGGGGCCTTCCTTCTGCCAACTGTCGATAATCCAGAAACCCTTCTTGTGTCGAACGACGTCGCCCAGCGCATAGGCCGGCTTGCGGTAACTCAGGGTCAGTCTGGTCACGTCGACCCCGTCATTCGACCCGACCACAGTCGAGCTCTCCTTGACAGAGCCCCCGAACGCCCGCACGAGCCTCCTGCCCCAGTTCCTCGCTAGCGCCTTCGAGCCCAATTGGAGGTCCCAGCCGCCGGGGACGGGGGCCTCCTTAGTGACGAAGAACATCGGATTCGGCTCCATGGTATCGATCAACTCGTCCAGGGTGGCCCTGAGGTCGGCAAGCTCCTGCGACTCCAGCTTCCTGCCTGCTGAGCGCAACTGCACGGTCGCCTCGAAGTATGACCCCGCCTTACGGGCACAAGCCGTGCAAACAGCATTGCTGGTCTGCAGTAGGGAGAAGTGCGCGTCGTGGAATTCGTGGCCCTCGATTTCGCCTCGGACCTCGATGTGGAGTCGGGTAGCCCTGTCGTCGATGACCTGCACGGAGAAGTCCACATCCACATTGCTAGCACGTTCCTCCAAAACCAGATTCTCTTGAATGCGGAGGTCAGCAAGGTCATGGTCGTTCATCTGGGGCCAACGGCCCTTCACCTCGTGGGCGTCGCACTTCGCGCAGCGGTTCTGCTGGACCCTGTCTGGCATCTTCGACAGAGTCGTGCGCTTCCTCAGGCATGCCTCGCAGAGTCTGTCCGAGGACAGTGGGGGTGCTGCACCGCAAGTGATGCAAAACGCGCCTCCGGCCATTGGGGTCCCCGATGCTGCGCTCGGACCACCCGTTAGAAGGCTTGCGAGGGGATTTCCATCAATCGGAGCCAGCCTCGGAGCCGTGTGCTGGGGAATCTTCGAGTTTGGAGGCCAAGCGGTTCAATAGCACGAATTGGCGAACGGTGTAGGTGGCGAGAAGGGTGGAAAGAATGGCATATGCGGCGATCGCCTCGACTATTCCCGTCATGCGATTGCCTCCTCGTCGAGCGCCCTCTGCCGGTCTTCGAGTTCCTCCTCGAGGCTCTGAATGGCGTCCGACAGTGCGACTAGTCCCGCGAACAGGACTAGGAAGGAGGAGAATCCGAGCATCAGCACCATGAGGATCTGCGGATCGAGTCCTGACTCCTCGCTCTCGATCAAAACGAGTCCCGGGTGGCGGTTCTGGTACCAAGTGGTAGCCAATGCCGTTATTGGCACCAGTGCGAACCCGAACAGGCCTACTGCTGCTAGCGTGTCCCGAGTGTCCTCGCCATCGGGCTGGGTACGCCTGGAGAGCACGAGGAAGAGCGCGACGGCGGTGAGCAGCCCGTAGGTATTGAGGCGGAGGTCGCCCCAGTCCCAGGGAACGCCCCACTCAGCGGACCCCCATATCGGCCCGGATGTCACGACTCCGAGGCCGAACAGCAGACCCAAGTCAGAGCCTGTGACCACAAGGCGCCAGCCCCACTCGGTCCGCTTGCGGTACCACGAGACTGCCCCGACGAACAGCAAGCAGAAGGCAAGGAAGGACGACCAAGCGAACGGGACGTGCCAGTACAGTATCCGATAGGCCTCAGGGGCATTCCATGCCTCTGGATCAACCAGTGGGGCCCAGTTGAAACCGAGATAGGCCGTCGTGAGCGCACCGACAAGGCCACAAGAGGTGAGCGTGAGACCAAGAGTTCTCGTGTCGGGCACGAGAGGACGATTCGTCACAAGGTCAAGAATGCTCGTCCTCATGCGTCTGGGATGAACACGGCGACGAGCCAGATGAGCGCAGAAGTCACACTAGCAATGAGGCAGGTCGTGATTGGATCGCCCATCCCAAGCCCGAACGACATGCCCTCGTTCATGATGGTGGCGAGGGCGTCAGTAAGCTCTAGGAACGGCCAAACGAGGACGACTAGCAGTAGGGACGCTGCGGCGGCGTTGGCCCTGCGCAGGTCTGCGACGAGTAGGTGGAGGGCGGCGGCGGCGACAGCCAGATCAAGCATCGAGAGTGCGGGTAGCCAAAGCCACCTCAGGACCTCGGATGACGCTTCGGGATCGAACGAACCGGCCAGAAAGAACCAAGACAGGTATGTCAGGGGTATCGGCAGCACTAGGGATGCCCCGGCAATGGAGTTCGCCGGACGGGTCATCGGTCCGACGACAGCGTTCCACCAACGCCCGCAGTCTGCTTCCGCCAGCCTCCTGACTAAAGCGGGTGAGGCCACGGCCGTGATAAAAGCCGGAGCGAGGACCAGTGCGGCGAGCAGCTCGCTCCCATGGAGGCTCATGTCCAGATTGCCGACCAAAGCATAAGCGAGCAGCAAAGCCACAATCGCCGGAGTACCGCGGCCGACGGTGTCGATGGGGTTCCTCTTCTCCATCGTGAACGCCCATTTGATCAGGGAGCCGATTTGACTGGGCTCCTTGGGTGGGCACGCGTTCGGTAGCTCCACGGGCTCGCCGGTTGATTCGCCCGCTTTCTCAGCGAGGACTCCGGCCTGAATAGAGATGAGGCGGTCGGCGCAACTAATGACGTCCTTGTCATGAGTTGCAACTAGGACGCCGTGGCCATTCGAAGCAAGGGCCCTGAGCCACCCCAACAGTAGGGACTTCGCACCGTCATCGAGGCCTTCGGAGGGCTCGTCGAGCAGAACGACGCGGGAGTCCGCACTCAGTGCTGCGGGAGCTAGCCCGCACAGCAAAGAGAGCCTCCTTCTGAGTCCGCCGGACAGCTGGGAGGCGCGGTTGTCCGACCTGTGTTCGAGTCCCCAAGCAGCGAGCAGAGCGGAGATGTCGCTCCCACTAGGGTCGCGCCCAGCAACTGAGAGGGCTGTAGCGAGTCGTTCCTGGACGGCCTCCTCGCCGCACATGCCGTTCTTCTGGAGCGTGAGGCCCATCGATGGAGGGGATGTGCGGCGTCCCTCCGAGTCCCGGACGACAATCTGCATGCCAGACTCGGTTCGCCACGTCACCTTGCCCGAGCGCAGTGGGAGAATTCCTGCGCAGGACTCGATCAAGGTGGTCTTTCCAGATCCATTCGCACCCAATACGGCCACTACCTCGCCCTCACTGAGGGAGACGGATGCGCCTTCGAGTACTTTCCTCGGGCCCCGATGGACCTCAATTCCGATAGCCTCCATGAGTGTGGCTTGGTCCATATCGTGGCGAGAGCGCGTCTTCGTTTGAGTCGTTCCGTCTCTACGAAGCCCTCTTGATGGCCAGGCATCAGGGGTTGGGTGATGGCGTCAGTGGGGTTTGACAGCGACGTGACTTGGAGCTATCTCGAATCAACGGACTACGTGTGGATAGCCATACTACTCGCAGTCGCAGTGGGTCCGTTCATCGCGGCCGCCCGAAACAAGACGAGCATCGCTCTAGCCATGGTGCTCTCCCTGCTACTGGTAATGTTCGTCCAGTTCGCGCTCTCTACATTCGACTCCGAGTTATTCGGTTTCGAGCCCATTCACCTGTTCAGTGTTATTCCAGTGATTTTTACCGATTCATCTACTGCTGGGGATCCTGCCCAGTTCCATCGCATCATCACAGCCGCTTGGCTGCATGCTGACTGGATTCACGTTCTTGGTAACGTCCTGGTAATCGCTCTCGCTGGAGTGCCACTGGAGCAGCGTCTAGGAGCGAGAAGATGGATTGCGGTGTATGCGCTCGGCTTCATCGGAGGGAACCTAGCGTGGATTGCATCGCATCCAGATTCAGGGGTGCCGGCCATCGGAGCGAGCGGTGCTGCATTCGGCATCCTCGGGGCGTACATGGCCTGCTGGCCGGAGGACAAGATCGAGTTCCCCCTATTGTTCCTCATTCGAGCGTGGCCGGTCTGGCTCATCGCCTTCGTGCGCCTTGGGCTCGAGGTCTTCCAAATGTACTCGGTCCAGTCTGGCACCGCGGGGGAGACGAATATCGCACACATGGCCCACGTTGGCGGTTTCTTCCTCGCCTACGCCCTAGCGAGACCGATTGCAAGGGGTGCGCCGAGCCCATTGGACGAATCCAGCGAACCGGCAACTGGGGCCTCGCGTGCGGAGGCCATCAGGAGCCAGGAAACGGCACGAATGGGGGGGCTGGAAAACGACCCATGGACCGGGGCGGGAAAGCCCCTCCAGGGACAGGCAGCCAGGATCCTCGCGAGGCTCCGTGAGGAGGGGGACGAACTGGAGACCAGGAGGGCTTGGCTCGAAGAGCTCGCTGAGCACACTATCTGCCCGGTCTGCGGGGGGGAGGTGCTTCCAATCATTGACAGAGGGGTGTGCGAACTCAGTTGCGGGATTTCTGTTCAGCACATGAGGTGGCCATAATGATGCGAGCCGCGTACCATCAGAGGTTGGAATTATACCAAGCATGACTTTGGCTCTCTATGAGAGCCATGCGTGACAGAGCATCGCAGTTCACGCCACTCCTAGCCGCATGCATGATCATCGTCCTCGACCTCTCGGTGGGGGCCGTCGCGAGCATCCACCCCGAGGAGGGACTGGAGGGCGTGCTCTCAGAGCCCCATTCTGACGATCCGCCCACCCTGGTGTGCGGCCTTGACCCATGCCCCTCAAAGGACAGATCCCCGACCCACTCGCCTCACGACGCGGGGCCCCCGATCCAAGAGTTCGGCTGGTGGCAAGTATTCTGGTCAGACGCGGATTCCAACGGCATGGACGACAGGCTCCAATCAGTTCTCGCTGGGCAGAGGGAGTCGGTCTCCAAGACTGCCATCATAGGGGATGACGGGCGCCTTACTGTCGCAATCATCGTCCATTACGCTTGGCACCCCGGCCCCTCGGACATCGCTGCACTCGTCGATGCCATATCAGCACACGGCTGGGAGAGCGAGGGGTCCTGGTTCATGCCCATGGATCACCTGGATGCAATCGTCCTCGACCACGTTCCCGTCAGTGCTCTGATTGACGTGTGGGGGCTCGATGGAGTCATGCTGGTGGAGGAGCAGAACGTCATCGTGCCATACCTGGACAAAGCGACTCGGGGATCCAAGGTGAGGGTCTCTGAGCTCTACGATGAGACCCTCAGAGGTCTGGGGTATACGGGTTCGGGCATCGTAATCGCCGTGGTGGACACCGGCGTTGACAACGAGCACTTTTCCCTCGACGACTTCTCAGACAACAACCACGACAACACGAAGGATCCGGACGAACTGCCCGACCCGAAATGGGTCGCTGGGTGCGATGCGACCGGAATCGGGCAGTCTGGATGCAACGAGGAGGACCCAGACGACGGTGACGGGCATGGCACTCACGTAGGCGGGATAGCCCTCGGCACTGGGGACTGGACGCGCATAAACCAAGGCTACGCGCCGGGCGCCTACCTCGTCGACGTCAAGGTCATGGAAGACTATGGGGGAGGGAACTCGCAATCCATCCTAGCCGGGCTACAGTGGATTATCAACAATCACGAGAGGAACTGGGGCAACAACGAGTCGAGCAGGGGCATAGAAGTCGTGTCCATGTCCTTCGGCCGCCAGAACTCCCCAGGCAGCGACAACTCTGACGATGGGTCGACCGCCGAAGCCCAACTAGTCAACCAGGCCTCGGAAGCGGGACTGGTCTGCGTGGCAGCAATCGGAAACGACGGGGAGAACTACGTCAATTCCGTTGGCGCAGCCGACACCGCCATTACCGTGGGCTGGCTGGATGACATGAATTCCGTCGACAGGAACGACGACACGATTTCGAGTAGCTCGAACTACGGTCCGAGGGAGGATGACGGGGATGGTGACTCCTACGACGAGTTGAAGCCATGGGTCGTCGCGCCCGGCTCGAATATCAACTCGGCGAAGCACGGTGAGTCGAGCAGTATCCTCCCCGGATCCGAGAATAACAGGGCATCGGACGACTACGTGCAGAAGTCGGGTTCCAGCATGTCGACCCCAGCGGTTTCGGGCATGGTCGCAGTCATGTTGGAGATCGGCGAGGTTCAGAGGCTCGACTTCTTCGAAGAAGGGAAGGGGATCTGGCGGAGCGAAGCCATCAGAGACTACCTCATGAGGTACTCGGAATCGAGAGGGGCGATGACGGAGGAACATGAGGGAGAGAGTTGGAACGACCGCTATGGCTTCGGCATCATCGATGGTGGGATGGTCGCTAGCGGGATGCTGGGGGCAGAGCAAAACGCTAGCAGCGAGGGGCCGACTCCCCCCCTAGCAGGGCACTGGGTGGAGATCGAGAATCCTGCGGACGGATCCTGGGTGGTGCAGGGCCAGACGTACAACATCCGTGGCCACATCAACGAGCATGGGGAGGACAATGGCTCAATTGAGGAGGTCATAGTCAAAATTGAGTACCAGTATAGGCCCGATCCGCAGGAGCCGGTATCCAAGACCACCCTAGTCGATTGGCACAGTCCAATCGGGATCACAAACTGGACGACCCCCCTCAGCGTACCCTTCTTCCCTGAAGATTTCACAGATCTCAGAGTAATAACCAAGGTCTCGGCTCGAAACGAAATCGGCCGCTGGAGCAACCTGACAGAGTTCGAGTACTCCATCGGCACAGTCAACGTGACCCTAAATTCTCCGAGCGGCCAGGATAGCCTGAGCGGCGTCGTCAGTGTATCGGGCCAATTGGAGTCGATCGACAGTGCTACCATCCAATGGAGGCTGGGGACCGAGGATTGGGAGGACGCCGCGACTTACTGGGGAAATGGGGAATTCGAAAGCGGATGGTCGTTCAACTGGGACACTACGGGCGTTAAGGATGGTGAGTACAGGCTGTCTGTGAGGCTAGATAGCGGAGTAGGGGTCGTAACCGAGGAAATTCGGAGGACCGTCATGATCGACAACGTCCCCCCTACGCCGGACCTCGTGTTCGTGAGCAAGTCAATCTCCGTTCAGGAGTTTGGGATTCCCATGTCCGAGGCATTCGTGAACACATTCCTCGAAGTGAAGGCGACGGTGAGGAACACCGGGGACAAGGCAGCCAACGAAGTCGGCATAATTCTTGAGGAAGACGGATCCAGGAAGGACGAGTATGTCGTACCGAACATAGACAGTGGCGACTTCATCGACGTAGTTCTGTACTGGAATCCCGCGTCATCGGGTGAGCCCTCAATCGCCATCATCATCGACCCGTTGAACACCATCGAAGAGCTTGACGATTCGAACAACGTGCTCTCCGCGACGTTTCCAGTTCTTCCCCGGCCCGAAGGCGTCGACTTAGCTATCAGAGAGGGGGCAATTGCCACGAGCCCGGTCGTGCCACGCCCGTTCGAGCAAATCCTGGTCGAGGCTCGTGTCGACAACCTGGGAGCTAGTGACGCCGTCGGAGTCGAGGGATCCCTGGAGATTTTGACGGGGAGAGGCTGGGAGCAAGTCAGCACTGCGAGTGCTGCATTCGTTCTTGGCGGGTCGTACGCCCTACTCCAATTCCTGTACACCCCCAACCAAACTGGCCCTCAGGATCTGCGAGTCAGCGTAGTGTTAGAGGAGGCAACGGATCTAGACTGGAACAACAACGTCCACCAAAAGACGGTACTTGTCGATAGGACGACGCTGACGGGACCGAGGGAGGCCGAATTCAACGTGGGCGAGACTCCGATCGAAATCATCAACCTGGATGACGAGGAAGGCGGCCTGGTCATCACGGAGAAAGATAGTACCCTCTACTTGTACAAGCTGACACCGAACAAGGCCCTGATAGCATGCAGCAACATCATGGAGGATCGCTGGTCAGGTGATATCGTAGTTAGTAGCACTGAGGACGGCATGGCCCACATCCTGTGGACCAGGCGGTACCTCGACTCGAATGGCTTCCTGATGCAGACCCTGAGCTACTCCACCATCGACCCCACATGCAGAATGGCCCCCATCCAGGACCTAATGGAAGGTATCCCCCTCTCCGATGGCAAGTACTGGGGTATAGACATGGATGTAAGCGATTCTGAAATCATCGTGGCTGGCTACCACAGAGACCTCTTCACAGGTGGCACCATGGGGGACATCACGAACATCTTTCTCCTCCACGCTGACGCGCCTACCTCATCCTCCGACTGGGATCTGAGTCCCAGCATCATTGCCGACATCGACGTTCCGCCATCGACCTCCGACCCACTTGCCATTGAGTTCGGCCACGAGCGCGCGCACCTCCTCTACCAGACCATCAGGAATGACACAACTGGCAAGGAGAGGCTCGGATTGTGGTACGCACACGGCCTCATCGAGCAGTCGCCATGGTCATACAAGAAGGCGGTAGGTGACGAAGCATCCCTACCTCACATGACGGTGATAGTCGAAGACAAGGAGGAGAGGATCGTGGCACTCTGGAGGGAGGGCGAAGACCAGGACTCCGAACTACTGGCAATAGTTGCCGACTCGACCTTCGAGTCTCAGGATGGCCTGGAGGGACGACTGCCTGCTAGGGGCCTGGGTGGTATCGGCATTGTGGGGACAGAGCGTGGAATCCAGGTTCTCTACGATCATGTGGGTCCCTTCGGACCTCAGGTCGAATACGGCATTATCGATCATGAGGATGGCTGGATAGGGCTGTCGAACAGGATTCTGTCAGGTCAGATCGATGTGATTGACAGATCTCCAGAGATGGGTGAGACCGTCATGCTACTATCGTCCTCGAGTGGATGGCAGATTCGGTCCCTTGTCGACGACGGCGGCGGATCCAAGAAGGGACAGACGATAATAGAGCAAGTCAGGTCATCCCTCGGGCTGGACGAGGCTAGCTTCGAGATTCTAGTAATAGGTGTCGCATTCGCTGTACTGATTCTTGGTGCTGTCGCCTTGGTATCACTATCTGCCCAAGGCATCAGGTGGGTTGGAAGGAGGCGGACAATCGAGGACGACGATGCTGTATTGATGGAGGACGACGTGGTCGATCTGATAGATGACGCAGACCTTTCCATAAGCTCCGGGGATGTTGAGCTGGTTCGGTCCCCGAAACCTGAACAAGATTCCATAGGGGCCGAGGGGCGTAGGGCTCGACGGGAGCTCAGGAGCGAATCGGGGCCGGTGGCTGATGCCCCTGCTCCTGCTCTGGAGGACGTAGGCACAAAGCCGCTCCCGGAACTACCGGCCAAGATGCTGGGTCCAGTCTCCGCATCAGTGAGCCGCCCCGCCGTGTGCAGCAACTGTGGGGGTCGATTCGTAGCCAGTACCAAACTTAGTTCTACCAGATGCCCGATTTGCGAGGAAAGGATCCCCCTCTGAGGTTCCGCGATGCCGGTGGTCCTCCTTGCCTCAGCCTCAGCGCGACGGCGTGCATGGCTTTCGGAGCGGCTGAGAGGCACGGGTGCGGCATTGAAGGTCACGTCCCTGCTCGCACCGGAACCGCCGCCTGCATCTGGGTCAGAAGTCAAGGTGCAGGTCGAGCAAACGTGCCTCTCAAAGGCCCATGCTGCAGTGATGGAACTGACGGTCGGGGGCTCACACGAATTACCGAACTTCACTCTTGTAGCAGACACCCTGGTAGAGGATCCTGATGACCCCCTGGTGCCGTTGGGGAAGCCGTCGAACAAAGTGAGTGCCGCGGCAATGCTTCTCAGGCTCTCCGGCAGGAGGCACAGGGTCTGGTCTTCCACGGCAATCCTCCACCCACCGGGAGAAACTCGGGGCACCGAGGCACTGCACGGTGGTTGGACGGCGGACGTTTGGACCGAGTCCTCCATCGTCGAGTTCGACGAGTTAGACGATGAGAGAGCAATGGGGCTGATAGAAAGCGAATCGTGGAGAGGGACGGCGGGGGGCTACGACATGGCAGGAGAAGCGCGTTCGAACCTGAGACTAGTCGAAGGAGATGAAGTGACAGTTCTGGGCTTCGCGCCAAATGCCATCGAATCCCTCACCGGAATGATCCCCTAGACGAACACGACGCCGCCGTGCTTGAGAACGAAGTCGCGCTGTAGATCGTCGAACCACTCCAGCATTGCCACGCTAAAGCGCACGGAGGCTACCTCGGCGTCCATCAGTAGATCGTCCTGAATCCCCCTGAGGGTGCCGGGAGCAGCGCCGCAGGACACGCAGGCTCCATCCAAGTCCAGAATCAGTGACAGTGCCGAGCTTCCGCTGTGCATCTCCTCGACAACCGCCTCGGTGACCACCAAGCCACCTCCATGGCCGTCGAGGGCAGCCCTGACCGGGCCCAATCTGGCCATCAGTGCAGGAACCAAGTCCAGGCCGTCACTCTCGACCAGTTCAACGAGCGAGAGCGCTTCGAGCCGTGCGATCTCGATAGGGTCGTGGGCCTCGGTAACCCTTCTCTCCGACTCCTTTATCATCGCGGCCTCTATTTGGGCTCTGTAGGCCTCCTCGAGGCTGTCTGAAGTTGGATTGGAATCTTCCTCGCCGACATCCATGCCATTCCGAGCAGGCAATCTGATTTTAGGGTGACCAAAACTTGAGGCAGAGATTGAAAAAGGGACTAGTTCAGCACAGACCAGAGGGACGCATGATGGCTCGAGGGACGCCGCTTTTGGAGATTCGGGAACTACATGCAGGAATCGACGATACGCGAATTCTCAATGGCATCGACATCACGATTAATCCTGGTGAAATCCATGCCATTATGGGACGAAACGGCAGCGGTAAAACAACCGCCGCCAACATCATCATGGGGCACCCAGATTACAAGGTGGAACAGGGGGATGTGCTGCTCTCCGGAGAAGATTTGCTGGAGCTCGAGCCGTGGGAGAGAGCACGCAA
Source organism: Thermoplasmatota archaeon (assembly GCA_036336595.1). Classification (GTDB taxonomy): domain Archaea; phylum Thermoplasmatota; class Poseidoniia; order Poseidoniales; family Thalassarchaeaceae; genus UBA36. The sequence goes on along the minus strand of JAYZFV010000007.1, from coordinate 20,301 downwards.
GGGCGTGTTCCTCTGCTTCCAGTACCCACAGGCCGTCCCGGGGCTGCAGGTCGGCAACTTCCTCAGGAAGTCCGTTGCCAGCATCAAGGGCGAGGAAGCCGCCAAGGGCGCGGGATTCAGAAGCACCCTGAAGGAGGCCATGGAGACTCTCGACATTCCCCGTAGCTTCCTCTCAAGGTACGTCAACGACGGGTTCAGCGGAGGTGAGAAGAAACGCTTCGAGATCCTCCAACTGATCATCCTGCAACCGAAGCTGGCAGTGTTGGATGAGACTGACAGCGGTCTTGACATCGATGGAATCAGAATCGTCGCTGCCGGAATCAACTCGGCCGTCAGGGGGACTGATTCGGGAGCCCTGATCATTACCCACTACTCAAGGATCCTAGAGCACATCCAGCCGGACAAGATCCACGTCCTGATGGGAGGGCGGATAGTTGCTACAGGAGGCCCTGAACTCGCCACGCAACTAGAAGAGCGAGGTTACGAATGGCTAGACTCAAAAGCCGAGGCGGAGGGACTAGCATAATGCCAGCCAACCAGGTAGCACGGGAAGCCGTCGGTGACTACAAGGCCGGATGGCACGACCCAGAGAACTCCACCGTCCGCTTCGACTTCGGACTCTCCGAGCAAATCGTCAGGGACATTTCCGCCATCAAGGCAGAGCCGCAGTGGATGACTGACATCCGCGTCAAGGCGTACCACCACTTCATGGAGCGCCCGATGCCGACATGGGGTTCAACCGAGTTACTCAACTCGATCGAGTTCGACGAGATCTGCTACTTCCTACGCTCGGGCGAGGGCACGGAGAAAGACTGGGGTGACGTTCCCAATGACATCCGCAACACCTTCGACAAACTAGGCATACCGGAGGCCGAGCAGAAGTGGCTCTCGGGAGTGACGGCCCAGTACGAGTCGGAGGCAGTCTACCACAGCATCCGCGAGGACCTCGAAAAGCAGGGCGTCATCTTCCTCGACATGGATAGCGGTCTGCGTGAGCATGAGGACATCGTGAAGAAATACTTCTGCAGCATCATCCCCTACCAGGACAACAAGTTCAGCGCCCTCAACACCGCCGTATGGTCGGGAGGCTCGTTCATCTACGTCCCAAAGGGAGTCCACGTCGAGATGCCAGTGCAAGCCTACTTCCGCATCAACGCCAAGAACATGGGTCAGTTCGAACGCACTCTGATCGTCGCCGACGAAGGCTCATCGATCCACTACGTCGAGGGCTGCACTGCCCCGACCTACTCGACCGATTCGCTGCACAGCGCCGTCGTTGAGCTCGTCGCGCTGCCCGGCGCATACATCCGCTACACCACAATCCAGAACTGGTCAAACAACGTCTACAACCTAGTCACCAAGCGGGGCGTCGCACACGAGAACTCGACCATCGAATGGGTCGACGGCAACATTGGATCGAAGTTGACGATGAAGTACCCAGCAGTGATTCTCAAGGGTGAGGGGTCGCACGCCGAAGTAATCTCCGTGGCCTACGCCGGCGAAGGAATGCACCAGGACGCCGGGGCGAAGGTGCATCATCTAGCGTCGAACACCACTAGCAAGATCCTCTCCAAGAGCATCAGCAAGGACGGCGGCCGTGGAAGCTACCGGGGCATGGTTACGGTGAGCAAGAAGGCGGACGACTGCAAAGTCAACGTCGTCTGTGACGCACTCATTCTCGACGAGAAGAGCCGCTCTGATACATATCCTACGATGGAAATCAAGAACCCCTCGTGCCGCTGCGAACACGAAGCATCGGTCAGCAAGGTGAGCGACGACCAGTTGTTCTACTTGATGAGCCGTGGCCACCCGGAAGACGAGGCGCTGGCACTAATCGTCAATGGATTCTTCGAACCATTCGTCCGCGAGCTGCCAATGGAATACGCCGTCGAGCTCAACCAGCTGATGGCCCTCGAGATGGAAGGCAGCATAGGCTGATGACTGGGTGATCCATTGGACGCCGTCGCAGAGTACCTGTCCCTCGACGAGCCAGACAGGTCCAACCACCTCTGGAAATACACACCTTGGCGCAGGGTTCACCCCACCGGTGACATAACCAGTATCCCGGACGGCATTGGATCGCCCCAACTCAGGCTCATAGGTCTAGACGGAAGCGAAGCATCCGAGGGTATCCGACTCGAGGAGGGGGTGACTTCGGCCTCCGTGCTACCGGAGAGCGATGTCGTCACGAGTTCGTTCTTGCAGGCGGCCTCAGCAAGTTCGCAATGGACCCTACGTGTCGAGCCAAACTTCTCCTCACAACACCCCGTGGTGCTCGACATTGATGCGGGTGACTCAGCCTCCGTCCTGCATCTGGCACTCGACGTGGGACACTTGTCCGAGTTGGAACTGATCACGCGGGTGAGAGGTTCCGGAGAGTGGTTCGGCTTCCTGCGTACGGGTGAGATCGGAGAGGGCAGCATCCTCAACGACGTGGTCGTCAGCTTGCAGGACGAGGGGACCTTGCTCCGGGTTGATTCGATAGCAGTTGGCAAGGACGCGCAGGTGCGCGCGGGAACCGTCTCTTCCGGCTCCGAGCGGACCAAAGCAGACCTGCGCTACCGGATGAGCGGGGTCGGAGGCAACCTCAGGGTCCTAGGCTCGGTGCTCTCGTCTGATTCGATGCATCTGGACCACCACGTGGAGATACATCACGATGCGCCAGAGACGTTCAGCCGGCTGGCTTGGCACTCCGCATGCGGGGGCAAGAGCAGGACTGTGGGGACGGGGATGCTCAAGGTCGCCGACGGCTCACGTGGGGCGGATGCCGCTCAGCTATTCCACAACCTACTCCTCTCCAGGGACGCTGAGGCGGACTCGATTCCCGAATTGGAGGTCCTCGAGAACGAAGTCGTGGGATGCGGCCATGGGACAGCCAACGGGCCCATCGACGAGGGTCAGATGTTCTATCTCGAGACTAGGGGTTTCGACCGTTCCGATGCGAGGGTTTCCCTGATCGCCGCATTCCTGAACTCGACCCTCTCCGAGATGGGCAGCGAGACCCTGCACGGCTGGCTTGTTGGGCTTCTGGCAGCGGAATTGGAATCTCTGGACCATTGACAGTAGCAAGCGATTATGACCGTGATGCTAGCGGGCATCCGTGGATGTCGACCACTGCGGGGACGTGACCTGCCAATGCGGGTTCAGAGGTCAGGCCATCCCGATGCGCCAGCACATGGAGTGCCCCAGTTGTCGCAGGGTCGTCGAAGCCTGCTGCGAGGGGGTCCCGAACTACTCCTGAGCAAAGCGGTCCCTGTATCTGGACAGTAGCGCCGTCGATGCACACGATACCAAATGGTGAAATCAGGCCTTCGAGCAGGGGTATTGCATGACGGAGGTCGAAGTAGCCTTCAGGACACTTAAGAACGGGCTGACCGATAGGCGGCGCGAGGTGAAGCTGTCCAAGATCCTCGCGTGCATTGCAGGGGGTTACCTGCTCCTCTGCTTTATCGCACCCGCGACACTGCCGGCTGACACGATTCCCGAGCTCTCGGGACGGGCGAATGCCATCGACTATGCCAATCACGACAGTTGGGGCAATGGGAATCGGGGCGAGGGGTCGGCACTTGGGCATGACCAGTCCCTTCATGGGGGTACCTTCGCATGGACTGAGCTCACTCCTGCTTGGGCCTTGGTTTACGCAATAGGGGACCTCAACTGCCACCAGAAGCATCAGAGATCCTGGGAAATCAATGGCAATCAGATGCCGGTTTGCACTAGAGACATCGGAATAATGCTAGGCTTCACTGTCGGGTGCGCGCTTTTCGGGTTCAGGGGATTGAACAGGTGGACGGTTCGTGACACCTTCCTCTCAGTATTGCCAGATGAGCGCCTAACTACCCTCTATGCGAGGGACTCAAGGCTGTTCGCTGTGATTGCGATAGTGTGCATTGGCCTAGTGCCCATGGCCGTCGATGGCTTCACCCAATTGTTGATGGAATCATACGAATCTACGAACCTCGTCAGGATAGTAACTGGCTTCGCTGCCGGACTCGTCGCTGGGTGGTGGTTCTCCTCGGCTTTCGCGGCAAGGCCTAAATTATTCGAAGGGGCGAGCGAGGTAATCCTGCCAGCAGATGCCAAGCTAGTAATCAAGTAGTCGGGCTCACTTCCCCATCCACCAGTCGGTCAGCCCATCCTGGTCATTCGGTGGTGATTCGCCATCAATTCCACAACCGAGAAGTGAGAGCCGGGCGAGAGTGTCGTGAACAGAAGATAAGTGCTCACCCGTTCTGATAATCTGCCCAAGGGAGAAGCGTAGGTGTGTTTTGGGATTGGAAAGTTGCCATCTCCTGATGGCGCTTCGGAATGGCCAGATTGCGAGGAGCAACCTGCCGTAGGAGAAGTGCTCTTCCTTCAGTTGAGAACGGGGTGCCTCCTTGCCAATCAGCGTCTTGTGCTGGGACACCCAACCCGAACTATCGTGCAGGAACTTGACGATCCGTTGGGAATGCCGCTCGGATACGCACCTGACAGGCCCCATTGCCGAACGGAGCTCGGAGATATCTGCAGTGTGGACAAGCGAGAACGTCCCACAAATGGAGGACATGGAGTGATTAAGGATATTCTTGGGCATCACTAGCATATCCTCCTCTGAAGCCGAGGCAAGCACTTCACTGTGCCTCTCCTGAGCGATCTTGAGCACCTGCCAAGGAGCCTGGCCGTCGAGCCAATCTGACCTACTCTTGGCTGGATCGATGCCTAGGTCCGAGAGGGTGCTTTGTCCCATTGAGAGCCTCATCAACTGCCTAATCTGATACTGGTCAACGGCCTCGGAATCCACGTTGATTGGCATGGGCCTCCTGTGCAGAAATGCCCTGATGCCATCGGTCAGGTAGTGACGAAGCTGCTGCTCAGAGTCCTCGTTCGAGATTGGACCGAGGATTGCGCCCATATCGAATGGGGTGGGCATTTCCATGTCCCCTGATAGGAGAGATTGATACCCCTCCCTGATCCTCTCTTGGAACTCCGAGGTTTCGAAGTACTCCTCCTTGTTCGAAACCCCCCTCAATGTCTCGTTCCTAATCCGCCTCATTGCCAGATCCGGTTCGCAATCGATCCAGATGCATAGATCTGGGACCAATGCAGCGGCGTTCATGTGCGCAACCCTGCTTATTCCTAGGGCGCCGACAATCCCCTGGTAAACAAGGGAGGAGTGAATGTTCCTCTCACTCACAACGGCCCTACCTTCCAGGAGCCTGGGGAGTATCCAGCCGTGGGAGTGGTCGAGCCTGTCTGCGGCGAATAGACCGGCCTCCTGCTCAGGAGTCATCAATCTCTTACTCACCGAGTCGATTGCGAGGCGTCCTAGGGGATGCTCACGTCGCGGTTCGCAAGTAGCCTCGACTGAGGAGAACGCGAACTCGCGCTCCAGCACCTCTGATACGATCTTCGTAGCCAGTCCCTTACCGCTGCCATCTCCACCCTCGATCGTAAAAAGATACATGCGAGACCCCTTGCCAGCCTATTGAGCGTCTCCCGAAAACTGTTCCTTTGACAGGGTTACTAGCCCCATGCCGAGCAGAATTAGCAAGGGGCCAACGAAGATCATCCCCCTGCTCCAAAGGCCCACGAAGGCCAACCACCATGACCTACGGTAGCTGTTCCCCCTGTATGCCTCAAGCCCACCGGATATGCCAGCGAGTCCGGCGAGTAGGGTCAAGAAGGCTATTGCAGTGGCGATGAATACGGACTCCCCGAGGTGACTCTCCCCCCTCATGTCGATGACCTGCTCACCATCACCTGGGGTCAGGGTTACGACAATCTGAGCGTGATCGCCAGGTACCAATAGGACGCTGGTTGTGTTGTTACCGGGATGACTGACGTAAATTATCGAAGGCTCTCGAAGGACATCGGGGATGGTGAAGCGACCATTGGGGTCCGTAAGAGCCTCCTTTCCAGTTGTCGTGCCATCTTCATTTAGCAGCCTCACTCTGACATCCCCCACAGGGTCACCTCCGGTCGTGTTATCAATCAACGCGGAGTTTACGATTCCTGAGACGTCAGCGTATGTGTCGGTCGAATCTAGCCTACCTGAGAGCACCTCCCCCGGATCTGCGGAAATTAGCATTATGCCTAGCTGGGTTCCCAGTAGACTGCCGAGAATAATGAGGATCGCTCCTGCAACCCTGGTGGCCGGATCTACGGCTAGGTCTTCCAGCAAGTACTCGAGGTCAGCCCCCTCCTGCTCCTCGCTCGGGTCCATTATGGCACGTCCACCGATTGCTCTACCTCACTAGGAGGCGGCGGCTGTTGATGTTTTAGACGCCGTCCAATCAGGATTATCGACAGGAAAAAGAGGCCGAGTGTGAAATAATTTACGAATGTCGGGGCTGTAGTAGCCCGCTGTTCTTCAATTTCAGTACTCTCGTTCAGAGTTTCAGTAGGATTGGATTCAAAACTGACTAGATACATCTCCGTCCAATTCTTTCCAGTGATCCAGAACCCACCATTATTCTCGTCGAATGCTATGCCATTGAGGACCTCGTTCTTCGTATGGCCCTGATTGGCAGCAAGAGATGCTGCTGAGACGTAGAATTCTACTACGCCGGATGATGAGTTGATTGCAATAATTCTGTCTTGGCCCCAAACGTTAGCGTAAACCGTGCTACCGACGCACTCCAACTCGTTCAGAAGGTCGAGCTCCACGTCGTTTGAAGTCACAGTTACCGACCTTCTAATCTCAAAGGTGACGGGGTCGCGGAAAGCCAGTTCTGAGGAACCGTTTGACATCACTAAGTATTGGCCATCGAAACAAAGGCCCCATCCCTCGCCCCCATAGCTTAAATTGCCAGTGAGGGATAGGGTTTCGAGATCGAAAACCAAGGCTGTGCCACTCATCCAAGTTAACATGATTACGGAGCTATCGAAAACAGTGATCCCCTCGCCGAAGTAGGCCTCATCAACTACCGTCTCGCGTAGCACGTCTCCACTGCTCGAATCGAGTTCCCTCAATCCTGAATGACCGTAGAGTCCGGTGCTCTCAATAATCAGGTTGCCGTGAACCTCCAATCCTTGGGTGAAGGCGGTAGGATCGTGCGTGATGGTCTCCATCAGAACGAGGCCGCGCTCCTCAACCAACTTGTCGGATTCTGTGCCGTCGACGGGCATAGCTAGAGACATGACCAGTAGGAAGGCCGCGAGTAGTCTGGACCGCTCCCGCCCGCGCATGTACGAACGATGCTCCATCGATGTTAAAATACGTCCTCGGACCGATTGGTGGAGGTACTCGGACGGAGTGTTGTTCATGCGGGATAGCGCTGAAACGACCTTGGTGCCGTTGTCCTTGTTGCTCATTGCTACCATGGTCGTAGCCAGTTTCTGCCCATTGGTCGCATCGGAGCCATTCGGGGGCGAGCCAGAGACATCAAGCATGGCAGACGGCCTTGGGGGATTCAACCCCCCTCTTGAGGGCAAGCAGTACATGTTCAGCGAGGGTGGGCTCCCCAGCTTCTCCGCCACGACATTCCTGAAGAAGCAATGGATTGAGGACGGTTATCCAGGGGTAATTCTTCCTTTCAGCCCAAGCTACCAGAACTCGAGGCACTCTGCCAGAAGTTGTGAGGATGCCTGGTCGGTCGATGACACTGACAACATCACGACCCCGGATGGCACGATCTCTGCGACTGTAAAGAAGATCTCTGCCAACGCAGCCATATTCGTCGAGGACGGGCAGGTGATTTCATCCACCACGCTGAATGACATTACTGCCACATGGGAATCGATCATTTACCCCACGGACACGAATTACTTCGGAGATACCCCCGACATCGACAACAATTGCCAGATCGAGATCATCATACACACTGTGGACGGACCGGGTGGGACAGGGGGTTACTTCCAGCCTGGCATCTCCGCATTGCGAGAATCGCTGTTCATTGACGCTGATGACCTAGATGACCGTAACGCGATTCTCGCCCATGAACTCGAGCATCTGATTCACAATGCTTGGGACCCCTTCGAGTATACCTGGATTGACGAGGGCGCAGCCGATTTGGCGGCTTACCTCTGCTTCGGAGTCGACAGCACGCTCTCGAACCACGCCAACACATGGTCCATGAACACCAGTTATAGTCTGAGGTGGTGGAACCAGAGGGCAGCCGACCATGGGGCTGGTTTCCTGTTCATGATGTACCTCGCTGACAAGCTCGGCGGGGCCCCCTCCATTCGAAATCTGATTGCCGACACCGCCATCGGCGGGACTGGGATAGAGAACTTGGCGAGAAACCCCGGACCGGGTTCGACCCTGATCGGTAATACGATGAGCGAGATATTCGCCAACTTCAGCGCCGCAGTGACATTGGACAGTTCCCAAGGGGCATACGGCTTCTCGGACCTCGAGATGAGCGACGAATGCGCATCAGGCTATGTGTGCAAAGCCAAATCAAGTGGATCAAATCAGCAATGGTCTGAGGATTGGCAGTCTCCCGGACACAGCATAGAGGGATGGGGGCTCAGATCTTACAGGTTCACTCAAGGCACAGGCGACCACCTCAACCTGATGGTTCAACCCGACCGTTACGGATTTGAAGGCGCCATCCTCGTAAGGGAGGCGACGACTGGAACGTGGACCATGAGCGAGCTGAGGATTGATTCTTCCACGGGAATTGGTACGGGGCTGATACACGGCTTCGGCAACACGACAGCAGAGGTATGGCTGTTGGTCTGGTATAACTCATTGATTGACGATTGCGACTACGACTTTGCGAATTGCGGCATCTTGCCGGCAGGGTCATACCCCACTGGCTCAATAACCGTAAACGCTGGTTTGATCACCGAGCCTGCAGAAGTCACAATCGATTCCGTACAGACTTTTGATCGAGATGGCGATTCCCTCCACGACAGCGTTGAGTTCGGAATAGAAGTGGTTTCCAACGCCTATTTCGAGACCTTGGGGGTGACCTTCGAGGCTTACACTGAAAACGTCCTCACAGATTCACGGGGCTTCAACATAGACGCAGGTAACGGCGAGGCGGTGTCTAGGGCGGTTTGGTTCACGCCTTCGCACACGGGGGAGTGGTCCTTCTCGGTGAGGATCAGGGACATCACAGGAGAACTGCAGGACGAGGGTTTCTCGCTGCCTGTCCAAATTTCCAATATGAGGCCCGTTGGTTCAGGCTCAATCTCAACCCCATCCACTCAGACGTGGTTGTCGACCCATATGTTCGGAGGGGGCTACGACGCATGGGGATTCGGCCTTCAAAACGGGTCCTTCAACCACAATGAGACTCCTGCGGCTTACATCTGGGACCTTGGGGATGGCAATGGCTCCAGCCTCAAGAACCCAGTGCACTCCTACGTGGAAGAAGGCGAGTATCACATCACACTGGTCGTTATGGACCAAGGTGGGTATTACTCCGAGGCGCAAGCCTGGAACATCTCAGTCAACGACTCGTCGTCACCGGTTCCCGAAATTTCGGTCGAGGGAGTGGTGATTACAGGTGAAATGACGTTTCAGACTAATCAGAGAATCCAGTTCTCCGCCAGTAGTACCTCTGACAATGTCCCAATTGATCATCTGACTTTCAACTGGGACTGGGGGGACGGGGAGTCAGATTCTGGCGTTGGCCTCTACGAAGTGGGTCATTCCTGGGTTGATGGTAATGGAGATGGCACGGTCTACTCCATGGAGCTAGGAGTTAGCGATGGCACCCACTATTCAGAACAAACAATTCTGATTCGGATACTCAATCGGGTTCCCCGACAGATCCACGACGAAATGATGCAGACATACACCCTGACACCTCTGAGCATGCCCGATATCTTCGTGGATGACGACGGTATTATCATGGAACACAGGTGGGACTTCGAAGACGGAGTTAACTTGGATGGGGAGGGGATGACCCTCACATCAGACTTCACTGAAACCACTTCGTTCCTATCCAATCCAGTTGTCGGTTGGCTAGAACCGGGCATGAAGAACGTAACCTTGGAGGTGAGGGACGACGACGGGAACACTTCGATCGCTCTGCTGCAGGTGGAAGTCCTGAACCAGCGTCCGGTCGCAATCTTCAACCGCCCTATGGATGGGAACGTTAGAACGGCTTACGTCTTCGAGAGCGAGTCCTTTGACCCGGATGGGGACTCTTCCGGGCTAACGCATGTTTGGAGCATCTCTGACATGGCAGAGACAGTTGAGAACGTCTCGTCCATCAGCAGGTCATTCCTCAATCCGGGTCTGTACAGCGTTAGCCTAGTAGTGGTAGACGAACTTGGCCTGGAGTCGGCCCCCAAGACGTACCTCTTTGGAATCGACAATCCGCTTCCCGTGCCAATTATCTCTTTCAGCTGCCCCAGCCTCGACGGGACGATTCTTGATGACATCCCAGAGGACGAAGTTGGAATTGTATGGCAGGTCCCACATACGGAAGATGGTGGGGCCTTCGTAGCACCAGGGGATCCACTTAGGTTCGATGGAAGCAACAGCCACGATGCGGATCCACGATTCGCCGGAAAGACGTCGCCCGACCCAATGGATTCTGACTGGAATGGCATCGTCTCTTGGATCTGGGACTTCGGCGATGCAAGCCCTGCAATGCTCGGACCAATCGTTTGGCACGAGTACGAGCGACCTGGTGCATATGTCGTTAGACTGACTGTCATAGACGGATTCGCGGGTGGGGAGTCCAATACCACCGAGATGATAGTGCATGTGTCACAGGCCCCCGAGATCACGACTGCTAACCCGATATCCTCCGAATACGTAGTCGTCGGAGATAGGGTGATTCTATCCGGAAACGCCACGGACCCTGATCTAGATAGTGGTATCACTGCTTGGCTAGACGTCGATGCGAACTTTGACAGCGACGGGGATGGGGACCAGTCGAGAGACAAGGACGTCAATCTAACAGGCTCATTGGAAATTCGTTGGGATATGGACGTGTTCACTGATGACGACTGCTACAAACTTGAAGGCTGTGACGGCAATACCAGGAACGACTGGGTGATGTCGAATCAAACATGGAGAAATCCAGGGGAAGTCAGGATTTCAATGACAGCCTGTGATGGGGTAGGGGTCTGCTCGTCGAAGGATTACGTCGTGACCGTGCTCACAATCCAAGACACCACTCCCCCGAAGACCCTCTCGGACCTTACTTGGACTGATTTCATACCGGACAGGAAGAGTGTAGGACTGCTCTCTTTGGTCGCCTTGGTGGCCCTTCTAGGCTGGATGGTGATGAGGCAGAAGGACGATGAGGAGCTCGATGCCATAGACATGGTCGAGAGGTATGGGGTGGAGGAAGTCAAGGCCGAGGGTGGCCTATCTGGGATGGACCAGCATGCCCCGCCGCCGCAACCAAGATATCTGACCTCGGAGGAGCGGACCAACAAGGAGTCGGGCTACATCCGTCCAATCAGAACGAGGCGAAAGTAGTGGGGGGCGCTAGAATGAGCGATTTCAGGCGCGCTGGCGTGCCTCTCGTCCTCATTACTGTGATGATTGCAGGCGCTCTGTCATCAGTTCCAGCAGCTTCCGCGGCGAGTTCCTGCGATGTTCCCCCAAGCAGCGACTGGTCGCAGGGTGTTCCCGGGGACTACATCGAGGTCTCCACCATAGGCGGCGGCGGATGGGATGGGCTTTTCGGCTATGGGGCGACCAGCAACTCGCTCAAGCCATTGGAGAGGGGGCTAAGCACCGAGTGGTCCGATGGAACGTGGGCGGGCTTTCAGGGGATTGCGGTGATGAACGACAGCGCTACGACCCTGAGCATGGTGCTAATCCCGGGCTATCTTTACACCTTCTGCATAGATTTCAGCCACAGCGGCGGCTCGGCAGTATCAGGGGCCCAAGGCGACATATACCTGATGACTGATCAGAACTACGGCATGTACGGAATCGAGTATGAGGCTAGGGCCATTGACGATTTCGAGCTGGGAATGTTGCCGGTAGAATGGAGGGACATGGCGACGTGGTTGCCTTTCAGGGACTCGCACGCCTATGAGTCCGTAGATTACGAGGAGTTCTCGGTAGCCATCGACTCCACTGGGACGGCATGGTCCTCGCTCGGTCTGCAAGATTCCAAGAATCAGGTGTACCACCTAGTTCTTGACGGGTGGGACAACAGCAGAGTCGCCGATTCAGGAGCTACTGGAGGTACGATGAACGTCGAGATCATGATTGACGTGGAAGAGCGCCAGACCCTTCCGAACTACACCGCTTACATTCTTATCGGGGCGCTGCCGCTATCCTGCGTCATCATCCCGATGATTCTTCACAGCAGGTACCATTCCGCAGCCCTCACCAGTGATGAGGGGGACGTGCGAGAAGTGCCTTTTCTCAGGGATGGGTAGCTAAGCGTACTCCAACAGAGACCATGCTGTCCGAATGTCCGAAGCATTGATTCTGCCCTGCTGAGAGAGATGCCAGCCCGATTCAGTAGTGGTGTAGACCATGAACTGACCTAGCAAAGGAGCGTGGATGCGTGCCCAGTCCCCCCCTGGACCCAACCCCATCAAGGCGGTGTTGATTCCGGATTCCCTCAACTCCCATGCCGCCTCGAAGATTCTCAAGCCCTCCGTCCTGTTCGACGTCGCATAGCATGCCTTGATGATGTCCCCGAGGTCTTGGTTGTCCTCGATTTCTTGGGTAATCAATGATGCGGGAGGCGTTCCATCGATGGAATGCATTGAGGCAATGACTCCGGTATCGTCTCCAGTCAGGCCCAGGAGATCATCCCTGGTTGTCTTGACTATGTCGGACTCGAGGTCGACCCATCGGGGTCCGCATTTGATAGCAGCTCTGAGTGCCTCAATTCGTTGTTCCTCGGTTCCAGGGTAGTACCCACCTTGCCTTTCGGGTCTGCATGTCATAACCAATGGAAGATCGACGGATTCCACAATGGTTGACAAGGCCGAATCCAAATCGACTGCATCCAGATCGAGTTGCCTAATCTCCACCTCGACCCCAGTATCGTTACCATTTCCTTTCTCATCGGAACTAGACTTGGGCTCCACCTTGTGCTCCGTCGTCCATAGTAGATCGAGCCGGGCTTCAACAACATCGGCGCCAGAGGTCTTGGCGACCACGGCATCACGAGTCATTGCGTCAGCCGTTCGACCCCTCAGGGTAACGCAGACGAGGGGGCGATTCATCCGAAGAAGCGACCGAAGTTGCCTGTTTAACCGTGTCGAGTGGAGATTAGGGCATATTGGAGCGAAAAGTGCCAATAATCGTGTATTTTTCGCACATTTTTATCGATTTCTAAGTAGGGTTGAATAACCCCTGTCACCTAGATATCTCGTGATACTTTGAGGGTCCCCCTTGGGGACCCTCAATAAATGGAAGAATAATGATGGCTGACGAGTACGATGCAGACAGCATTCAGGTGCTCGAGGGGCTGGAAGCAGTCAGAAAGCGTCCCGGCATGTATCTGGGTGACCCGCACGACGGGTCTGCACTCCACCATTGCATCTGGGAGGTGATCGACAATGCTGTCGACGAACACCTCGCTGGGTACAACCCCACGGTCGAGGTGAACCTCGAGAAGAATGGCTCCGTCACCGTGATCGATCACGGGAGGGGGATCCCAGTAGACAAGCATCCGGAGGAGGGCGTCAGCGCTGCCGAGGTCATAATGACTAGGCTCCACGCCGGCGGCAAGTTCGACAATGAGGCCTACAAGGTCGCCGGAGGGCTGCACGGAGTCGGTGTCAGCGCTGTCAACGCGGTGTCTGAGAAGCTGTCGATGACCATCCACAGGGATGGAAAGATGTGGTTCCAGGAATATGTTAGAGGCGATAGGAGGGCTGCACTGAAGGCCACTGGGAAGTCCGATGCCACAGGGACTGAGATCAACTTCAAGCCTGATATGACCATCTTCAGCGATGTCACGGATTTCGACTTCGATCGAATCAACACTAGATTGCGGCGCACGGCATTCCTCAACGCTGGCCTGCAAATCTGGCTTCGTGACTTCCGCGACGGGGACACAGTCGAAATCGAGCACAAGTACGACGGTGGCCTGAGGGAGTACGTGCAGGCGATGAACGAGAAGAAGGAGATCATTCACGAGGAGATACTGCACATCCTCGGAACAAAGATGGGCGACAAGGGAGAGGTACATGTCGAGGTCGCCCTGCAGTGGACCGACGCGTACTCGGAGGCCGTCCACTGCTTTACCAACATCATCCACAACACCGACGGCGGCACTCACCTGTCTGGGTTGAAGAGCTCGCTGACACGGACGGTGAACACATACGCCCAGTCCAGAAAGCTTCTGAAGAACCTTAGCAGCCTGTCCGGCGACGACATCAGAGAGGGGCTTTCAGCGGTAGTCTCAATCAAGCATCCCGACCCTTCCTTCAACGCCCAGACCAAGTCCAAACTAGTGACCAGCGAGGTCGCTGGCATAGTCGAGCAGATCGTCAACGACAAACTAAGCGAGTACTTCGAAGAGAACCCGTCCGTCGCTCGCTCAATCGTCGACAAGGCGGTCCTTGCAAGCAAAGCGAGAGAGGCAGCCCGCAAGGCTAGGGACCTCACGCGCAGAAAGGGAGTACTGGAAGGAGGTGGGCTACCCGGACAGCTCGCAGACTGTCAGTCTAGGGACCCAGCGGAATGTGAGGTCTATATCGTCGAGGGGGAGAGTGCGGGTGGTTCGGCCAAGACAGCTAGGGACAGGCGCACGCAGGCCGTGCTCCCTCTCCGCGGGAAGATCCTAAACGTCGAACGCCAGCAGCGAAACCTAACCAAGGTATTCTCGAACGAGCAGATCCAGAGGATGATTCGCGCTCTTGGCGCTGGTGTGGGCAACGAGGAGGAGGACGAGGGCGCGTTTGACCCGGAGAAGCTACGCTATGGCAAAATCATCATCATGACAGACGCAGACGTCGACGGGGCTCACATTCGCACCCTAATACTGACCTTCATGTGGCGCTTTATGAGGAGGGCTATCGCAAACGGAAACGTGTTCATCGCAGCCCCGCCGCTGTTCTCGATATCTAGAGGGAAGCTGACCGAATGGGTTCACAGCGAGCGAGACAGGGATGCGGTCGTTAAACGGCTGCAGAAGGAGGCCCCGACATCCAAGATCGATGTGCAGCGATACAAGGGACTGGGAGAGATGAATCCGGAGCAGTTGTGGCAGACCACGATGGATCCCGAAGCGCGCACAATGATGAAGGTGGAAATCAAGGATGCGGAGGAAGCGGATTCGCTCTTTTCCATCCTCATGGGGGAGGATGTCCCAGATCGCAGGGCGTTCATCGAAAACAACGCCTCCAAGGTGACTTCGTTGGACGTATGAGGTGATTTAGTGGCTGAAGATCTGCTTCGTAGGAACATCTCTGACGAGATGAAGGAGAGTTACATCAACTACGCTATGAGCGTAATCATTGGCAGGGCACTTCCCGATACCAGGGACGGCCTCAAACCGGTTCACCGCAGAATCCTATGGGGGATGCACCGGGCCGGTCACTCTCACGATAAGGGGTACAGCAAGTCGGCCCGATCAGTTGGCGAGGTCATGGGAAAATACCACCCCCATGGCGATCAAGCGCTGTACGACACGATGGTACGAATGGCCCAGGACTTCTCCCTGAGGTACCCTCTGATCGACGGTCAAGGGAACTTCGGATCGATAGATGGGGACCCGCCGGCTGCCATGCGCTACACCGAGAGCAGACTAGACAGGTTGTCCCAGCACATGCTGGATGACATCAACAAGGACACCATAGACATGGAGCCTAACTTCGATGACACCGAGACCGAGCCCTCCGTGCTGCCAGCACGACTGCCCAACCTTCTGCTGAACGGCAGCGATGGCATCGCCGTCGGGATGGCCACCAAGATCCCCCCGCACAACCTCAACGAGGTCGCCGCAGCTATCAAGTTCCACGTGGAGAGGGTGATCGAGCAGAATCGGAAGATCGGCCTCGACAACCCGCCTAAGATCGACGCGCTGGAGTACATGGAGCACCTCAAGGGCCCGGACTTCCCTACTGGGGCTACAATCTTCGGAATCGATGGCATCGTAGACATGTACAGGACGGGGAACGGGCGTTTCCACGTTCGCTCTGACGTCGAAGTCATGGATGACTCGAAGGGAAAGAGGCTGGTAGTATCCTCGATTCCATATCAGGTCAAGAAGGCCGCGATGCTCCAGGGAATCGCTGATTTGGTTCAGAATGAGTCGGTCAAGGGGATTCGCGACATCAGGGACGAATCGAGCAAAGAGGGGGTTCGTGTAGTTATAGAGATCAAGCAGAACGCCGATCCTCACGCTGTCCTGAACCAGCTGTACCAGTCAAGCAGACTGCAGGAATCGTACTCCGCCAACATGATGGGGATTTTGAAGGGCGAGCCCGTCCAGCTCGACCTTAGGACAATTCTGCACACCCATGTTAGGCACCGGGAGTCCGTGGTCGAGCGCAGGACGCAGTTCGAGCTTGACAAGTCCGAAGCCCGGGCGCATATCCTCGACGGACTCATGCGTGCGCAGAGGCGCATGTCAGAGATCATCGAGGTAGGGAGGAACTCGGAGTCACGAGACCATTTCGAGCAGTATCTTCGTGGCGATGAGAAATATCCCAAGATCAAGCGCTTCGACTTCTCTGACAAGCAGGCCAAGGCCATCGCAGAACGTCGGCTCTACCAGTTAACCAAGCTGAACGTCCATGAGGTCGCTGAGGAGCTCGTTAAGATCAATGAGGCGATAGATGACTACCAAGACATTCTCAGTAGCAGGTTTCGACGCTTGGGCATCATAATCGAGGAGCTCGACGAACTCGTGGAACGTCACGGCGACGAGCGTAGGACCCACATCGACCCCATGCCCCTCTCCATGGACAGAGAGGACCTCGTCGCTGAGCAGGCGATCGTCATCTCCCTGACTCAAGACAACTACATCCGGCACCTGCCCGTCGAAGCCTTCCGACTTCAGAACAGAGGCGGAAAGGGCCTGAAGGGAGTAGCGACGAAAGAAGAGGACACGCCCTCCAAGATAGTCACCTGCTTCTCCAAAGACAGGTTGCTCATCTTCACCGACATGGGCCGTGTCTACGGCCTCAGAGCCTGGGAGACGCCCTCCGCCAGCCGCTACGGCAGGGGGACGCACATCCGGAACCTCCTACGAGGTATCAGAGACGAGGAGAGAGTCGTCTCGATCCTCCCCCTCAGTCGGAGCCTCGTCGAGAACCCAGAGGGCAGTTACCTCATGTTTGCCACATCGAAGGGGAGAGTCAAGAAGAGCAGGCTATCCGAGTACGTCAAGATCAACCGCAACGGCAAGTACGCCCTTAGATTTGCCGAAGGCCAGAACGACACCCTAGTCACTGTGAGACCATCCACCGACTCCGATCACGTCGTGCTGGTCTCTGCCCGCGGAAATGCTTGCAGGTTCAAACCGGCCGAGGAGAGGACACGCATCTCCCCCGAATCTGGCGAGACCATGACCACCTACGTAGTGAGGGTGCAGGGGAGGGTGAGCCAGGGAGTCTCGGGGATGAATCTGGGGGAAGGCGACCGCGTGATCGGGATGATCGTCACAGATGACTTCAACACCAGCGTTCTCACTATTTCCAAGTATGGTATGGCCAAGCGCAGCAGGCTTGGTTCGGGAGAGATGATTCCTCTGACCGACGAGGCCGGGAGCGATGTCCGCAATGAAGAGGGCGAGACAATCCATGTCAGGGATGGCTACCGGCGTACAAATAGGGGCACCAAGGGAGTACGCACCATGTCACTCAGGGATGATGACCACATCGTCAGCGTTCGTCAGATCCCTGATCTTGAGGACCAGTTGTTCATGCTAACTGGATCCGGCATGATGATCAGAATGGTGTCGGGGCAGACCAAGGAAACCCTCGGCAAGGTCACCAAGGGAACTCGCATCATGGAACTGCGGAACACCGACCGTACCGGATACGTGGACGAGATAGTGTTCGTCGCCAGGCTGCCCTCCGAACTAGTCGACCCCCAAGATGCCGTGGATGAAATTTCAGAGGAAGAATAGACGGACCGCTCGACTTAAGCAGGGAGCGAATATCGTCGGACCGCTGCGGCAGTCGCATAGCCTGGCCATTGCGCTGGATTGCTAATCCAGTGGTGTCTCACCTCGGGAGTTCGAATCTCCCCTGCCGCGCCACCCCGAAATGGGAGGATTCATCCGCCCACTCACATTCAAGAAGGTGTGACAACCACCTCTTCCCTTATCCCCGGGGTGTCGTTTGGCCCTGCTGCAATAGCGCTCTTATGGATAGTCGCCGTAATTTTCTCTTGGGTGGTATTGAGGCACCTTCGTCTGAAACCATCCAATGACAGGTCTTGGGTCAACGACAACGAAAGGGTGGCTACTGCGGAGTTCAACGGCGATGTGGTAACGATCAGGAACGTCAGGGACTTCGACTGGAGGAGTGCGCGAGACTTCGACGAGCGCTGGAATGACCTGACATTCAGGCTAGATCAGGTTACGAAGATATGGCTCGCCCTCGAGTACTTCGACCCCAAACTCAGGCAGATGGCACACACGATACTAAGCTTCGAATTCGATGATGGAAGGCGCCTCGCCTGCTCTATCGAGGTACGCAGGGAAAAGGAAGAGAGATTTCACCCGGTCAAGGGCATATTCAGGCAGTACGAGTTGATCTATGTGTGGGCAACAGAACGCGACGCCTTAGGCGTCAGGACGCGTTGCAGAAGGAACTCTGTAACGCATCTGTTCGAGGCTGTCATACTGGGCCCAGGAAACGAGAGGAGGATGCTGGAGTCCTACCTCCATCGGACAAACAAGCTCAGCGAGAAACCAGAGTGGTACAACACGGTCACCAACACTTGCACCACCAACATCGTCAGGCACGTCAACGAAGTCTACCCAGGGAGGGTCCCTAGGGCCGTGGCAGTTCTGCTACCCGGACTCAGCCCGAAGCTACTCCACAGGAGGAACCTAGTGAAGATGCACGGCACTCTAGAAGAGACCCTGGATCGGAGCGTCATCGATGAGAGGGCGAAGTCATGGGACGGGTCGTGCGACTTCGGCGAGTGGATTCGCCAATAGGGAGCGATGCGAGCATTCAACAGAGCGGGACCGCTGCCGAGGCCGTGCTTCGAATCGAGCCGATCGAGGCGCCTGATGCAGTCCGCTGGAGACTCCCTCCATCCAAGAGTCACATGGTCAGATGGCTCGTACTCGCTGCGCAATCCGAAGGCACCACCGAATTGGCCTTCGAAGGAGTGCCGGGGGATGACATTGCCTCAATGGGAAATTGCTTGGAGATGATGGGAGCCGGAATCGAGCGAGGAGATGAGTCATGGGTTGTCAAGGGAGCGAAGAACGGTCTTTCTATTCCGGATATGGTCTTGGATTGCGGTAACTCTGGGACAACAGCACGGGTAATGACTGCCATCGCAGCGGGAATGACACTGCCCGTGACCATTGATGGTGACGAGTCCCTCAGGGGGCGCGATGGGTCCATTTTATCCTCCGTGCTCACGGAATTGGGCTGTCGAATCTCATCAGAAAGGCTGCCTTGCACGGTGACTGGCCCAATCCGGCTTAGGCGGGCGGATCTCGACCAATCGTTTTCCAGCCAACCGCTGACGGCCCTCCTGCTCGCTTCGCCTAGTTACCCCGAAGGCACGGAGATACTGCTGACCGGAGAGGCAGTGAGTCGGGGATACAGTCACCTGACTATGGAGATTTGTGAGGCATGTGGCTCACCTAATGTCCCTAACGAGGGGATTCTCCATTTGGACCCTTGGAGAGTTATCGCTCCAGACAGGGTCTTGATTCCTGGAGAGGCGAGCCTTGTACCGATGTCCATGCTCTTCAGTCGACTCTTCGGTACTGGGTCCAAGGTCGAAATCCCCCCTGGGGACGCCATGATAGTCGAGGCGATCGGAAGCTTAGGGAACGCGGACGGGGGAATGGTCGATTTGCGCGATGCCAGCGATATCATCAGTCCTGCTTCGGCACTCATTGCCATGGGCAATGGTGGAAGCATCGTGGGTGCGGGGCATGTTCGTGGAAAGGAGTCGGACAGGATAAGTACAACGGTCGAGATGCTTGCCGCCTTTGGCATGTCGTCAAGAGAGACGGATGATGGCATCGAGATTCCGGGAGGGCAGTTCCCGGAGAAACCGGATAGGCCGGTCGAGACGCATGGAGACCATCGTCTCGTGATGACGGCGGCGGTGCTGGCCAGCAAGGTCGGGGGCATCATCATCAATCCTGGGGCCAGCGCCGTCACCGATCCCGAGTTCATCGAGAGATTGACCGGAGTGGGCGAGTAGCATGTCCAAGAGCGGCGGGGACATAGGAACCCACGCCCTCCTCCTACTGGTGGTCATCATCTGGGGTTCCTCCT
>JAYZFV010000006.1:0-35702 GCA_036336595.1 Thermoplasmatota archaeon | reverse complement strand
CCATTCTGAGGAACTTCTCGGACATCGTCGATGCGATGGACAGGGACGCCAACCATGTTTTCCAGTACCTGCTGAACGAGCTGGGCACCTCGGGCAGCAGGGAGCAGGTCAGAATCATGTTCAAGGGACGCATTCCCCCGAAGCGGATCAAGGAGAAGATCGTCTCCTACGTCAAGACCTACATCCTGTGCGGTGAGTGCAAGGCCCCGGATACCCGATTCGTGAGGGAGGACCGCACTACGCAGCTGAAGTGCCAGGCTTGCGGCGCGACGCGCCCGGTACGACTCTAACAATGGTCGTTCCAGAGGGACTGTGAATCACGAGAAGTCGAGGAGGACCTTGCCACGGTTCTTGCGGTCGTGCATGTGGCGTTGGGCGTCCGCGACCTGCTCGAAGCGCCAGACCGAGTCGATCACAGGGTCTATCTGCCCCTCCAGCATCATTCCGGATAGCGACTCGAGGTGCCCCCTGAAAATCTGGTCGTCCTTGTGGCGCCCCATGTGCACCCCGAATACCGCTTTGTTCGAGTTCATCATCTTCAGCGGGTCGAAGCTCGGCGTGCCCCGCCACATCCTCATCGCAGCGAGCCAAGATCGACGCTCTCCGGGGACCGCCGACGAAGCGCCGAAGACGTGCAGCTTCCCGCCGTTCCGCAGTGCCCTGTATGATCTCATGAGGTGCTTTCCTCCGACGGGGTCGATGGCTTGGTGGACGCCCTCGCCATCGGTCATCCGCTTGCACACCTCGACGAAGTCCTCCCTCTCCCGGTCGACGAAGCGCATGCCCATCGCCTCCACGAACTCGCGCTTGGGCCCCGATGCGGTCCCGATCACCAGCGAGGCCCCGTAAGTAGCGCAGATCTGCGCTGCCGCGGTCCCAACGCCACCCGCGGCGTGATGCACCAGCACGGTGTCGCCTAGGCGCAGGTCTCCGAGGTGGACGAGCATGTGGTATGCAGTACCGTAGGCAACGGGAATGGCCGCACCCTTGTCGAAGCTGATCGAGTCGGGCAGTTTGACTATGCGATCGGCAGTGACCACCACCTGCTCGGCATACCCCCCAAAGCCAGTCATGGCGATTACCCTGTCCCCGCTAGAAACGCCATCGACGCCCGGGCCGACGTCCATGACCTCCCCGGCGGTCTCGTAACCCGGCGTGAACGGGAAGTCTGGTGCGGAGCCGTACAGGCCCTGCCGCATCATGAGGTCGGCGAAGTTTATCCCGGTCCTGTGGACCCTGACGCGAACCTCCCCCGTCCCAGCCACCAGATCCTCGACCTCGATGATCTCGATGGAGTCCGGACCTCCGACCTTGGGGTAGATCACCCTCTTCATTCGCCCACCATGGTGTATTCCTGTGCAGCCTCGCCGCCCTTGAGGTGATTGAGGATTTCCCCCAGTCCCTCGTCGTCGTCCGGAAGCGTGTACCATGTTCCCTCTGGGTAGATCACACAGGATGGCCCCTTTTCGCAGTGGTCTAGGCACCCGGATTTGTTGACCCTGACGTCTTCCAAGCCCTCCGCTCTAGCCGCCCGCTTCAGGCGCGTCATGATGTCCAGCGAGCGCTTGTCCGCGCAGCACCCACGCGGATGCCCCTCCGCGCGCTGGTTAGTGCAGACGAAGACGTGCATGCGGAAAGGCGTATGTGGCAACGCAGCACCTCATACTCGATCGAACTTCGCTGCGAGGACGAAGTCAGACTCGGTGAGCCCGTCGATCTTGTGGGTGTAGATAACCGCCCGCACCCTCCCCCATCCGAGTTCGAAGTCCGCATGGTGGTTCTGCTGCTCGCAGATGGCGCCCAGGCTGTTCGTGAATCCCATCGCGCTTGCGAAGTCGGGAAACTCCCACGAGCGATCCAGATGGTGGTTGTCGACCACCTGCCAGGCCTCTTGCAGATGTTCGGAGAGCTTCGCCGACTCGTCCTCGCTCAACGGCGGCACGCCGCCTTTGCATGGAACGCATTCCTGCTCCGCTAGGCTACTCATCCCATCATCCCCATAGGCTGCTCTCGTAGCCCTCACCGGTCTTCTCGGCCTTCTCGTGCATCTCCGATCGACGACGCATGTCGTCCTTCTCGAACTTCAGCAGCTCCCTATCCTCGATGTAGGTCCTTCGAAGGTGCGTGACCAGTCTGACTTCGACGATCACGTCCCTGGCGACGGACCGGAAGTCGCCACTGTGGTCGAGGATTTCGATGGCGTTTCGAGTGGTGCCGACGAGCATTCCCCTGACCCAAGGCTCACGACCCTCGGGAAGCATCCTCCTGTCTAGGAGAATTTCGATGATATCGTCCTTCCTCAGGCCCGACTTGCGGTCCATCAGAGGTCCTTGGAACACATCTCCCAGGCCATCTAGCTCTGGCGAGCCGTAATCCTCGTACAATCGCCTCGCCCAATCTGGTAGGTCCTCGACCCGCTTCCCCCTGCGTTCGTCCGTCATGCTCCGACGCTCGCGTCGTCATAGAAAAAGAAACGGGTCCTACCTGCCGTTCTGATGGATTCGGGCCCGACTAATGCCTTGAAGTGCGATGCCGTGGCGGCGGTGACGGGGCAAGCCAATGGCATCGGTGGAGTGGCGGAGTATCCCAACGGTCCTCTATCCCCAGGAGATCCTCGACAAGGCCTTCGGGAGGGCGAGCAACCAAGCTGACTTAGTGGAGGACCCGGACAAGTACCACCGGGTCCGGAAGCAGATGAACAGGATGGTTCAGTCTGCCTCCGACGTCATCGCCAAGACGCTGACGTCCTACGTCGGCAGGTGGCCCAGCCTCAATGCCCTCACGGAGTTTGATCGTGCGCTGGTCGACGCCGCGGTGGGTTGCGATGAGTACCGAAAGAACCTAGCCGCCCTGCAATGGGCTGCGGAGCAGGCCCAACGTATCGCCGGGGAGGCCCAGAGAAAGATCCTCAGGCTCAGGGACATCGACGGATTCCACAAGGCCAGGCGCCACGCCTATGGCAGGCTCTCCTCGATCATCGATCAGATATCACCCCAGGTCCTGTGGCTCGGAGAGGCGAGGGACATCCTTCGCAAGCTCCCCTCCATCGACCCGTTGGAGCCGTGCATCGTCGTCGCAGGCTCGCCCAACGTTGGCAAGTCCGCACTGATCAGCGCCCTCTCCAGCGGCGAACCTCAGGTGGCATCCTACCCCTTCACCACCAAGCAGTTGCACCTTGGGCACTTCGTTCACCGCAGGAGGGCCTACCAGATGGTCGATACGCCCGGTCTGCTGGACAGGCCGATGACTGAGAGGAACCCGATAGAGATGCAGGCGATAGCGGCTCTCGAGCATCTCGGCGACGCACTGGTTTTCCTAGTCGATCGCTCGGAGGGCTCCAACACGCCCGTCTCCGAGCAGCAGCACCTGCTCGCGGAGGTTCGAGGACTCATCTCGGAGAGACCAATCATAGTGGTCAGCAGCAAGTCTGACCTCCTCGACCCCACAGCGGAGGGGGATGGGTCGAGAATCAGCGCAGAGACTGGGGAAGGCCTGGAGGAACTAAGGCGGAATCTCATAGATATCATCGCAGCGGACGAGATTCTCGACCCACTCTCGCTCCCAGAGAATTGGCCGCGCGACGACGAGCCACTCGGGTCGGTCGGCGAATCAGGCTAGTGGCAGCCCTGACTTCACACGTGCCAGGTATGGCCGCAGACTACGCAGTAGAGGTCGTAGCCCCCCACGGACGGGACAAGCCCCTCTGCCTCTATTACAGAGCCGCATTTAGGGCACGCCATACCTGCCATGATGGGTCTACCAAGATGGGGTTCTTCAAAGATGCTGAGCCCAATCCACTAGGCATCCCTGAAGTGCTTCCACAGGTTTCGTATCGGGAAAGCCATCTCGCCGGCTCCGGCGAGCAGTAGCACCGTAACGATGGCCAGTGCGACCTCAAAGTAGTCGTTCAGGTGTACCGAGGTGCTCAGCGTCACCGTTTGCGAGTCGAGGGTTGAGCCGTCCTTGCCTGCGGTAATGAACCGGTAGTCCCCGGGGCCGACCTCGAAGACCAGCGAACCGTCAGCGTCCGATCCACCCGTGACGATGTACTCCGCTAAGTCCTCCTCCGTGCAGGCCGTGAGGCCATTCGAGTTGGGCGGGCAGTCGATTGCAGCGGCAGCATCGACCACAGCCAACCAACTCCTTTCGGGCTCCTCCCACTCGGCCTTGAGCTCGATGTCGAGCAGCATGAATGCATTCGGGACCGAGAGGTCCTCGCCAGTCATCCCCACTTGGCAGCCTATCGCCTCGTCGTCCGAACACGGTACAATTGGGACCTCCGTCTCGGACTCATCGGTCGAGTATCCTAGCAGGCTGGCGATGAGAATCACTGCACAGACAAGACCGACCAGACCGGGAAGCAAGGACAGGATCCTGACCATCATGTGGATGTCCTCTGTGCTGACTGTCGATTCAACCTGACGCCCCCACGACCTCGAGAATCACGAAGAACACGGCGATGGCCGGGAAGAGGTACATCATGAATGTCAGCCTGCGCCTGGACCTCTCCTTCTTGTCCTGCATCGTTGCGCAGTCGTCCTTGCCGCAGATTGGCGGGTCGCTGTCGAGGGGGATGGGCGTCCAACAAACTACGCAGTGCCTGTGCGGCTTGGCACCCGATTCGGCGTGCCTACGAGCCGGGGTGTCCTTCCTGCGTGAGGCCGCTGCACGTGCTTCCTGAGCCGTCCTTCGTGCCGCCTTTAGGATGGTGTCCTTGCGACTCAACTGATCACCCGGCCACCACTGTTCCGCCGAAGTCACCGCCCTCGAGGGCCAAGCGGATGTTCTGCGGCTCCCTCCCGTCTAGGATGTCGAGGGGGAGACCATGCCTCACCGCTTCCCCCACGCCAACGGGGTCGACCACTTGCGAGCCCCCCGCCTGTGCATGCTCCGCCGGTCCGACGATCGATTGCAACTGCTCCAGAGTGAGGCTGTCGAACGCCTTTGCCTCCGAGTGCTCCTTCGGGTCCTGCTCGTGTACCTTCGCGACGTTGGTGGCTATTACGCACTTACCAGCCCCGCTCCTGATGGCGAGTCGGATTGCGACTGCGTCGGTAGTGTGTCCGGGCACGGTCCCGCCCATCACGACCACCTTGCTACTGAGGAGGGCCTCGACGGCCTCGCTCACTCCCTGGGGTATCGCTCCCAAGACGGGTATGCCCTCATCAGCCAGCGCCTCTCTGATGATGGTGGCGTTGAGACGGGTTGCTGCGATGCCAATCTTGTCTAGGTGATTCACGTCGTCTATGATCGGGCTTGCCAGTTCGATTCCCTCCCTCGCCGGCGCACCGCCGCCGACCACCAATCCTAGATGGTCACCGACGGCTACACGGTCTCTCACTATGGACACGAGCTCCAATAGCCAATCATGACGCTCCTCGACCTCGGGACGCAGCAGGCTTCCTCCCAGAGCCACGACCACGGTCGCCATCGACCCTAGGTGGACTCCCTGCCTTTCAATGCCTACGCTCAAGTCGCGCTGAAGGGTTGAAATGCCGCCCGTCGCGGCAATTCACGGAGGAACGACATGTCCGATGAGCTCGCGCAGCAGCAGCGGAAGCTCCGCCTGAAGAAGACCCTCAAGGAGCTCTCTGGGATGAGGGGCATGGGCACCGAACTGGTCACCGTGATCATCCCCCCGGACCGCATGATCAGCGATGTCAGGCAGCAGTTGGGGCAGGAGGCAGGTCAAGCTGCCAACATCAAGTCGAAGTCGACTAGGAAGCATGTGTCAGATGCCCTGGAGTCAGCCGTTTCCATGATTAACCGCTACAAGACTCCCGGAGAGGGTGGGCTCGCCATCTTCGTCGGCCACGTGGTTGTCGGCAACAACAAGACCAGACTCGTCACCACTGTAGTAGATGACCCGCCCGAGCCGTTCTCCTCGTTCAGGTACCGGTGCGACTCCTCCTTCGAGACCAGTCAACTAGAGGAGATGCTCATCGATCGCACCTCGTACGGACTCTTCGTCATCGACCGCTCCGAGGCCGCCTATGGGGTCGCTTCCGGCAAGCGCCTTCACTGCCAGGAGCACATCACATCCCTGGTCCCATCCAAGCACGGACGTGGTGGCCAATCGGCACAGCGCTTCGAGCGACTCATCGAGGAGGCGGCCCACGAGTTCTTCAAGAAGGCTACAGAGAGGGCTTGCAGGTATTGGCTGCCGATGACACAGGACCTGAGGGCCATCATTATCGGCGGACCGGGAGCCACCAAGGACTACGTGGTCAAGCATGACTACTTCCATCACGAGATCAAGAAGCTCATCACAGAGCCCTTCTTCGATGTCGGCTACTCCAACGAGAGCGGCCTGAGGGAGCTCATCCAACGCGCTGGCTCGATGATGGACCAGATCGAGCTCGATCGCGAGCGCACGCTCGTAGACGAGTTCCTGCGCGAGGTGATGCAGACTAGCCCGAAGGCAACCTACGGCGAGGGGATGGTTAGATCCGCCCTAGAACAGGGAGCCGTGGCGACGTTGCTTCTATCGGAGGCTCTGAGCAAAAGGCGAGTCGGGTGGCTGTGCAAGGCATGCAAGCATGAGTGGGAGGCGACCCAGAACACGCTCTCGGAAATTCCTGATTGCCCAGAGTGCAAGTCCGAGAACGTTCGTGAGGACCCTGACAGGACCACGGAGCTGATCGACGATCTGACTACCCTGGCAGGGCACATATCGGCTGAAGTCAGGCTCATCTCCCTCGACACCGAGGAGGGGGCCACCCTGAACACGGCGTTCGGAGGCATCGCTGCTCTGTTGAGGTACGCAATCGCGTGAGGATGTGAGGATTTGAGGGAGTTGATCGGGGATGTCCGCACTGCTACGGCCAAGGCCATGTCTCGGATCGGTATCGATGAGTCCGAGTGGGCGCCTCTGTTCGGGCGCGCGACGGTGGAGGACCACGGAGACGCAGCCCTTCCCTGCCACGCACTGGCTAGGACCCTCAATAGGTCGCCATCCGAAATCGCCGACGAGATCTCGAACCACATCGGAGATAGCCTGGAGGGCATCGCCGATGTCTCTTCAGTCAGCGGATTCGTCAACTTCCGGGCACAGCCGTCTTGGCTTTCGGGACGCATTGAGTCGCTGATGCCGGATTCACGGCTGGGAATAGGCTCTGAAGAGAGGCGGACCTACGCCGTAGACTACTCGGCGCCCAACGTGGCCAAGGAGATGCACGTCGGCCACCTCCGCTCCACTGTAATTGGCGATGCCATAGTCCGGATGCTCGAGTACAAGGGCCACCTCGTCCACCGAGAGAACCATGTCGGTGACTGGGGAACCCCATTCGGCATGCTGATCGAGCACCTGCTCGACCTGGGGGAGGGCGAGGCCGCCAACGAGTTGGGAGTGGGGGACCTCGACTCCTTCTACAAGCAAGCCCGTGCCAAGTTCGTCTCTGAGGCAGGGTTCGCCGAGCGATCCAGGCAGCGCGTGGTGCTGCTCCAAGGAGGCGACGAGGAGACGCTGCGCCTGTGGCGCGTTCTAGTTGACGAGTCGATGCGTTACTTCAACGAGGTCTACTCGATGCTCGGAGTCCTATTGACGGACGACGACATAATGGGCGAGTCGAGGTATCAGGCCCTCCTGCCTCTGGTGGTTGAGCGCTTGGGGGCAGCAGGCATGCTCGAGCATAGCGAGGGCGCCGATGTCACATATCCGGGTGGGTGGGTGAATCGCGAGGGCGAACCCTTTCCGATGATTATCAGGAAGGCCGACGGTGGCTACAACTACTCGACATCAGACCTAGCCTGCATAATCGACCGAGTCGAGCGCCTTGGGTGCGACTCTTTCCTCTACGTTGTCGGAACACCGCAGAAGCAGCACTTCCAGATGGTCTTCCAAGTCGCCGAGCAAGCCGGTTTCATGGATGAGCGCCACAGTGCTGTCCACGTCAACTTCGGCTCTGTCATGGACACTGATGGCAAGGTTCTGAAGAGCCGCGAGGGAGAGGTGATCAAACTCTTCGATCTTCTTTTGGAGGCAGTGATTAGGGCAAAGGCAGCAATCGAGGAGAAGAACCCAGACCTGCAGGGGGAGGAGCGAGAGCGCGTGGCGCGGATCGTTGGCATAGGCGCGGTGAAGTACGCCGATCTCTCGACCGAGCGAACCAAGGACTACGTTTTCGACTGGGAGAGGATGCTCTCTTTTGACGGCGACACGGCCCCTTACCTGCAATACGCCCATGCTAGGATCTGCAGTATCTTCCGCAAGTGGGGCCATGACCGTGGCTCTCTGAGGGACTCGGAATTGGAATGCTCCCTTCCCGAGGAGTGCCTCCTAGCTCGCAGGCTCGCTGATTTTCCCTCAGTGGTGGACGAGTCCACCCATTCCTACAACCCGCACAGGCTCTGCGCCCATCTGCATGCCATCGCTTCGGCCTTCGCCTCGTTCTACGAGGCATGCCCAGTACTCTCAGCTGGGGACGAGAGCACCGTCCGCAGTAGGCTTGCACTGTGCGACCTGACGGCGAGGGAGCTAAAGCTAGGATTGGGACTGCTCGGCATTGAGGTCCCTCAGAGAATGTGATTATTCAGAATCGGACAGCATCGATCTGACTCGTTCGAGGTTGGGGCCGCGAACGGTTCCGCCGACCTCGCCGTCAATGAATAGCCTCCAGAAGGGGACCACGTCGACTTCCCTTCTCAACCACTCCAGTTCGGTCCTAAGTGGGAACGCCTCGGGGTTGTCTAGGACCAGCATGCGGACGTCTTCGAAACCGAGGTCGGCTATGCCTCCCAAAGACGTCTCGCATTCGTCGCAGTCACTCTTTGATATCATTACTAGAACCCTCTCTCTAGCCATCGCCTCCTCCCAATCGGCAATGGAAACCAGCTCCTTCATGATAACCCCACTCTGCATGAGCATGATTGAAAGCAAGGACCTTCCAGCCGTCCCATGGTATCCGTAGGCGAAGCGGCACCAGACTTCACGTTGATGGCACACGACAGGGCGATGGTGAACCTGAGCGATTATTCCGGTAAGAGGGTAGTTCTCGCTTTCTATCCCGCAGCTTTCACCGGGGTGTGTACCACTGAACTCTGCACCTTCACCGACTCAATGTCGAGCTTGGAGGGGGCAAATGTGGCCATTCTAGCCATTTCTGCCGACAACGTATTCGCCAACAACGAATTCGCCACAGCCAACGGCATTGGCTTCCCACTGCTTTGTGATGTACAGCGCATCGCGATCGAGGCATATGGACTAGCTATCCACGACTTCGGAGCTCCTGGCTTCACGGCCTCTCAGCGCGCGGTATTCGTGGTGGAGCCGGATGGTTCGGTGGGTTACGCCTGGATCGCTGAAAACCCCGGATTGGAACCCGACTACGACGAAGTGATCGCCTACTGCGCAGGCTAGTCCTAGCCCCAGGCCAAGTAGCGCACCAGCGAGCCGTATACGATTCCCGAGATCATCAGGCTCTCCTCGTTGAAGCGATCCATGCTGTCTAGGTAGGTGTGGTATTCCTCAGAACCGGATCCATAGCACATCACGGCCTTGCCGTATTGCTTGTCGCCGCCCTCTCCCTCATCGAGGTTATACACGAAAGGGGCGTGATCGGAGTTGTACGGCATCTGCTCAGAATCTAGGTGCCTGACATTGATTTCGTACTTGGAGGCGAGATCGGGGTATGACTTGGCGAAAGCACTGACCAGCCCCTCGATGCGCTCTACATCTCCAGGGCTGTTGCCTTGGAGGGTGAGCCCAGAGTTCCTCTGGG
This sequence comes from Thermoplasmatota archaeon, assembly GCA_036336595.1. Classification (GTDB taxonomy): domain Archaea; phylum Thermoplasmatota; class Poseidoniia; order Poseidoniales; family Thalassarchaeaceae; genus UBA36. Next base: position 25,983 of record JAYZFV010000006.1, on the reverse strand, counting down.
CATCCACGTGGTTCATGTCGAGGTTCACATAGAGCCTCAGATTCTCCCTGAGTGTATCCTGGTGCTTCTTGACCCACTCTGATGATCCCCAGAGTCCTTGCTCTTCACCGCCCCAGGTGCAGAAATAGATCGTGTGCTTGGGCTGGCCGAGTTCGGATTGGAGAAGGCCGAACTGCCGGGCCATCTCCTGCACAGTGGCGGTGCCGGCGGTGTTGTCTACCGCGCCTTGGCCGTTGTACACCGTATCGTGATGTGCTCCGATAATGATCAACGAGGCAGACTCGCCCTCGATTATCCCGCAAGGCACATGGACATTGACGTTAACCTGGTTGTCCACCTCGATCACGAACTGAAGCATCCCCTCGCCCTCGACGACCCGGTCTGCAATCATCTCGCCAACGCTCTTCGATACCATGACGAATCCGATGTCGTAGGGCTTCTCGTCGAACTGCGTGATGTCCACGGACTTGAAGTAGGGAACGCAATCCCCGGAAATCAACTCGTCGCAGTTCTGCTTCGCGTTCACTGTAATCAGGCCTCTCAGGCTGTTCTCCTGGGCCCTGAGCAGTAGGACGGTATTGCTCTCCGTGCCCGGCCCCCCCTCCTGACCGTCCATCAACCAGACGAGTCCTATGCCATTGGCAGCTGAGCCCCAGTCAGCGGACTCATTGCCAATTCCCAGGTCTATGACATTGACATCGCTGCTGGCCACTATGTCGACATCCCCACTGTAGCCTTGGACCACGTAGTCCTCCCTGTGGGTGAACTCAGTTTCGTCCCTGTCCACGTCGGCGACTGAGCACGGCGCTGGGCCTCCGAATATGTTGCCGACGTTGCCCGGCGTACAGATCATAATCTCGAATTCATTGCCCATGTAGAAGAGCGGCACTTCGAACTCCTCGAGGGTCGCCGGCATCCCGCTGCTGGAGAAATTGAGTTTGATGGACTGCGCCGTGTTCTCCTCCTCCTCCGTCCCAGATAGCCTGCCCTCCCACTCTGGGTGGCCAAGGCCGACGAGCCCCTCAGCGTACGCCCTAGTCTGGTTGCTGTCGAAGTCGATCAGAGCGTAGTCCGGTTCTCCTTGAATCCACTCTACGAGGTCATCGGAGTAGAGCAAGGCCCCCCCGGTCGTCCCTACTACCATTATCACAGCGACCACCATTGTGGCAACCGGCAGCCCCCTCAAGCGCGAGATAGCGGCTTGGGAGCTCCCTTTGAGGCGATTCATGACCATTGACGGGGACCCCTTCGCGTCTTCGACGACGATTTCCGCCTCGAGGACAGCAGTTTCTGAGTCCACAAGTTCCAACCTCTCGACTAATTCGGACTTCTTGCCCGATACTGGCATCCCCCTCGAGCGCAGCTCTTGCTTGAGCTCGTCTACGGTCTTGGAGGCCCACTGACTCATGCAATCACTGCCGCCGAGCGCCTTCGGGCCGTTCTTGAACCCATGCTAGACCGGTACCAGCCAGACGTCGTTCAGTCGACGCCTACCTCCCCGCCGGTCCAACGCTTTCCTAGATTGTGCTCGACGTCCAGTTGGTCGAGTATCCTGGCCACCACGAAATCGATGAGCTCTTCGATCGTGGTCGGCGAGTGGTAGAAGCCAGGACTGGCGGGCAGAATGACGACTCCCCACTCGGAGAGATTGGCCATCGCCTTGAGGTGGGGAGTCGAGAAGGGGGCCTCGCGCGGAACGAGGATTAGCTTGCGGCGTTCCTTCATCGCCACGAGAGCGCTCCTGGTCGCCAGATTGTCGCTTATTCCTGCAGCGATCTTGCCAATAGTCGTACCACTGGCCGGACAGACCACATAAGCATCGAACCGGGCAGAGCCGGAGGCCGACCGAGCAGCCAGGTTGTCGTTGTCCTCTAGTGTGACGCCGGGGCGGGAAGAGAGATCCCCTGGGGTGATTCCGCATTCTAGATTGAGATTGATCGCCCCTTCCCGCGTGACTATCAGCCTCATCTCCCAGCCGGCCTCAGCGAGCGCCTCGATCAGCCTGACGCCATAGCTCGCGCCCGATGCGCCTGTGATTGCCACGACAGCCTCAGGCATGATCCTCCCTCTACGCGGTCCCGCTTCAATTGTTGTATGGCCTCACAGGCTTTCCGCCAGCGCCTTGGCTAGATAGCGATACTCGTCTGCGTGATTGTACAACTGAGCCGAGATGCGAAGGTATCTGATGCCGTGGTGACGCCATGGGAACACGGGGACCTGGATTCCGTACTCGTCGAGCAGGCGGTTGTGAAAGGGATCCCCTTCTAGGCTGATGGCCCCGACTTCGCCGTCCGGCGGCATCTCGATGGCTGCGAGCGCAGAGACCATCGAATCCGGGAAGGGAGGGGTGCTGCCCATCGCCTCGCAGATTATCCTCCGTCCCTCAACAGCCAGAGCGTGGTTCCTCTCCATGATCTCGGTCCAGCCGCCTTCTACGAGTCCCCCGATGTACTCTATCGCCTTCGGGATGCACAGCCAGGGGGTCGGGTCCTGCGTCCCTGGCCACGCGAACTCAAACTCGAACTTCTCCTGCGCATCGCCGATGTGGGATGCACCATGACTGATGTTCAGTGGCCGTATGAGCGCCTTGCGGTCGCTCCGGATGTGCAGGAACGCAGAGCCTTTCGGCGTGCACAGCCACTTGTGGCAGTTGCCAGTGCAGTACGCGGCATCGAGCTCAGTAAGATCGAGGGGGACGATGCCCGGGCCGTGGGCCGCGTCGAGAAGAACGTCGATGCCCTTGGATTGCAGTTGACCGACTAGCTCCTCGAACGGCATCCTCATGCCAGTCGGGCTGGTAACGGTGTCAATCAGCGCTAGCACCGTCCTGTCTGTAACCGCTCCGAGGATTGTGTCGACGACCTCCTGGGCATCTTCGATTCTGAACGGGAGCTTGACCACTACCGTCTTCGCGCCCGCTCGCTCAGTGGCGAAATCAACCGCGTTCCAGCAGGCCTGGTAGGAGTGGTCGGGGACGATGATCTCATCTCCCACTGTCAGATCGAGGCTCCGCAGAACCGTGTTCACCCCCGCGGTCGCATTGCTGACGAAGGTCATGCCATCGGGATCCGCGTTGAGGAACTCGGAGAGGGACGACCGCGCCTCGTCCCACAGATTGAGGTAGTCCCTCTCTATGAACCGGACCGGTTCCCTCTCCATCAGAGCCCTCAGACGGCTCTGCTCCTCGAGGATGGCGGTAGGCGTCGCGCCGAATGAGCCGTGGTTCAGGAACGATGTCTCGGGATCGAGCGTCCAGTGATGAGCGAGGTCGCCTTTGCGAGGACGGCTCACGCGGCCATCTCCAGACTCCATTCAATGGGATCCATGGGCGCGCGCCCGAGGTGCTGTTCGCATGTCTCAAGAAGGGCCTCCTCCATGCGCGCCATGTCGATAGCCCTACCCGTGGGGTCATGCGTGTAGCCCAGTTGGGCAAGGCTGGTGTGAACGCCAGCCATCATGCCGCAGCCCTCTAGGTCCTCTACGCGGGTTCCCGGGGTCCGGATGTTGATTGACATGCCATGGCGGCTTACCCAGTGCAGGAACGAGAGCCCGATCGAGCAGATCTTGTGCCCGTCAACCCATGCGCCTTGCATTGAGGGGTCCTTGTAGGCCTCGATGCCGCAGTCGGCAAACGCACTGATGGCCCAGTCCTCCAGTCTGCCTATGATGGCCCGGATGCTCTGCTCCTCGGTAACCCACTTGAAGACCGGGTACGCGACCAGTTGCCCGGGACCATGCCAGGTGATGCCACCCCCACGGTCTGTTAGCACGGTAGGGTAGCCGTCAACCACCACGCCTTCCCGAACAGCCTTGGGCCCTTTGGTGACGACCTCGGGGTGCTCGACTAGGATGAGGGTGTCGGGAACCTCTTCGGCAATCCTCTGCTGCTGTATCCCTTTCATTACCTCAGCCATTACGTGATGCTCGACGATGCCTGCTCGGATGACTCTGATATTTTCCATTCGCTCGCCTCAGGTTGTGTGAATAGCACGACCCAGCGTCTTCAGGACGCTCTCGTGGAATGCCTCTGTCATCGTCGGGTGCGCGTGCACAGTGCCTGCTACGTCCTCGAGCAGTGCACCCATCTCGAGTGCGAGGACGAACTCCCCATTCAGTTCTGCCACGTGGCTGCCGACCGCTTGCACGCCTAGGATTACGTGGTCGGACTCGCGTGCGGTAACGCGGACGAACCCCCCAGTCTTCTCCGCCTCCAGGGTTAGCGCGCGGCCACTGGCAGCGAGAGGGAACTTGCCGACGATGACTTCCTCGCCCCGCTCCTTGGCCTCGTCGGGGGAGAGCCCCACAGAGACGATCTCGGGCTCTGTGAATACGATTGCAGGGATGGCCACCTTATCGAACTCCCTTGAGTGACCCGCGATGATCTCGGCGACCATCTCCCCCTGGGCACTCGCCTTGTGGGCCAGCATCGGCTCTCCAGACACATCACCGATCGCAAAGATCCCCGGAACGTTGGTCCGGCACTGGTTGTCTATTCTGATGAAACGCCCCGATGCGTCCATCCTGACGCCCATATTCTCAAAGCCCCAGCCCTTGGTGTTGGGTCGTCGCCCGATGGTGACTAGGACCTTATCGACCTTGATCGATTGCTCCTCGTCCCCCTTCTCGAACGTTAACTCCACCTTACGCGATGCTCCCTTGCCCTTGACCACTGCCCCTCGAGCTAGCGCGTTTTTGTGAACGGTGACCCCGTGCCTCTTGAGCCATACTTCCAACGGCCTTCGCAGCTCATCGTCGAACATGGCCATGATGCTGTCCAATCCCTCCACAACAGTGACCTCTGCCCCCAGTTTCGCCAGGGCGCAACCCAGTTCGAGACCGATGTAGCCCCCACCGACAATAGCGGCCTTCTTCGGGAGCTTGCTGAGATCGAGGGCACCGGTGGACGAGATCACGAACTCCTCGTCGCACGGCATGAATGGGAGATCTATGTGACTCGACCCGGTCGCGATGATGACGTTCTCAGCCTCTATCCCCAAGGGGCCCTCGGCAGTCTCGACGGTGCATTGCTTGGATCCGGAGAACGTAGCCCAGCCCTTCACCAATTCCACGCCTGCTCCCTTCAGAAGGGCCTCTACGCCCTTGTTGAGCTTATCCACGATGGCGTCCTTCCATGAGACGAGAGCGACCATGTCGACCTCTGGCTCGCTACTAACCGACAGCCCCATGTGACCTCCCTCTGAAGCGTGCTTGCGCAATGCCTCGAAGCGCTCGGCGGCGTGAATGACCGCCTTGCTGGGGATGCAGCCCCGGATCAGGCAGGTACCTCCAGCCTTGTCGCCCTCGACCACGATTGTGTCCAGCCCTAGTTGGCCGGCCCGAATTCCTGCGACGTAGCCACCTGGACCGGCACCTACGATCAGCACCTGGCATTTCCGAGTCTCTGTCATTCCGGGACCTCACATGAAGATCATTGCCGGGTGCTCGAGCATTCGCTTGAGATGCTGAACCAGGCGCGCTCCGTCCGCGCCGTCAACCACTCTGTGGTCGAAGGAGCTTGAGAGGTTCATAATCCGCCTGACCACTATTTGCCCGTTCCGTACCACGGGCATCTCCCGGGCCTTGTGCACACCGAGTATCGCAACTTCGGGATGGTTGATGATGGGGGTAGCACCGAGACCGCCATCGCGTCCTAGGCTGGTTATGGTGACGGTCGATCCTGTGAGGTCTTCGAGGCTGGCTGACCCATCACGGGCTGCTTGCGAGACCCTCAGGAGCTCGGAGGCGGCCTGCCACGAATCCATAGCCTCGGCGTGCTTGACGACTGGGACGTATAGTCCGCGCTCGGTCTGCGTAGCGACACCAATGTGGACTGCAGCGTGACGATGAACGACACCCGCCTCTTCGTGGTAGTGTGCATTGCACTCGGGATGCTCAGGCATGATCTTAGCGAGGGCGAGCATGATGAACGGCAAGTAGGACAGCTTCGGCTGGCTGTCGTGCTTGCTGGCATTCAGCATCTGACGAAGCTCTTCGAGCTCGGTCACATCGACTTCTTCGAAAAACGAGAAGTGCGGTATCGAGGACTTGCTCTTGACCATCTGCTCTGCGATCTTGCGTCGAAGGCCGACGACCTTCACCTCTGTAATCCCGGTTCGGCTGGTGGAGAACGCAGTCGGTGCTGCACCGGGCACGGTTCCTCCGGCTGCGATGAACGCATCCAGGTCAGCGTGCCTGACTCGACCGGCAGGGCCACTCCCACTAACCGCGTCTAGCTCGACGCCCGCCTCGAGGGCTCGCTTGCGAACGGCTGGGCTTGCGAGCGCCTTTCCGTTGGCCGTCTTGGTGGTAGCGACAACCGGCGGCGGCGCCGGAGCGGGTGCAGGTACCGGAGCAGGTGCTGGTGCGGGCTCAGCAACAGGAGTCGGCATTGGCTCAGGCTCGATGCCGGCATCAGATTCGGAAACGGGCCCGGAGTCTGCGATGGCGCTCGAGCCTGCATCGGTCTCGAACTCCACGAGCATCGATCCAACTGCTACCATGTCACCCACATCTCCGCTGATGGAAGTCACAACCCCTCCGGTGGGAGAGGGGATGGTAACAGTGGCCTTGTCAGTCATCACGTCCACTATGGGGGCATCCTCGTTGACTGAGTCGCCGACGCTAACGTGCCACTGCACGACCTCGCCCTCGACTACGCCCTCACCAATGTCGGGCAACTTGAAGACGTGCTTGGCCACGCTCATTCCTCCATGGCCCTCTGTATCGCCTTTGCGATGCGATCTGGTCCCGGCATGTAATCCCACTCAGTGGTATGGGGGAAGGGTGCATCCCAGCCCGTGACCCGCTCGATCTGACTCTCCAGGTGGTAGAAGCAGCGTTCTTGGACTGAAGCCGCCATCTCTGCTCCGAAGCCACTAGTCTTGGGGGCTTCGTGAACGATTACGCATCTCCCAGTCTTCTGCACAGAGCCCACAATCGCGTCTCTGTCCCATGGTACCAGTGTCTGGAGGTCAATCAGGTCGCAGGAGACGCCGCTATTGTTGATTCCCTGCTCGCAAACGTGTACCATCGTCCCCCATGCGATTACTGTGCAGTCGCTGCCTTCCATGGCTAGACGAGCCTGGCCTAGTGGGATTCTGTAGTACGCCTCAGGGACCTCTGCCTCAGGATGGTCAGCCCACGTGGGGACGTTGTGGGGATCGCCGTAGAACGGACCCCGGTAGCACCTCTTGGGCTCGAAGAAGATCACCGGATCGTTGCACTCGATGGCACTGATCAGCAAGCCCTTCGCATTGTAGGGCGTGGAGCAGTATGCCACCTTCAGACCCGGTGTGTGGGTGAACTGCGATTCGGGTGACTGGGAGTGATGGTGCCCACCGCGAATGCCCCCTCCTGCCGGCGTCCTGATGGTCACAGGTGACCAGAACTCGCCACCCGAGCGGTGCCTGATCTTGGCTATCTCATTGACGATTTGGTCGTAGGCAGGGAATATGTAGTCGGCGAACTGCATCTCCACAACCGGCCTCAGACCGTTGATTCCCATACCGAAGGCGGTCGCCGCGATGCCGCCTTCGGAGAGCGGGGTGTCGAAGACTCTGTGAGATCCGTGTTTCTCTTGGAGTCCGTCGGTGGTTCTGAAAACGCCTCCGAAGTAGCCGACATCCTCGCCATAGATGATTACGTTGGGGTCATTCTCAAGCACGTTGTCTAGTGCGCTGTTCAGGGATTGAATCATGTTCATGTTCGGCACATTCAGCCCCCCATCATCTCGTCGTGCTGCTCCTTGAGGTGCCAGGGCACCTCCTCGTAGACTTCTGTGAAGATTGTATCCGATGGGGGGTAGGGGCCGTTGGCGAGGTCGCCGAACTTGACTGCCTCCTTGTAGGCCCCCATCACCTCGCTGTCAATGCGCCCCTCGAGATCTTCTTGCTGATTCCCGCTCCACTCCCCGATTTCGATTAGGTGGTCTCTCAGCCTAGTAATCGGGTCGCCTCCCGGCCACTTCGTGTGCTCGTCATCGGGGCGGTAGCGGCTCGGGTCGTCGCTGCTGCTGTGAGCGCCAGCACGATAGGTCAAGACCTCGATGTGAGTCGCTCCCGCGCCGGACGCGGCGCGCTCGCGCGCCCATCTAGTGACCGCGTAGAGCGCGAGGAAGTCATTGCCATCTACCCTTATTGATGCCAGCCCGTAGGGTAGTCCTCTGGAGGCGAACTCGTCACCTCCGGTGGCGAAGTTCGCGTGAGTGGAGATCGCCCACTGGTTGTTGACGACATTGAGTATCACAGGGGCGTTGTAGATGCTGGCGAAGTTCAGTGCGTAGTGATAATCGCCCTCGGCACTCGCGCCGTCCCCGATCCATGTGATCGTGACCTCGTCGAGTCCCTTGTACTGGGATGCCATTGCGACCCCCACCGCCTGGCTGAACTGGGTTCCGACGGGGCTCGATATCGAGATGAACCGGCCTTCCCTGTAGGAGTAGTGCACTGGCATCTGCCTCCCCTTTATGTTGTCCTCGACGTTGCCTATGCAGTGGCAGATCATGCTTACCATGTCACGCCCGCGGACGAACTGGGCTCCTGGCTGCCTGTAGGTGGGGAAGATCCAGTCCTGCGTCTCGAGCGCCATCGTCTGGGCTATCGCGACGCACTCCTCTCCGAACGAGCGCATGTAGAACGAGAGCTTGCCCGTTCTTTGCATCTTCATCATGCGATCGTCGAAAACCCGGAGTCGGACCATGTGCTCCAGCCCCTCACGCAGATCGTCTGCGCTGAGCATGGGATCCCAATCTCCTGACGCTATGCCGTCATCGCCCAGCACCCTGACCAGCCCATGTGCGTGCTCTATCGTGTCATCCGCGCTGCATTTCTTCGGGTCGGGCCGCTTTAGGTCCCCGGGCTTCCATGGCCAACTCTCGAAGTTCGCTTCGTCCCCCGGTCTATATGGGGCGGTCGGAATCGACAGAGTCGGGTCTTTCTTCTTTTCTGCCATGCTCGTAACACCTCAATTTCATGACGTTTGGCTTTGGGCCTTCACTTGCAACTCGCTCCCGTTTAGGTGGCTGACCGCTGATCCCGTGGACTCCCTCGTCACTACCGGCTCGCCTCCCAAGGCCTCCTCCCAGAGCAGTCCTGCCCTGTAACTAGATCTCACCAACGGTCCGCTCGCCACAGCTCTGAAGCCCAGCTTGCGGGCCATTCGGTCCCAGTCTGCGAACTTCCCTGGTTCGGGGAACCTGTCGACTGTGAGGTGCTTGTAGCTGGGCTGGAGGTACTGCCCCAGGGTGATCATGTCAACCCCTGCTCCTCGTAATCGCCGCATCGCCTCGACTACCTCCTCGTCCGACTCCCCTAGGCCGACCATGATGCTGGTCTTGATTAGGAGGTCCGGGCGCAGCCTCTTCGCCTCAGTGAGGACTTTTAGTGACTGATCGAAAGAGGCCCTAGGGTCACGAACCACGTCATCGAGTCGCGGCACGCACTCTACGTTGTGTGCGAAGACACGCAGCGGCAGGGCCTCCAGCAACGTGGCCAGGGCCTCGAGGTTGCCATCCAGGTCCGAGCAGAGGAGTTCGAGCCCGACCCCCGGCGAGTGCTCGTAGGCGGCGTTGATGCAGTCTCGGTAGTGACCTGCCCCTCCGTCGGGCAGGTCGTCGCGGTTGACCACTGTAATCACGGCGTGGCTCAGTCCCATCCCCCCAATCGCTTCTGCCAGCCCTGCCGGTTCGTCAGCATCGAGTGGAGGGGGGACCTTGACGGTGTCAACGGCGCAGAACCTACAGCCCCTCGTGCAGACCTCGCCTGCGATCATGAAAGTAGCCGTGCCCCTTCCCCAGCAGTCGTGGACGTTCGGACACATGGCCTCCTCGCACACGGTATGAAGGCCATGTTCGCGGACGTTGGACTTAGTCTCGTTGTAGCGAATCTGGGCCATTCCTGTCGGCAAGGAGGTCCTGAACCAGTCTGGGAGCCTCCTCCTCATCGCCTTGCGACGCTCTCGCGAACTCCCCCTGGATGCTCCGCCACAGCCACCAGGGAGCATATCTCCAGCGTCAATGGTCGGCAGTCGCCTGTCCATCGGGATTGACGGATGGAGGCTCGACATTAACCGTTCTCATGGGCAGCAGTTCCCCAAGCGAGCCGTGCAATCGGTAAAATGCAAGTTCGTTCACCCGCGTTGCATGGGCGACGGCACTATCCTGGTCACTGGCGGCGCCAAGCGCATAGGGCGAGCCATCTGTGTCCAACTGGCCAACGACGGCTTCGCTATTGCCGTTCACCATCGCAATTCTGCATCGGAGGCTTCGGACCTCGCCGATGTAATCGTATCCATGGGGGGTAGTGCGACAACGGTACAGTGCGACTTGGCAGATCCAGTAGCAACCTCGACACTGATTGACGAGGCCTCCGGGGCCCTGGGCCCTGTCTTCGGACTGGTAAACAACGCCTCGATGTTTGTGCACGACGACATCGCAACCTTCGATGAGGCCTCTTGGGATGCCCACATGGCCGTCAACGCGAGGGCACCGATGATGTTGATCAGATCGCTCTGCCAGAGACTTGGCGAGGATGGCCATGCATCCGTGGTAAACATCCTCGACCAGAAGGTTGCAGCCCCAAATCCCGATCACCTCTCCTACACGGCATCCAGATATGCTATGCTAGGCCTCACTGAAGCCCTCGCAAGGGGCCTTTCACCCTCTGTTCGCATCAACGCGGTCGCCCCCGGTCACACGCTTCCCAGCCCCAAGCAGTCCGCCTCGGGATTTGCTAGAGCTCAGTCCGAGACGCCTCTGGGTTACGGTCCAGAGCCAGAGGACATCGCAGGTGCGGTGTCTTACTTGATGGGGGCTAGCTCCGTCACCGGGCAGGTGATTTACGTTGACTCGGGGGAACGATTCCTCATGAGGCCGAGAGACGTCATCTTCGAGACGGAGGGAGAGTCCTGACCGAGCTGGTGGACGCTCTGGCGTCAGTGCTTGCCAAGTCCTCCGAGGATGTCACCGTAATCTTCCTTGAAGATGCGGTTCGAGAGATCGAGGTGGGGATTCATGATTTTGAGCAGGATGCTAGCCAACCGGTCAGGTTTGACATACACGCCGTCCAGTCCGGGTCTCAGAGGCCTGCAGGAGAGGGCATCGAGCAGGTTCTGGACTACGAGTTCCTCCAGGCCGCTTTGGATTCCGTTATCGTAAGGGGTAGGTTCGGGCTGCTGGAGAGTCTGGCCTCCGAGTTGCTTGACGAGCTGTTGACCCACACTCTGGTCGTGGCAGCCTCCGTCAAGATCACCAAGCTGAAAATCCCCGACTTCGAGGGCGAGCTCGGCTGCTCGGTTACTCGTCTCAAGTGACCCGTTCTGATTATTGGTGCAGGGGGAGGGATTCGAACCCACGAAGCGCTATGCACCGGAGCTTAAGTCCGGCCCCTTTGACCAGCTCGGGTACCCCTGCGTGCTTCGAACCGAGCCGCTTGCTTTAAATCGAGCGGAAACCAACCATGCAAGAACCGATGCATTGCATGCTCTAACCTCCCGAACTCTTTAACATCCCGAATGCGGCGGGCAATCGTGCGAATTCGCTCAAGATTGGAGTCTCGCGGTCGAGCCCACCACGTCGCCTTTTCCCTTGTAATCCTCATGCTCCTGCCACTCGGCCTGACAGGAGGCTCCGACGACAGCCTCGACCCACTCCCCTCGAGGACCGACTCAAGCCCCCCAGATGCTAACTTCTACACCCTGTACTTCGCTAGCGGGAACGGTTCGGGGATGGACGGTCTGATCACCACCAAGGTACCAGAAAGCGGAGGCCAGGAAACCGCTAGCGCCCTGGACGCGGATATCGAGTTCAAATCGAACGAACTCATCTCCTCGATGGAGTTCTTCGGACGTAAGTACCACGCCAACGACTCCTACTACCTTCCAGTCAATCTGTTCCTCAAAGCCACCGGATCTTCACAGTCCAGTGTCGACTGGACGGTCACGATCCGATCCTCTGGCGGATCCGTCGGCAGCTCGACATGGGGCGGCGGGACTGTTTGCGACTCCACATTCTCCAGCACCTGTGACTTCGACTACGAGTCTTTCGAGGTCAACATAGGGGGCAGCCAGTCATTCACAGTCAGCAAGGACGAACGCTTTGAAGTCAAGGTGCGCGCGAGCATGAGTGGGTGCGATGACGGGCTCTTCACGAGCTGTACGGCAGAGGTAGCGTGGAACCAGGTTTCGGGCGAGAACAGGTACTCGAACGTGCAGGCCGACGCAAACGCTCTGAGCAACAGCATCATCGTTCTACAGAGGGAAGGTGCGAACCTCCCCGAGGGCCCGGAGTTGGATTGGTACCCCAACGACGTCATAGAAGACAGGGCGATGCAGTTCTCGATCGATGCCAAGAGCGCTTTCGGAAGGTCCGACATCGCGAAGGTCGAACTGCTAATGCGGGACCCGGATGGGAACTACGAGGTTGACCACAGGATTACTGATGACGATGAGGACATCGAGGACTCGAACACTGGAATCTTCGGGACCTATCTCTGGACATACCCAAGTGGCCTGTCTTCCGGGGAGTACTCCGTCGAACTCAGAATCACCGACATCCAGGGCAACCAGGTGGATATTGACCACGAAGCAATTACCATGCATCAGTGGGGCGTCTCCATCAACCACAGGTACGGCAGGAACGTGGAGTACTTCGCCCCCGGCCAAATAACCCCAATCCCACTCCAACTGGTCCATAGGGGCGATTCCACCAAGTCGATGAACGTAGAACTCGAGGTCCTGACTAACCTCGGCAGCTCTTGGTTGGTAGAGTTCGATTCCCCGGCAGGGTACGAACTCAACTCGGGCGGCACCATCCTCAATCCAACCGTCACTCTCACCGCTCCCGACGACCTCACCGGGACGGCCAAGAAACTTGAGATTCGCGCGGTCGCCGAAGCTGATGTTGACGGTGTGATGTCGGTCGTGCACCAAGACGTGCTCGTACTGAACATCGAGAAGATCGACGTTTACCAGCCACCCGTAGTCTCCGTTTGGTCCGAAGACCACAAGATCCCGATTGCCAACTCGTCGAGAGCCGACGCAATAGACCCCACAACCCCGAGGTTCGTTGACTACGACGAGTTCAATCCCTTCATCCTGGAGATTTTCAACACTGGGTTCGATGCTGATTCGTTCAGAATCGACATCCTCAAGAGATCCAAGGCCCTTTTCCAGCTCCATGACAACACTACCGGTCAGAGGATTCTGGAGGATGAGGGGGACGGCACCTTCCACACGTCGCTGCTGGAGCGTCATGCGACACAGGTGTTCATCCTCGGCATCAAGCCCAGCCTAGATCGAGAGGACCTAGACATAGGTGAGATTGAGCTCGAGGTCATCAGCGGCGGCAACGCCTCGTTGAATTCTGTGGTGTCATTCACCATTCAGAGGACCTTCGGTGTTCGCGCTGAGGTTTCGCAGGATTGCGACGGGACCCCAATGGGTCACATGAAGGTATCACTGTGTGCCCCCGAGTCGGACAGGCCGACAATAGAGTTCAGGGCTAGGATTTCCAACAGCATGACTGAGGACGAATCAGCAACTTGGTGGTTGATCCAGAACCCATCCTCCATGAAGGAGAACACCGATCGCAATCTAGCGTACGGCCAATGGGAGTTCCAAATCACTGACGCGGACGGCGAATCGGTTCCTCGGGTCTCGCTTGGACCGGGCGACTTCACCGAGGTCTTCGTCAGCGTTACTCTGACCAACCAAGTCGAAGTCGGTAACCACACCGTTTACCTCAGAATCGTCGAGGACACCGAGGAATCAGATCCGAGGTATTTCGACCTGCCCATGACATTCGAGATCGACGCCGACGACCCCATGCTCGAGATTCTCCAAGTTTCTCAGAACACCAAGCTCACTCCTGGCCGGCAATACTCGATCCAGATGAAGGTCAAGAACGAAGGAAACGGCCCCCTCACCGTCTTATTGGAGTCAGATGTCGAGCAAAGCGGATGGAGCGTTGAGATTGGGGGGTTGTCCGGCTCCCCGCTCATTGAGATCGGGGCCTTTGAGGAGACTGGCTTCACTATCGAGATATCCGTCCCGGACTCGGCCAACAACGGTGATTCGGTCCCAATCTCAATCTCAGCTACGCCGCTCGATACCGAGCAGGGCTTCTCCGAGTCCTATACTGCAACGTTCACCCTCAATGCCATAATAGAGATTGGTTCCATACCTGATATTCTCCTGAACGAGTTGACTCATCCCCGTCCGATTACGATAGTTCTAGTCGTTGTTAGCGTACTGCTACTGTTCGCTGGGATCCAGAGCAGGATGAACCGACGTCGCTGGGCCGCTCAGATGGCATTGATCGATACGATTTCCGTAGATCAAGCCGCAGGACAAACAGAGGAAGAGGAGCAGATTCCCTCGCCGGTTACTGTCGCTGATAGCGAGACGCGAACGGACAGATACGATGACGAGGACGTCGAACTCGTCTGAACCTCTCCCATCTGTCCGAACGGCGCTCCATTCGTCTTAAGACCCGTTGGTAGCGCCAATAATACGGGAATGGTAGCCGTGCTGTTCGTAATTGGAAATTACGAAGCCTTGGGTCCGAGTGGGAGGAAGCGCTCTGCACTCGTCTTCACAGCATTCCTCCTGATGTCTAGCCACGCAGCTATGCAATTCGGGATATGGGAGGCTAAGGCAACCACGGACCAGGACGGTGACGGGCTGCCCTATGGCCTCGAGTTCTACATCAATACCCAACCTCAGGACTGGGATTCCGACAATGACGGTCTTCCCGATGGCTGGGAGTGGCAGTATGGGCTCGACCCCCTCTCATCGACTGGGGCCAACGGCTCTACCGGCGATCCTGACTCGGATTCACTCACAAACCTCAACGAATACCTCTTCGGTATCCCTACTGGGTGGGATGAGCCTTCCACCCCCAATGTTCTCGACAACGGGGTGTGGTGGAATGGTACCGTCCCGGTGAGTAACTGGGACGAGGAAAGCGCCATGCAGCTGATGCAGGGAGCGGGTTCAGATGGGGCTGACGAGGATCCAATGGGCAACATCTGCACCGACACCTTCGACAATGACAAGGACGGCATGGTGGATTCCAACGACGGGGACAACGATGGTGATGCGGACTGCAGCTCTGATGACGACGACGGCGACGGACTAGTGGACGAGGATCCCAACGGATGGGACACCGACGGCGACGGCATGCCCGACGGCTGGGAGGCCGCTCATGGATTGGACCCGACCTCGAACTCCAACCAGGATGGGACCTATGGGGACCCGGACGGAGACGGCCTCGTCAACATCTACGAGTACGTCAACCCGACCTGGGGCACGAGGAACGGTTCGACATTCCCACCCACACAGTACTTTCGACCTGGACCGACCAACATGACTGCCACCGAGTCCCCATGCAACCCCATACTATCCCTCGGTCCGGGGGGATGTCAGATATTCACAGCCGAGGTCGACGGGATAACACAGACCGACCCGCAGAACAACGACACCGATGGCGACGGCCTCAATGACTCCTTCGAGGCCCTCATCCTCTTGACCGATCCTACCTCTGTGGACACCGACGGCGACGGCATTCATGATGGGATCGAGTTCAACGGCTCCTACGGCAACAACCCACCACAAGGCTCGGACCCCCGTGACAACAACACGGATGGCGACCACCTAGACGATGGGGAGGAGGATCTCAACGGAAACGGGATGATCGACGACGGCGAGACGGATCCAACGAGAGTGAATGATGAGGGGGACTTCGACGGTGACGGCCTCCAGAATTGGCAGGAGAACATGAGTTGCTCCCTTTGGAACGTCTCCGACTCGGATGGGGGTGGGATGAACGACGGCGACGAGATGTCCTTCTTCCGAAATACGGACCCTTGCAAGTCCTTCGTCGAACTCCTCTTCACAATCATTGACTGGGACGCAGAACAGAACATCCTGACCCTGAACTCGACCTTGGGACTCAACCCAAACCCGGTAGATTGGCGACAGTCGGGCGCTCCCATGGCGTTCTACGAGTCCTTCAGCGGGGAGAGGACTCCATTCGCATTCACCTCCATCGAAGTCAATTGGCTGAGAGGCGTGAACACAGCGAAGCCAGACGACGCAGTCACCGTCGTCTTCACCAATGGGTCATGGTGCTGGAACGCCACAGCCGGCGCAACCAACGACCCCCACTGCGACGACGACTACCCTGACTTGGACGGTGACGGCCTGGCGGATTGGGAGGAACAGATGGGGACTTGGGGGTACCATTCCTTCATCAACATGACAGACTCCGACGGCGATGGAGTGGACGACCTGTCTGAGATCCAGAACCAAACAGATCCATTGGAGCCATGCCACAACCTACTGGATTCGGATGGCGACGGCCTCAACAACTACTTCGAGAACACGACAGGCTGCCACATTATCTTCGGAATCATAGGTGGGAACCTTACCTTCGACCCTTGGATGACTCTATGGAACGTGGCTGATTCTGACAACGGGGGGGTGGAGGATGGCCAGGAGTACATCGACGGCACTAACCCCCAAAACAACCCGGATGACGACATTAACCCGCTCGACAGCGACGGGGACGGGATACCGGATACCATAGAGAACGAAATCGGCACCGACTGGAGGGACCCCGACACTGACGGAGGGGGCGTTCCTGACGGCGAAGAATGCCCACCTGAGTTCTGGTTGGGGGGTTGCATAGGGTCACCAGGTGACCCATTTGACCCGACGGACGATCTGATTGAGAACGCACTGATGTTCACTGCCACCAACTACTCGTCTGGAATGGATCCAACAGTCACTCACTACTGGAGGTGGCACACTTACGATTCCTATACTGGTGTATCCTGGGGGGTCAACACCAGCCTAGCTGGCCTTTTTACCCCAATCATCCCCGAATGGTCGACCGATCAAGGAGTTGCGGATCAGGCCTTCTGGAATCACAGCACCCAGCTCCTATGGGAACTCATCTTCGACGAGGCGGGGTACATCGGCCCCGGCGAGGAACTGATACAGCCCTACAACGTTCAGAACTTCTCCAGTTGGTCGGATATAATGGCAGGACTCAACTTTTCGAACTACACGAGGGACGTTCTCGTCGACTCGTCAATTATCGAGGCCCTCTACGTCACGGCCCCCGAGGTCATCCTCTCAGATGAGGTAAAGCAGAACTCCACGGCCTTCACAGGGAGCACCTACGCACTCGACCTCCCCCCTGCCTTTTTGGATCAGGACAGTGCATACGTCGACAACCTGACACAGGCTGTCCTGAACCGGTCCGGGGCTCTGTCTGCATGGGACAAGGTGGCCGCGATACAGGACTTCCTGACCAACGGAAACGACACTATCACATTCCTCAGGAACCATGACGGCTCCAAGAGGGTGGACGGACTAGGAACCGACAGCGACATCTCTCATTGGCTGCTCAACTCCTCTCACGAGGGAAGCTGCGACGAGTTCGCCTCCGTCTTCGCAGTAATGGTGAGGCTGGCCGGCATACCGGCAAGAAAGGTCACCGGATTCTCAGGGGGGACGTGGAACGGCGAGTCCTTCATGGTCTATGGCAAGGACTTCTCCCGCTGGGTGGAGGTTCACCTGCAGACCAATCAGAACCAAGGCGAGCTAGACCTCGGTTGGATTCCCTTCGAAGCCTGTCCGCCAATGTCTCTCGTCGAGGTAGTCAACGAGACTTGGGGCCCGAGTGCGATTGAGAGGAACATCTCCAAGGGCGAGACGTTCTGGGTGGAGGGCACTCTGCGATTTGCCGACAACTCGACGTCCGCCGAGAACGTAACTCTGCTCATTTACCTCGTCGAGCCCGATGACGCTGACGACGTTCCGGGGCGCTCCGCTATCGCCAGGCACCTCGTGGCGAACACTACAACCGGAGAGAACGGCAGTTTCAACCTCACTGGGTTTCCCTCCGAGGTCATCCGTCCAGGTTACGGCTCTCTGGTAATCCAGACCATAGAGCAAGGCTACGTAGGAACGCAGGGGATCGCCTTCCCATGGCTCATCAACGTCACCGACGACGTCACACTGTCCCTTTCTGAACCGCCTCCGATAGGGGAGCCAATGCTGGGAATCGGGGTCAACACCACCGTGTTAGGCCAATTGTCTTGGTCCAGTAACCCGTCATTGGACCCGTCCCTCGTCGATGACCTCCAAGTAGTCCTCACCTACGTCACCGTGAGCGACGGGGAGGTCAACCTCACCAGCGGTGTCGGTGGAGGGGGGTACTATGAGTTCTCAGTCCCAATCGCCGAATCAGAGCCGCTGGGCTTGATCAACGCCTCAATCAGCTTCCTAGGCTGGCACGAGGACGACCTGAACAACGCCACACCTCCCTCATACCACGCGCGGCCCGGTGCCATTGCCGTGATGTTCAACATCACCCTTTCCCCAAACCTGTCCGTCACGCTCGAGGCCCTGGGCTCCAACAACTCCGTTCTGGAAATCGACAACCCCATCTTCCTCAACGGCACTGTTCTGAGCAGGGGCGAGAACCCGTCCACGCTGAACGGCACGCTAATTCTAGAAATGAGGAGATTAGACATCGGCGGGCCATACACCACCCTTTCCACGTGGTACTTGAACGACACATCTTGGGACTCCCCCTTATCCGGTGACTTCGCTATCAATTGGAGCTTCTCCGCAGCCGATGTGCCCATCCCGGCAGGGCCAGTGGAAGTAAGGATTCAGTTCGACGCCGAGGGTCTATTCGCCAATGACCAGATACAGTTCTCAGAGTACGGAATTAGGAGCTTCGTTGAGTTCAACTACACATTGTCCCCCAAACCTCGTGGGATCCAAGCAGAGGTCGAAGTCATCCTCACGGATCACACCGGAAATTCCTTCGCCTCGTTTGAGGGGGCCTACAACCTCGACTTCGATGGGATCGGAGTCTGGAACGAGACCGACCCCAGCTCACCGAGACTCGTAGTCGCATGGACGCCAGTGTGGAACATGGAGCCTGGCGACTATGATTGGTTCCTGAACTACTCCGGGTCAACTTGGTTGCAACCGGCTTCGTCCCAGGAGACGATACGCATCCGGGGCCTGGCGAACGCCAGCGCTTCAATCAACTTGGATTGGACTCCCAGAGGGGGCACAAACTGGGTCACTGGGTTCGCCGGGGACATGGTACTCAACACGGTCATCACCGGAAACAACTCCTCAGTTACCATGCAACTCGAGGTCCCCTCCAGCCTACCCCAGACTCCGTTCGGCCCCCCTCCGCCCGACATCTACATTCTTGCCACCGGGTGGTTGGATACCACGACCGGCGGCTACAACCTGCCTTTCGAGATGCCGAGTGGCATCGCCTCGGGAGTCTACACGATCAGGATAAAGCTAGATTTCTCCGTCAGCCCCCCGTCCGGCGGGCACTACTACGGCGTCTCCGACGGCACCGAGATCCTAGCCGGAATTCAATCCGAGTTTGTAGTCACAACCGAACCCAAGGCAGTCATTCTGGTCGCAGGGGACTCTCTGGTCGTCAACGCCACTGTCACGGATGTGGAAGACGATAGCAAGTCCATAGGGGACGTGGGGCTCGACCTCTACTTCGACTGGGGCGGACCCCTCCAGCAGGTACTCGACTCTGCCACCACGGATTCGGATGGCATGGCTGCGTTCAGCCCAATTATTCCCTCCTCGGTCGCGCCGGGCTTCTACGATATCAGAATTCATGCTCCTGATGACATCTCTGACAACCTAAGCGCGGAAAATGCAGGGCGTTGGATTGGAAACCATAGCCTAGTCAACCTCACGGTCCAAGTTCCGAGCTTCGTTGAGATCAGTAGCATTCCAAACGAAGTCACAGCCCTTCAGTACTTCACTATTGCAGGTATCGTTCTCGACTCCGTCGATTCGAACAGGACCATTCAGGGACCAGTGGGACTTGAGGTCTTCTTCCTCGACCAAGCGGATGAGATACTCATCGAGAACCACACGACAGACAGCAATGGCAGCTTCAACATCTCCGTGCCCACGGACACGCTGGGTGATGGTGTGACCAGGGGAATGCGCACCGTTGTGGTGAGCGTCCTAAACGGGACAACCCCCTTCTATCTGACCGGAACTGGTGATGCCTCGATACTCGTGAGGGGAATCCCCCAGTTCGTCGGTACGACGCCCTTCCTCAACACAGTCATCAACAGGGGGGAGACGGCTACTGTCACTTCCCGCCTCGTCGAGTTCAGTGACAATGACGAAGGTTTGTCTGGATACTCAGTATTAGCTAAGTTCCATGACACTTGGCTAGAGCAGGAAATCACTTCTGGAGACGGCAGCATAGCCTTCGAGTTCGACATTCCGCACAACCACCCTCTGGGTCTTGTTAACGTCACTTTGTTCTTCAACGGCTCAGAGGACCTACACGCAACCCTCAGGACAATCAGTACAATTACGGTCAGATCGTCTGCTAACATGGCCATCAATCCGATAATCGAAAACCCACTCGCAGGCGAGTTCTTCAACGTCACGGGATCCTTGGTTTCGAGCAATGGGAGCGCTCTCACAGACAGGTCCGGCAACCTGCTCAATCCCACTCTAACGTTCTCTATCGACGGCGAGTCCGACACCTTCTTGGTCTCCCAGCTCACCTTTTATCCGGATGGAAACTGGAGCGCGCTTCTCAGGTTGGACCTCTCGTTCCCCCGTGGTTCGCATGGCATTATCGTACTATTCACGCCCGAGGTCAGCTACTACACCACGGCGACCGACCTAGCCCTCTTCGACAGCAGGGGGTATTCCCTGCTCTCCATTGTCTATCCCGCTGACCTCGATCCTGACAGCAGGACGCTTAGGGGGGGCATGGTAGGAGTCAATGTGTCCCTAGTCGATAACGCTGAGGATCCGGTTCCATCCGCACAACTGTCGATCCTGATTGATGGCACACCAGTGTGGAATGGCATGACAGACCTCGATGGGGAGGCATCCGCGGAACTTCTCGTTGACCCTGACAGGAGCCCAGGTCCCATGACTGTGACGGCCATTTTCACCGGCGTCAACGGAACTACCGGAATTCTCGGAGACGAGGTTTGGACCCGTGTAATTGTCCTCGCTCCGACCGAACTCAGAATAACAGGGACGACTACCCCCTCCATAGTTGGAAACACCGTAACTTTCAACGGAACCCTTCTCGACGAGAGGGGCCAGCCGCTGGCCGAGGATGGGGTCTACACTGGGGGCGTCATCCACCTCTCGATCGACGGCATCGACGTCGGACCGACTTACGCCACGATATCCAATGCCACTAAGGGGCATTGGATGATCACCTACGACCTCCCTCTCGGCATGGAGTTCGGAACCCATCAAGTGGGTGTGGCCTTCCTCGGAGGCTTCACATGGGTGGATCCCATGGGGCAGGGGGACTCATTGAACCCTGAGTTCTACCTCCCCTCGTCCCATAGCATCGAGTTCAATGTCACACAGACGTCTCAGGTCATCATCTCGACACCTCCGGGGGATGTCGATCGTTCCGATCTAGTGCTCGTTCAGGGACTCTTGACTGACGGCGTTGGCAGGGGTCTGCCGAACAGGGACATCGAAGTCTCGATGAACGGGCAGTTCATGACCGGTCTGAAGGTCGGTGACAACGGTTCGTTCAGTGTCTATATTCCAGTGCCACCGGATATGCCCCTCGGGCCTAGGGTCATAGAAATCGAATTCTCCGGAGAGTCATTCATCTTGCCCTCCAACTCATCCACTGTGATCACCGTCTATGGGCCTGTGTTCATATCCATAGAGGGGCCTTCTCCCGCTGCGGTGGGCGATGCCGTCATCCTTCGCGGAACAGCCAAGGACAACTTGGAGGGCGGCTGGCTGGGTAACCATACCATTGAGATATTCGTCGATGGCATCCTAATCGGCATCACCAGTTCTGGTGACAATGGCCATTGGTCGCTTCCATGGGTCATCCCCGACTCCCTCGAGATTGGGAACCACACGCTGTCCGCCGTTGCTCCGGCCCAGGGCTACCACAGACAGGGGAACGTGGAAACCGTCCTCACGATCGCCTACCACACCATAATCAGCGTCCAGGTAGAGGAGTCTTCAGTCACTAGGGGTTCGGAATGGAACTTCTCGGGACGCCTCTACGAGGGTGACACTGGTTACGAGATGGGGTTGGACGGCAGGGAGGTGACCGTCATTCTCGATGGGTTTGTCATTGGGGTTGTAACCACCGCGTTGGGCGGCTTGTTCAGCTACAGCCACAGTCTTGGATATTCCATTTACAGGGGGGGCCACAACGTGAGCTTCTCGTATGGGGGCGAGTCCCTCTATCTCGCCACTGAGACTAACTTGACCGCCTTCGCCCTCTCTGACATATTGATCGAGGTTCAACCCATCACCTCGAAAATCATCAGGGGCAACACCACCCACCCCATACTCATTCAAGGATTCGTCAGGGAGGTTGGTGGCGACTCAAGCATTTTCGAGAACCTGACGATTAGCCTATCATGGGGCGAGAGCAACCTCCCCCTCCAAGGGGGGCCATGGGACAATCCAGGCACTCTGAACTTCCAGATGAGGGCAAAGGCCCAGGAGTTCCTGCCGCCCGGCAAGAACATCGTGACCATCACGGTTGGATCCGATCAGTCGAGATTCCTCAACGGCGCCTCTCAGGACATCGAGATAATGGTGATGATCGAGGTGGACTTCATTTTGTCCAGCATAGAGCTATCTACTGGTCAGAGGGTGATACGGGGAACCGTCAATGCCACTGCCAGGGACACGGGTTCTCCAGTGGAGGGGCTTTCCATGACGGCCATGCTGATGAATGGGACTACTGCCCACTTCTCCATGTCTAGACTCACCGACGCAAACGGGGTCTTCGAGTACGAGTTCAAGTCACTCTCACCCCTACCCCCCCTCTCGGACACCTCCTCATGGGGCAGGCTCGGTGTTATGCTGGACTCGGACTCGGACTTCATCGATGCCCGAAGCCTCGCCTATCTGCCCAGTGGCGGCATCCAAATCGAGTACGAGGAAGACGCTTCGGGCTCTCTCTTCGGCACGGCTATGCTGGGACTCGTCTTCATTTTGGTAGTCGCTGCCGCGCTAGTCTCGGTTGTCGCGGTGTTATCCCGCCGTCGCAAGACCGCAATCAAGGAACTCGCTGGTGTCTTCAGCCACACTGCGGATATGCTCGCCTCGGGAGACGAATTCAGGAAGGCCATCTTCGAGTGCTACGGGAGACTGTGCGCTGTCCTGATGCGGCGTGGCTTCCTCCGCAGGGACTTCGAGACTGTAAGGGAATTCGAAATTGCGATTCGAAACGCGTTGCCAATCAGTGAGGCTTCACTGGTAGCGCTCGACAGGATATTCGAGGAGGCGCGATACTCGAGCCACGTGCTCGGGAGTGTGCACAGGGAGAATGCCCAGATGGCCCTAGCTTCGGTTCTACAGGAGATAGAAGAATTGCAAGAGATTCCCCAAAGAAGCACCCCCCTCATCGAGGTCGAGGACTAGCCCGACCGGCTCGTCCTCATGGTCAGGACGCCATCTTCCCAGTTAGCTCCCGTGATGGCTTCTCCCGTGGGCAGCCTGAACGTTCTGAGCATCCCGCCGAACCTCTCTGGTGCGATGAGGCGCACTATCTGCTCCTCCTCTTCCAAGAGCGTCTCGACGACCACCCCCTCTGGGAAGGAAGAGGGGAGGGGTATTCTGACCTCAGAGCCTGACCACTCCCCCCCGATCTCTGCTAGGAAATCCCCTATTGGAACCGCAGCCCTAGCGAGGGCCTTCGCATCACCTACCGTGCTGGACACCCCGTCTAGGATCTCCTCATGGCGGTCTTGCACCTCGGAGAGGTGTGGCAGCCCCCCAAGGAACAATTCGTGCATCTGCTGTGCATCTACGTCTAACCCAATCTTTAGAGGATCCAAACCGACGCTCTCTTCCTCGTCGTCCTCGACCTCGATTTCGATTCTTGACCACGGCATGCTTACGCCCATGCATCGAACGGACCCGAATGAACCCATTGCCTATTTCATCTCGAAGAAGCGCTCAACGTGCTTGGAGGTCCTCGATGGGCTGGTGGTCTGGCGGGTATGCATCGTTTTGGGCATGCAATCACCGACTCTTCGCTCGAGCAACCTCTTCTCCAGAAGAACTACTATGGCCTTGTCCTCAGCATTACGAATCGGCCTACCTAGGGCCTGTAGCACACTGTTTACAGCTGGCTGCAAGCTCGCATACTTCCATGCTTTCGACCTACCGAAGCGCCTAGTGTAGTATTCCAATAGGGCATCCTGCCTAGCGCTTGGTGGTGGAAGGGGGAGCCCCACACAAACAACTGCATTGAGAATGTTCTCAGAATAGTCAATGCCTTCCGACAACTTCCCATTCAGAACCCCAAAGAGCACCGATTCTTTTCCCATTGCCCTCATCTCGTACAGTCTTGCTATGATCCTCTCGATCTCCTTTTTGGACATACGCCTCCCTTCTATCCCACTCACCTTTCCGAAAGTGTAGACATCTTCGCAGATGCGATCCAACATTGCATAGCTGGGTGCGAAAACCGCCACGTTTCCCTTTGTTTTCTCCAGTACCGATTGTATGTGATCTCGAATCGAGGAGTAGCTCGCTTCCCTCTCCGTGAACTTGCTCGTAACGTCTCTTGCTATTAGGATCGGCCTGTTTTCAGCAGGGAATCCAGATTCGTATTCCCTGCAAGTAGAATCCTCTTCTGGGATTCCTAGAATGTCAGAGTACATACTTGGTGGAAATAGTGTCCCTGACATGAGTATTGAGCCTGCGCACTGCTCAAAAATTGGCTTCCCTACGACACTTGGGTCAAGCAAATGACTGGTCACTCTCGGAATTTCGTCGTTGATTTTGTCGAATATGAGTGCAAGGGCCGGGCTGTCTCTGTATCTAATGCAGATCTCCAATATTTCTGCCAGTCTGATGCAGTCATTCTGCTCGTCTTCTTCAATAGAGTCATCCTCATCGATTACCACGGAGAGCAATCTTCTATTCATCCTCCTAATTCGACTAATCCCATCCTCTAATTCGTCCTCTTCTAATCCATCGATGGCACTCGCGATGGCATCGAGGAACTCACTGGTTTCCACCCTCAGATCATCTCTCTGGGAGGACCCAATCTCAGTTATCTTTCCTGTAAACCAGTTGTTCAATCCGGAATCGTCTTTCAGTGCTTTGACTTGCCTTTCCAGCAGAATCGCTTCGCCCAGACTCTTCGAATCTGACAGTTCAAGCTGCTTGGCGGTATTCTCCAGATTTTCCTTATGTTCGTTAATGTCATCGAGGGCTCTTTGAAACACGTTCTTGGTTACTCGCCTCTCCAACCCATTCCTGATTCTGTCAGGTAGATTATGCGCCTCATCGACAATTAGAATTGCGTTTTCGAGACTTATTCCCATTATCGGCAGTGAATTCTCACTAACCCCTTCGATGAAGACGTGGTTGTAGTCGCAGACGAGAATGTGCGCATCCCGAACAGCAGATCTAGCTGTTGCCCAAGCACAAATCCTTCTTGCCCGACCCTCCTTGATTACTTGGTCAACGTGCCTCGGCTCCTCTAGGATGAATTTCTCCAAGTCTACCCTTCGGGCTCTCCTAGCAGACTCTACAACGTCCTTCTCACAGGAGCACTGACCTGTCGATTTGTCGATGACTTCGCACATCCCATCTCTCCCTATTATGTCCACCAGCCGAATTCTAGGGGTTCCGGATGGAAGCTTGGAGTTGATCTGCCTAACAGTATCGACAACGATTCTGTGCTGCGATTGCCTGCCCGTCATGAACAGGATCTTTGGTACTTCTGGGTTGGCGTTGTAGAAGTTAACGACTTCGAATGCAGAGGCAAGTGCCGCAGCGGTCTTACCAATTCCTGTCGGGGCCGCTGCCAACAGGAAACCCCCTTCTCTTAGTGCAATAATCCCATCAGAGACCATCTCTTTCTGTGAATCTCTGATTTGTTCATGAGCGAAGAATAGACGCGCCTCGACCCCGCTCCCGACAGACATG
>JAYZFV010000005.1:0-37024 GCA_036336595.1 Thermoplasmatota archaeon | reverse complement strand
CATAGATGTCGTAGCACAGGTCCCTGATAGGAGCCGGGACTAGCCACATCGCCGCAGCAAGGGGCCAAGGAAATCTCATTTTGAGTAAGATTCGCCATATTGCGGCGCTCTTAGCGTACCAGATTCCTCCCGCTGACACGAGAAATACGGAATCGGTGTCAATAAGGTTGGCAGGTCTGGTATTGAGCAGCGCCCTTCCCTCATCGCTACTCTGGCCTACAATCCTGAGTCTCGTGGTCGAGTCTCTTCTCTGGATGAACCGGGCCCAACGGTTGCACTTGTCGCAGGTATCGTCGAACAGCACGATGGCAGGCACCATTAATCACCTAAAGAAACGCGATTCCCGGCTCTAGGGGGAACGAGTGTCGAGCCTTCCCAGCGACGTCCTCACCTTCGCCTACAGCGTAGACCTCTAGGCTCTCGATGCCTAAGGCAGAAGCGAGGAAACTTGCATTGGTCATTAAGACCTCTGCCTCGTCGAGCCCGCTGGAGATTAGTGCCTTCTCGCCGTCGGACCATGAGTGGATGCGGCCTCGCTTCTTCTTGGTGCCCTTCGTCAGGGCCATCCAAGTCTGGAAGATCTCTCCTCGCAATGTCTCGTTCTCGAATAGGGTCAGCGATTGCACGTGAGCCTGCCCCCGTGCCTCGAAGTCGAAGTCATCCGAATCGAGCAGTATTGCGTCTCGAGCCAGTTCGGACTTCCATGCGGGTGCAGTCTGGATGACGGCTCGGCTAATTCCGCCCTCGGTGTAGCGCTCGGCGAGACTGCGAAGATTTCTTGCACTGGCGATGACGTTGCGGAGGTAGGCCTCACGGGCCAGCACGAGGGCGTCGACCGCCGAGTCTGTGATATCCGGGAGGACGTGCTCGGCCAGCAGCCTCTGCTCCCCCATATGATGCCAAAATTCCTCGGCGATGTGAGGGGTGGCTGGTGCGAGCATTGGAATCCAGCCTTCGAGGAAGGCTCGGGCAGTCGTTCTGTCGCAGCCCCCTCGGCGGCAGTACCAGTTCCAGTCAGCCAGCATCTCGAAGTGGCTGACCATCACCCCCTCACGAAGGCTCACGTTGCCCATCGCTTCTCTCCATGTGCTCTGATTGGCCCTCAATCTAGAAATCAGCCAGTCGTCCATGGGGCTTGGAGAGTCGTCCATGGCCTGAGCTGAGCCAACTGCGTCGATGATTGCGTACACCTGACGGTGGTTGGCCTCGAGGGCGCTGTCGGACCAGTCCATACCAGCTTCGGGGTTGGCTCCGAAAAGGATGAACAGACGAACTGTGTCTGCGCCGTAGCGTCCGACCATGTCCTCCGGACTGACCGTGTTGCCGAGCGACTTGCCCATCTTGGCCGAGCGTGTCCCGAGGGGTTTACCGCAGGTCGGGCAGTCGTCACCGAAGTGGTCAACGTGGTACTCGGCGTTGCAGTCAGCGCAGAACGGCGCCGGTGCGTTTAGCATCCCCTGACAGACGAGTCTTCCGAACGGTTCCCCGACTTCGTTCATCCCGGCGTCACGAGTCGCCTTGGTGAAGAAGCGGGAGTAAAGCAGGTGCATGACGGCGTGCTCAATGCCGCCGATGTAGAGATCGACGCCGCCGTCCATCCAGTAGTCGACGGTGTCGCGGTCGAACGGTGCAGAGTCGTTGTTGGCGTCGCAGAAGCGCATGAAGTACCATGATGAGTCGTAGAAGGTGTCCATGGTGTCGGTCTCCCGCTTCGCAGCCCCGCCGCACGACGGGCATGGAACGTTGACGAAGGGGTCGTGCGCAGCGAGCGGATTGCCACTCTGCTCCTCGTTGAACGTGACGTCAAGCGGAAGCTCAACCGGTAGATCCGCAGCGGGTACGGGAACGGTGCCACAAGAAACGCAGTGTATCATCGGTATCGGGGTCCCCCAGAAGCGTTGCCGGCTCAGCAGCCAGTCCTTCAGACGGTACTCGGTAGTGCCTTGGCCTGCGCCCGCGGACTCAAGAGCGGCGATCACAGAGCCCTTGGCCTCGTCTCCAGAGAGTCCGTCGAAGCCGCCCTTGGCAGAGTTGGCCATCGGACCGTAGCCCTCGAAGGCCTCGCTGAGCGGGGCGCTAGGGTCGTCGTCGGCCCTTTCCACGAGCACGCGGCGGATCTCGATCCCATACCTCTCGGCGAAGTCGTAGTCGCGTTGGTCGTGACCGGGGACGGCCATCACAGCGCCGGTTCCGTAGGAGGCGACAACGAAGTTGCCTGCGTAGATCGGAACCTCCTCACCACTCAGGGGATTAATCGCGTGACGCCCAAGGAAGACGCCCTTCTTCTCCTTCAGCATGTTGATGCGCTCGAACTCGGTCATGCGTGCACACTCGTCTCGTAGTTCGCGCCAATCCGCCTCCCACTCTGTTCCCGAGCACAGAACCTCACAAAGAGGGTGCTCTGGCGAGAGGGTGACGAAAGTCACGCCGAAGATGGTGTCCGGCCTAGTTGTGAAGGCCCCGATAACGGCTTCGGAGCCAGCCACTGGAAAGTCGA
The DNA here is from genome assembly GCA_036336595.1 of Thermoplasmatota archaeon. Lineage (GTDB taxonomy): Archaea > Thermoplasmatota > Poseidoniia > Poseidoniales > Thalassarchaeaceae > UBA36. Next base: position 34,527 of record JAYZFV010000005.1, on the reverse strand, counting down.
TGTGGGCGCCGTGGGAGCGGCCGATCCAGTTTCGCTGCATCGCCTTGACATTCTCCGGGAAGGCGATGTTGTCAATCTCGTCGAGCAACTCGTCGGAGTACTCGGTCATGCGCAAGAACCACTGCATCATGTCTCTCTGGACGACCTCGAGGCCGCAGCGCCAGCAGCGGTTGTTCTTGACCTGCTCGTTGGCGAGTACGGTGTCGCAGTCCACGCACCAGTTGACAGGTGCCATCTTTCGCTCGACCAAACCCCTCTCGTTGAGCATCAGGAACATCTGCTGGTTCCAGTGGTAGTAATCGACGTCCGAAGTCACGAGGAAGCGGCGCCAGTCGTACGAGTAGCCCATCCTCTCCTGGTCGGCGCGTATGCTCGCGATGTTGCGGTGAGTAACCGTGTGCGGGTGCCCGCCCTCCTTCTTCGCGGCATTCTCGGCGGGCATCCCGAACGAATCGTAACCCATCGGATAGAGGACGTTTCTGCCCATCAAACGGTGGAATCGAGCCATCGCGTCACCGATAGAATAGTTGCGAACGTGGCCCATGTGCATGCTGCCAGAGGGGTAGGGAAACATCTCGAGGCAGTAGAACTTGGGCTTGGAGGGATTGGCATCGGCATCGAAGGCCCCTGCTTCCGCCCACGCCTTCTGCCAGCGGGTCTCAACCTCTTGCGCGTCGTATGCCATCTCCTCACTCCCATATGGCTTCGAAGGGAGCCATCAGGCTCCCCGCAGAAGCAGTAGAACGGGCGCAAGCCCGCCTAGCAGGGTATGTGAAGCGGGCACTCGTGCCACGCCTCTCGACTCTAAGGCCACGCTTTGAAGCCTGCCCCGAAGCAGTATGGCCGCCACACCTATGCGACGGAGTCGGCTGGCATTGGACGATGCTGGGCGACGGGGAGTTCGACGTTGCGGTCGGAGACGACGGAGTGGAGGTCTGGGTCACCCAAATGGGCGGCTACATGAACATGAACACGGCGTTCATCGACAGAGCGGCTGGAATAGTCGCCATAGTCGATCCATTCGATGCTAAGGGCTGGGTAAATGCGCTGGCTGAGGAGGGTCTCCATCCTACTCATCTGCTCTACACACACACTCATCGGGATCACACCGCCGGATACTCGGTGATGCTCAAGCTGGTTCCAGAGGTGGAGGTTTGGGGCCACGAAGAAGCGAGGGTCCCGAACCTGCTCGGGCATTTCATCTTCAAGAAGGTGGATTTCACACATACTTGGGACAACGAGCCTAACAGCACCGCGCAGTGGTCAGCAGGAGCGATCTCGCTCGACGTCACGCACTCGCCCGGTCATGCGCCCGGTCACGTCACCTTGCACGGGCACGGGATATACCACGCCGGAGACCTGTTATTCACAGCGCACTCCGGGCGAGTGGACCTGCCAGGAAGTGACCCGCACGCGCAGTGGAGGAGCGTGCTGTACGCGCGCGGGCTACTGCAGGATCTCCCAGGTGATTGGAGGCTGATCCCCGGGCATCGCTACGAATGGATAGACGGCTCGACTCCGGACTGGGTGAGCCTCGAGCAGGCGCTGGGGCACAACTTCTCCCTCAACTCGCCGGCGCTGGAGGCGTTCGAGCGCCTACCGTGGCAGAGTTTCGACGATGACATCAGCGCTTGAGCCTCAGCAGACGCCGGACCATGGAGCTCTCCTTCTCTAAGTTGGGGGTATCTTCCATCCTGCGAACGGTCCTGAGCGCATCGATTGGTATCCAGTCGTCTGGTACGAGCCTCCATGGCGTCACCCTAGCCATTATCCCCAGGAGCACGTGGCTGCCCGGAATCATGAACACGCGTAAAGGCGGCACGACTAGGCTCAGTGCAGCTAGGTTCTCGCGAGCGCGCTTACGTTCGTTCTTGTCGATGCGGCGGCCGAGCAGTAGAGTCGCTAGTATTCCCGCGGTGTCCTTGAAGTGCTCCGCGCCTATCTTCGAAGTGTCCCACGCCCTCTCGATCGACTCGCCCCACTTCCCTGGCTCCTTGGCTACCTCATTAATCTCCGCTTGGGACTCCTCTGGCAGTTTCCTGAACGCTGCAGCCGCGCCTGTTGCCATCCAAGGCAGCCACCTGCCGAGAAATCGCAAGCCATTGCCGAGGCGTCCCATGGGCTCTCGTAGTGGCGGTTCTGTTTGAGGTCGACGCTTGAGCGTAGAGGCTTCCAAAGTGGGATTCATGTGGTATCTTGATAGATGGTCGTGGAAATGGGAAGAGGAATCGATATAATGGCCTGTCCTGTCGGCCGAACCCATACAAAGTAGGTGTTATGACAGCGCAAACAGGCGTGCAGGTCGGTGAGTGGGAGTGGGTTCATTCGATTACGTCATCAGCATCGGCGGCGCGGCCGGACAGGGTATCGCGACTCCCGGGAACGTTCTCGCGAGGCTGTGCGCACGCTTGGGCGTGCACATGTACGCCTACAACGCCTACCAATCAATCATCCGCGGCGGTCACTCCTTCCTCACAGTTCGCTGCAGCGACAGAAATGTTCGCACCCATGGCGACACTATAGATCTGCTAATCTGCCTCAATCAGGACACTATGGACAGGCACCTCGAGCACATGCGAGAGGGGACAGCGGTCATTTACAACAGCAACACGATCAATCCCGGTGAAGCCGCGGAGGGGGTCCAACTATGCCCGATGGATGTCGAAGATCTGGCAGGAAAAGGGGCAAACAAATTGATGCAGAACACAGTGGCAATAGCTGTCGCTTGCCAGTTGATAGGAGTCGGGTTCTCCGCGATTGAGGATGTGATTAGCTTCCAGTTCTCGGCAAAAAGTGAGGAGTTGGCGGCTGAGAATGTACGCGTCGCCAAGTCAGCGTACGACTACTCTGCATCTAACTTCCAACCAGCCGATCAGCAGATGCCATCCGGGGGAGAGCCCCTCGCAGTGTGGAGGGGGAACGAAGCGTTCGCCATGGCGGCAGCCGGGGCCGGGGTCAAGTTCTACTGCGCTTATCCAATGAGCCCATCCACGGGCATCCTGCATTGGATGGCCGTGAATGCCAGAGAGCTGGGCATCATGGTGCGTCAGGTGGAAGATGAAATCGGAGTCATCTGCATGGCTGTTGGAGCGGCACACGCCGGTTGCCGTTCGATGTGCGCTACCTCGGGTGGCGGATTCGCGCTCATGACTGAGGGGGTAGGCGCAGCCGGGATGATGGAAGTTCCATTAGTCATCGTCAATGTGCAACGCGCTGGCCCCTCTACTGGAGTTCCCACCAAGACCGAGCAGGGTGACCTGTGGCAGGTGCTCGGCGCCAGCCAAGGTGACTTCCCGAAGCTAATCCTAGCCCCTAGCAGTCCGCTGGATGGCTTCCAGACCATCCCAGAGGTTTTCAACCTCGCTGACAAGTACCAACTACCGGCGATAATCCTCTCAGACCTTTTGATCTCTGACGAGACCTCGACAATCGATCCGAAGCTGCTCGACATGCATCCCGCCATCGACCGAGGTAAGCTAATCACAGTTGCAGGAGATGAGGCAGGGAGTTACGAACGCTACAAGTTCACTGACAGCGGCATCTCTCCCCGTGCTCTACCCGGAATTCCAGGTTACGAGCACGTGGTCGCAACCGACGAGCACATGCCCGACGGAGTGCTCATCAGCGACGAGTTCACCCACCCTCACAAGCGCCGGGCGATGGTCGAGAAGCGACAACGGAAGATGGAAGGGCTCCTGGCTGACCTGCCACCCCCTGCTATCGTCGGCGATGCCGATGCCGAAGTGACGCTGGTCGGCTGGGGCTCGACCGCAGATGTCATCCGAGAGTCCATCGAACAGCTGGCAGAAGCGGGGGTCGTCGCTAATCATCTGCACTTCAAGTGGATGGTCCCGTTCCACGCTGATGAGGCGAGCGAGTTGCTGACATCATGCAAGCGCACCATCATCGTCGAGAACAACTACACCGGTCTCTTCCACCGCTATCTGCGAAGCGAGACCGGATTTACGGTGGATGGGCACATCCGTAAGTACGATGGCGAGCCATTCAAGCCTCATCACATAGTGAACGCTGTACAGGAGCAACTCAAAGGGGGAGAGGCGTTGTCGGTACCGTATGAGGAGATTATAGTCTGAGGTGAACGAATGGCAGAAACGAATGTGAAAGTCAGCCTGAAGCCGAAGGACTTCAAGGGCAAGGTGAGTCCGGACTGGTGCCCTGGTTGCGGCGACTTCGGCGTGTTAAGCGGCCTGCAGCGAGCGGTCAGTGAGCTCGGTCTGCAGCCGCATGATATCCTAACCATCAGCGGCATTGGATGCTCGTCGAACTTCCCCGGCTTCTTCAACTCGTATGGGATGCACACACTGCATGGGAGGGCGCTCCCGCACGCGACAGGAGCGAAGCTAGCTAACCACGAGATGAATGTCATTGTGACCGGCGGGGATGGAGATGGCTATGGCATTGGGGGGAATCACTTCACTCATACCAGTAGGCGTAACCTCGACGTTCTCTACATCGTAATGGACAACCAGATCTACGGGCTCACGACTGGTCAGATATCCCCTACCAGCGAGGTCGGTATGAAGACCAAGAGCACCCCCCACGGCAGCATCGAGCTGCCAATCAACCCAATCGCGAGTGCGATTACCGCGGGCGCGACATGGGTGGCTCGTGGGTACACAGGCAACATCAAACAACTGACTAGACTGATGATCGAGGGCATGCAGCACAAGGGATTCGCCCTGCTCGACGTTTTCAGCCCATGTGTAACGTACAACAAGGTCAACACCTACCAGTTCTTTCGGCCGCGGGTACAGCCTCTAGAGGACATCGATCATGATACGAGCGACTGGAAGGCTGGCATCGAGAAAGCAATGCTCTGGGGGGATGTAATCCACACCGGGGTCTTCTTCGAGACCAATGCCCGAATGACCCTGGGGGATCAGGAACCCGTGCTCGACGATGGGGGGCCGCTCGCCTTCCGCGAACTCGGCCTCGATAGCGAGCAAACCGATCGCATCATCTCCCGTATGATGTGATTCGGCGAGTTTCGGGCTGATTAGGGTCCCTTGCCCGGCCCGACCGCAATGATGTGGCATTCGTGTAGGGTTCGAACCCCCGCTACCGTGATTGCGGAATCCCCCTCAATGCAGCGCTCTCCGCCCCAGTTTCTAACGGCCCTCATGACCGTGTGACGACCTGCCTCGTTCTTCGGGTCGACCTTCAGTTCCACGGCGAGGTCTTCAATCTGCCCGAGCCACCTCAAGGCGGCATCGATACTCTTCCTTGCGATTCCATGCTGTTGCTCCGAACTCCTGACCCAGTAGCCTAGGTTCCATACCGCCCTGTTAGAACGTGTGATTCTGTCGAAGCCGACAAGCCCGAGGATGAATTCGTCCCACGGGCGGACCATCACCCAGTGGTGGAGGAGTCCCGTTCTCCCTTTCCTTTCAGTCTCCTGGACGAAGTCCTCGATCTGGGCGTTGACCTCCTTGTCGGGATTGATCCATGGCATGGCACGGATGACATCGGGCCAAGTCTCCTCGAAAGCCTCGATGATGTCGGAGACGTGGATGCTAGAGGCGGGCCTGAGGACGAGTCCGTCATCAACCCGAATCGATGACGTGGCACGACGTAGCATGGACCGTTGGGAGGGGCTGTGTCGCATCAGGCCTACGGTGGAGGCATTTTGTTAAGAAATCAGTTTCTTACTTGCGAGAACGATTTCCGGGGAGTCTGGATATGTCAAGCTGGCCGCCTCGACCATTCTCTCTACAGCTCTAGGCCTACCGATACTAGTTAGAAGCTTACCGACGGCGTAAAAGAGTACAGCGACGACGTCTGGGGTCCTAGTGCCAATGTGAGGTCCGACTTCGTCGATCAGTACGGTTGCCTCGGCTATGTTCTGCTCCTTGGCTGCCCTCAAGGCGGCGGAAAGTTGCTTCTTGACCTCTGCAAGAGGCCACTCCTCCTGTTGTTCCCATGGCCAGAACCTAGCCCCTTCTGGGGTGCTGGTCATCACAACGTCGTTGGCAGTATCCCATGGCTGGACTGGTGCTGGAGGAAGAGCAGGAGTGGTGTCGTGGGTCTCTTGGGGTTCGACCTGTTCGGGAACTGGCTCTGCGTTCAGCCTCGGTATCGGCAGGCTAGTCGGCGCAGGGGGGAGTTCGGATAGAGGGTCTGAACTTGCGTCCGATTCCTCTACGAGTTCGCTTTCTTCGACTTGTTCCTCCTCGGGAGTCCTTCGTCTCGGTTCCTGAGGGGGCTCCTGATTCTCGCCCGATATTGAAATGGGACTAGCGAACGCTGCTTCGTACTCGTCGACCACCCCATCACCGTCAAAGTCAGCGGGGTCAGTCACAGGGGTTGTCTCCTCAGGGAATGACCATCCGTTGGTATCCGGCACCTCGCTGGCTGATACGACTTCCACGTGTTCCGGGGTCTCCGCGGTAGGTTGGACCAGCTCTATTGGCTTGTGTTCGGTCTCCTCGGCCTCCTCGGAATCATCTGGGCTCTCTGGGACCTCGAACTTCTTGACGAATTGAGGAGAGTCCTCGGACGAGAGCTCGTACTCCTCTTCCTCCATTGGTGGAGGGGGATTCAGAATAGACGTGAAATCGGGCTGCTGGTTGAGTGTGACGTGGTCATTGTCTTCGTACTGTGCCACATCGACGGTAACATCGTCCATGGAAAAGGAAGGGGCAACCCATCCCTCATCCTCGTTTTCCTGTTTCTCGATCTCGCTCACCAGCTCGTCGAGCAAGTCCGAAGACTCGTTAGCACCGATCCCCGATGTCTGCTTGAAGGAAGGCCTGTCGAGTTGGTAGTAACAGCGGGTACACACAGCCGCGCCCTCTTGGTTGCTGTGCTGACAAGAAGGGCAGACAACGCCTTGAGATTGTTCCTTGCGCCATGACTTGAATCTGTCGAAGACCGTGCCCCACCCCCCCTCAGACATTGGTCTCGGTGAAACCACGCGTTTAACTCTCACCCGGAGAAGTTGTAGGCGACAGCGTGGGCTCGAGGCAGGCAAGCGTGATAGAGGCTACACAGGACGGGGTATCGTGAGTGGTTCCAAGCATGCCCTTCCCGCACGTTTCAGACGCAGTCAGGATCACCATGCGGCATACCTCCGACTAATTCAATGGGAACTGGATGATGAGTTGGCAGTGACCGAGGAGAGGCTACGCAACTGGCCCACTGGCAAGCTACAGGCCAACGGCATCGCTCTGTTTGATCTAATTGCCAAACCCGACGGGTGGTTGTTCGGCCAGAGAGTAGTTCGACTGCGCAACGGCGCAGGGGGAAGGTTCGGTACGCACCGCTTCAGGCAGGGCGATATCGTGATGTTGAGCCGCAACAACCCACTCACCGAGAAGTCGATTGAGGCGATAGTCAGTGACCGTAGCAAGAGTGCAATTCGAATCGTTCTCCCTGAGGTCCCACAGGGTCTCAGGAAGGGTAGATGGAGAATGGACAGAGGCGCAAACAGAATCGCGTTTGACAGGATGAGGGATGCTCTGAACTCAGTTTTCGAGGAAGATGGAAGCGCACCTCTGAGGGAACTGCTCCTCGGCGCAGTGCACGACCCAGCGAGCACCGCCTCGCTCATCCCCGAGCTAGGTGGTGCCAAGCAAGTCAGGATTCCCATGCCAGGTGATTTGAATCAGGCCCAGCGCGAGGCTGCTGATGCTGCGATGTCAAGTCGCCTGACCCTGATTCAAGGTCCGCCTGGAACAGGTAAGACGCATACGGCGGTGAGGGTCTTAGAGGCCTGGGCCAAGCAGGACATCGGCACCGTGCTAGCAGTCGCTGACTCGAACGTGGCCGTCGACAACCTGCTCGAAGGGCTGTTAGCTCGAGGCGTCAGAGCGGTAAGACTGGGGCAGCCCGTCAAGGTTAGAGAAGATCTCAGGGAGGCCACAATGGACGCAGAGATGGAGAGGCACCCACTTAGGAAGGACCTGTTGGAGCACCTTGAGCTCAACGAGAAATTGGCTCGCAGGATCAAGGGTATGCGTGGGGGCAAGGATAAGGGTCTAGCTCATAGGGACCTGAGCAGAGGTTGGAAAGAGGTTCGCAGAATCGAGGCTCAGATGCGCGACGACATCCTCGACAAGGCACAGGTACTGTGCTGCACATGCATCGGCTCTGGGCACGATCTCCTCGATGGGAGGAATTTCCCAAGGGTGCTTGTCGATGAGGCGACCCAAGCTACCGAGCCGGCCACTCTGGTTCCGCTAGTGAGAGGTGCGCGGCAGGTCGTTCTGATAGGGGACCACAGACAGCTCCCACCTACTGTCATCTCTAGGAGATCGGAAGGGGGGGGATTGAGTAGATCGCTGTTCGAACGCATGATCGAAATGGGAGTCGAACCTCTGATGCTTACCACCCAGTACAGGATGCATCCCGCGATCTCTGAGTTTCCGAACTCGCGGTTCTACGACAATCGCCTTGAAGACGGAATCAACGAGTCCGACAGACCGGCTCCCCTAGGTCTCATTTGGCCTGATTGGGATGTCCCTATCGCTTTCCTCCCCGTAGAGGGAGGGGAGGTTCTGTCGCCAGACGGGGCATCTAAGGAGAATCCGACAGAGGCGTCGTGGGTCGTTAGCCTTCTGCTGGGCCTGTTGGACGCAGGGGATCTAGGTGAGGGGGAAATCGGGATAATCACGCCGTACGCAGGGCAAGTCAGGGCGATTCGCGACCACATGCCCGAGAATCTGCAAAGCGTCGAGGTACGCACAGTCGATGGCTACCAAGGCAGGGAGAAAGAGGTCATTGTCTTCTCTTGCGTTCGCTCTAACAAGGACGGGAACGTTGGTTTCCTCTCCGATGCTAGGAGACTCAACGTAGCTCTGACAAGGGCAAAACGCGGGCTAATCGTAGTCGGCGACCCGGATACACTGAGGTGCGATGGCAACTGGGAGGCTTGGCTGAATCACATCCGCAGTAGAAATCTTGAGGCATGGCACTTGCTCGGGACAGCCTGAGGACTGAGAATGGACGACCATGACGCGCCCATATCCCTTCATGGAGGGCCGACGCTGGCAAAGGCCATAGTCGCTGAGAGCGATGACCACTGGTCGGTGCCAGAGGGAACCATCCTGGCCTCCACCATGAGGAGGGCCGTTTCCTTCGTCGTCGACGTGATCATAGTGACGACGATATTGATGATAGCCACTCGATCAATGATTCGAAACGCCTGGAACTTGACGCTCTGGACCACTCCCGAATTCCACTTCGCACTGGCATTCGCACTTGTGCTCCTAACTAGCCACTGGCTCTACTGGAGGGTGACGGGCGTGATATTCTCTAGGTCGCTGGGGCAGCGTATGTTCGGTCTAGCAGTGGTATGCGACGACGGATCGGGCTTAACCAGCGAGATGTGGGATCGGCGTTCACTGAGAAAGCTGATCTACCTCTTGCCAATCGTGAACTTGTATTTCGGTGCCTACGAGATGGCTAGAATCTCACAGAGGCATACGCATCAGTCTAACATTGACTTGGAGATAGGGACTATAGTCGCTCATGCTGACTCACTCCCCCCAGCGAGTCGTCGTCACATCAGGTAGGTGGGACGTTGGAAGAGGCTGTGGAACTAGCTCTTTCTGGGCATTGCATCGTTTATCCGACCTCGACGCTCCCTGCCCTCGGGTGCATCCCAAATCCGATTGCATTGGATGGGTTGTTCGCCATCAAGAGTCGGCCTTCACATATGCCAGTCAGCCTTGGGGTGGTGGACTTGGATCAAGCCAGGGAACTCGTCGAGGTCCCTGAAGACGTACCGGAGATCCTGGAGGCCTTTCCCGAGGGATCTCTGACTATCGTTCTTCGGTCCCACGAAACCATGGATTCCAGACTCGGGGGGGACAAGGTCGCAATCAGGGTGGTCTCTCACCCGACTGCCAAATCGCTCCTAAGAGTGACTGGTCCCCTAACGGCTACTAGCGCGAATCCGAGTGGGGATATTCCCCTTTTCGACTGTGATTCCGCTGCAAAGCTTCTCTCTTCCTTGGATATACCAGTGGTGAGCGTCGCAGGAATGTGCGGCGGTGGCGCACCCAGTACTTTGATAGCATGGCACACGGTCTGTGGTGCACCTGAGTCGTTCAACATCGAGGTAGTGAGAGAGGGTAAAGTAAGTTCTGAGGATGTTCTCGCATGGTGGAAGAGGAGGACCTGAAGCAATGGCGGGATGCAGGACACGTCGCTCGTAGGACTCTAGAGGGCATAAAAGGCGAAATCGTTGCTGGCAAGGCTTGGATCGACGTCATTGACTCTGCAGAGCGCTTCATCAGAAGGCATGGCGGGCAACCGGCTTTCCCGGTCACCCTCTCGGTCAACGACATGGCTGCTCACTACACGACGAACACCGAACTCACCCCCCCAGAGGGAATGAAGGGTGAGATGGTCTTCGATAATGGGGACCTCGTCAAGCTCGACATCGGAGTCCACATCAAAGGGGCCCTAGCCGACAACGCACTGACAGTAGAAGTAGGAAACGGAGGTCTTCACTCTGATCAGATCAAAGCGGCGGAGGAAGCTCGCGATGCAGCCATCGAGAAGATGCATCCGGGAACGCCATGGCATGAGATTGGCACTGCTGCTCAACAAGTCGCCAACGATGCTGGGTTCGAGCCAATCAAGAATCTATGCGGTCACAGGATGGAACGTTGGAACCTGCACACTGGCCTATCTGTCCCAATGTATGCCTGTGGGTCGAACAACCCCGGATTCAGAGGGGGTGTCGAAGTCGGCAGTATCTACGCGATTGAGCCATTCAACACCACTGGAGATGGGATGATCGAGAACGTCCCACCATTGGGGTCGTCCAACATCCTGAGAGTGACGGGGAACGTGAAGATTCGCAAGGCTCTGGCAAAGGGTAAGCTCAAGCCCCTGGGTGCGACGATGGCGAGGTACCTCGAAGAACGTTACAGTACCCTCCCATTCGCTGAGCGTTGGGCATACCCCCTACTTGCGAAGCCGTTCCCTGACGAGGACGAGGCCACGTTGCGAAAGAAATGGGAAGCTCTGGTGAAGAAGTTGACATCTATCAGATTCCTCGAGGTCTATGCTGCTCTTCGCGACGTCGATGGAGGGGTTGTCGGCCAGTTCGAACACACGGTATACGTCGCCGAGGGCGGACCGGAGGTCCTAACAGTGGAGTAATTTACCTTCAGTTCTTCGTTTTCGGAGCTTTTTTCATTAATTTTCACAACGATTAACTATCGTCGGCTCTCTGACTCGCTTGTACAGGACGAAAGGTTCTCGCTGAGTGCATCCCATCCCCTCGCTATTATCTCTCGCCCTGTACACCCTAACAAGACAGCAGTCATGCTTTTTGCAAACTGTCCGAATAGGGGGCGGCCGAGCCGTATATCGTGACTGTGATGATGGCTACGAGCACTAGAAGAATGCCGACTGTCTGGTTTGTGGAAGGGGACTCATCGAGCAGGATAACCCCCCAAATTATCGTGAGGACAGGCTGTAGGAGGACGGCGAACGAGGTGTGGGCTGCAGGAAGCCTCGGCAAGGCGTAAGCGATTGCAGTCCAGCCGCCAACCTGGCACATCAGTGCGAGCAGAATCAACCAAGCATGACCTGGCCAAGTCGGCTGGAGGTGGATTGGATCAATCGATATGCTCTGTAGGGGGAGCAATCCAAGGATGAGCAATCCAAGCGCGGCGCCTGCTGTGGCATCGAGCTGGACGTTGGTGGCGGGCGCAAGCTCCCTGTTCGAGTATCGAAACACGATGAGGAACGTCGAGTAGAAGAAGGCAGCTGCTGTACCAAAGATCACGCCCTTGACAGGATCCACGCCGAAGGGTTCGGAGTCAGAAATCCCCGATATCAGGGCCAATCCACCCAGAACCACGGGCAGGGAAAGGAGGATTGCCGGATTTGGACGCTCTCCGAAGAGCCGCCAGGAGACGAGCGTCACGATAATGACCTGCGAGTTGCCTATCAGAGTGGCAATTCCGATGCCGATGAATATCATCGAACTGTGGTAGGCGAGCATGTCGGGAGCAAGGATGGCCCCGGCCCCGAAGGCTATCCATCTCGTACTGGTGGTGCGGGTATCCCTGCTGCGTGCGAGGTAGGCTAGCAAAGCGAGTGCGGGTAGTGCGTAGAGCATCCTGAAGAAGGCTCCTGTCGACGGGTTCGTGTCCGAGTAGACGTAGAGTAGCGGAGAGAACGAGATCGCAACAGCGCCCGCCAATGCAACTAGCATGACCTGTCGGTCAGTCGCGACCGACATGCCAAGGCCTCTAACTGGAGTCCCCGTCGGCCAGCATTTGCTGTAATTCGCCGCTTTGAAGCATCTCTAGGGCTATGTCTGACCCGCCGATCAACTCTCCGTGGACGAATATCTGTGGCATTGTAGGGAAGTCCGCCCATGCGCAAACTGAGGGAATGGCTTTTGGGTCCGAAAGAACGTTGACGGTCGCGAATGGTTCCCCGAGTTGTTGCAAGGCCATTGCAGCGCGGTTGCTGAAGCCGCACATTGGCTGTTGGGGCGTCCCCTTCATGAAGAGGACGAGACGGTTGTCGTCGACGATATCTTGCAATTCGTCTGGCGTCCAGTTGAATTCGGCCATAATTTCACTCCGTGTCCGGTCGGCGGATGTGAACCCCAAAGAACTCTACCTCTTCACCATGAGGGTCGAATGCGGTGTCCCCACTCTCCCCTGCCTGTTCTGGCGTCATGCACCTCAAGTCCAGGGCATGCACGACATTGCTCACAATGTGTGATTTGAAATGGTTGAGAATGGGCCTTTGACGCTGCAGAGGTCTGACTCCTTCGTAACTCAGTGAGATCACCCTGACGTGAAAGTGGTCTCCGCTTCCATGCAGGTCGGTGACTTCGACGTCTGCGTCTGGCACCGCCTTGAGGACCTCCGTGGCAACCCACTCCTCCGTTACCATGAGTCACGTCAGCGATGGAAGGATTTGAATCTACGTTTTGAGAGCGGTCCTAATCGCATCGAGGTTCTCAGCGATTGAACCGCGGTCGTTAATGAGGCCCGAGCCGACGACCGCGATGTCAATGCCCCAGTCGGCGACCAATGCGGCGTTGTGATTCTTGATGCCCCCGTCTATCATGAGCTTGGTGACGCGGCCGCCATCGGTGATCTGCGTATCGATGGCACTTCTGAATGACCTCGCCTTACCCTCGACCTCGGGCATGAACGACTGGCCGCCCTTACCGGGAACCACGGACATCACGAGAACGAGATCTAGGTCTGGGAGTAGTTCCATCACCCCATCTACGGGGGTGGCCGGGTTGAGCACGCATCCGGCCTGAACACCAGCACCGTGGAGATCACCTATCAGAGACGGGAAGTCATCCACAGCCTCGATGTGAGCGATAACCATGTCCACGCCTGCATCGACGTATTGGTCCCAAGTCTCCTCTGCGTTGGTGATCATCAAGTGGCAGTCGATGAAGGCGCTAGTACCCAGATGCTCCCTCGCGGAACGAATCAGTGCCGGTCCGAAGGTTATTGTTCGATTTACCACCCAGTTGCCGTCCATGACGTCCATGTGAAACCAATTTATCCCAGCAGCGGACGCTTCCTCAAGGGTCTCCCCAAGCCTGCAGAAGTCGGCAGTTAGGATGCTCGGCGTAATCTCCATCAATGCCCCTCTAGCGTCGGGTGAGGCTTTCGGTTCTCAATCCCTCGGGCGGTTGTGGCCCCTCTGCACACACATATTGATAGGACGCGAACTCACCGTTTGGCCATTGGTGGACAAATGGGGCAAGTGGTGGATGCAAGTGATTCGGACTTCGATGTAGTGGCTAGTAGTGACAAGTGGGTTCTCGTGGATTTCTGGGCCCCCTGGTGCGGACCCTGCAGGATGGTGACGCCCGTGCTTGAGCAGATTGCCGGTGAGAGGGAGATCACAATAGCCAAGGTGAACACGGACATCAACCCAGTCAGTTCAGGGAGGTTCGGGATTCGCGGAATCCCTGCACTCCTTCTGTTCAGAGACGGCGAGATGGTCGACCGAATGACTGGTGCCATGCCCAAGAATGGAATGGACGCCTGGCTCGATCGCCATATGGCCTAGTCAGAGGTCTCGTACAGTTTCCTAGATCTCTCTTCATGTGGCGCGCCAACCTCGCGGAGCAGACGGGCTCGGAGGGCCTCGTGCAGCCACATGCCCTCATCGATCTCCAACATCAAACCTCGTTCGAGCAAGGGAGGAGGGGGAGCGCCATCCACTCCGGCTGCCTTGGCCAGTGTCTCCCATGGCACGGGCCTATCGGCTACTGCAAGGAGGGAGAGCAGCTCGCGATGGTCATCGGGAAGCACGTTAAGAATCTCCTCGTCGAGGAAACGTAGCCAGTCATCGTGGAGTGTCTGGCCGTAGAGTTCGAGCAGTTCGACGGCCAGGGGGTGGCCTCCTGTGGCCCTGTGCACTTGCTCAGCGGGAGCAGCATCGGGGAGGTCGAGCTTGTCGAGCCAAGCAGATACCTCTTCGATAGACAAACCGGACAGCGCGAGCTCCTCGACCTTGCCCCGGGTATGCACGTCACGCCTGTCGTAAAACGCTAGGTTGGTTCGCGAGACGAGGAGGAGTCGGATGTCAGTCGCCTCTGCAATCTGCAGTAGAGCCCCGAATAGGTGATCCCCCGAGGGTCCGATGTTGTGGACATCATCGAGGATGACCAAGAGTTTCCTATGGGTCTTGCTCAGCATTCCTTCCTCGTCCAACAGGTGAGCAGTCAGCCGCCGGCGATAGGTATCCAGCTCCAAGCGGGCAGCAGGCCTGAGTGGGAGAGAATCTAGCACTTTGTAGGGGTCCTCAGGGCCATCGACTATGCCGACCCTGTGCAGCAGGCTGGTCGCTATGCCAAGTTGGGAGTCCCAGGGTTGGCAAGGGTAGTACATCACTTGCAACTCTGGTTGTTCCTTTAGCAATGCAGACAGCCAATGTGAGACCAGGGTCGTCTTTCCGCACCCAGCGATTCCTGAGAGCACCAACATCGGCTTGTCTGAGTCGTGCCATCCACGTAGCACGAGCTTCTCGTTGGCTCTCCCATGTACCGTACGGGTCCTCGGTGGGCGGATGTGGTACGTCGAATGGGCCCCCGCTAGCATTGACAAGGAGCCGGGGGGTGGGGAGTCGGCGTCCTGACTGACTATTGTCCCGAAGCGGATGTCGCCGAAGTTCAGCACACCCTCGTGCTGTGCGTGCATCAGCACCTGAAGCAGGCTCAGATCGGTCCGCAGCTTGGAGGCGACTTCATTCGCCCTGACCTCCAACAACTCCCCATCCCTCGATCTGATGAGGATCAGGAAATCCCTCAGTACAGCGATTCGCTCTCGGGCAGCCTCCCTGCCATCCTCAGTTAGCTGCCAAGTCTTCTGTCGTCGGTCCTCCCCCCTGACTGTTCGGGTGTGTTGAGAGACCCAGCCGTTCGTCATTAGGTCGCTCATCGATCGTGACACGTTTGGAGGGTGCAGCGCGCATGACTCGGCGATGCCCGGGCGGGTCACCTCTGTGGTCACGAGGTAGTGATCTGCCTGATGGTCCTGTTCCCATAAGTGGAGAATGATTCGATCAGCCACGGGCACGTTGACCCTAGCGTCACTGCGTGCCATGGCCAATGCGACCGCTTTCGTGCGCATCAAGCGTTCGGGGCAATGACCGGAGTCAGTCCTCGGTTGCGCATTGTGAGTATGGGCTATGCATGGGAGGCAGGAACAGATCGGTGCAATCCCTGCTGGCGGTCGAGAGGCTGAGTACGCTTTGTGAGCCGAGACCGAGGGATACCGGCATCGTGGAAACCGGGCTGGGCAAGTAGTCCTCCCCAGTCTGCGTGATTATCAATTGAACGCCATCGCCCTCAGGTATCACCACATCCATTCCGAAAAACTCCATCTTGGCGGTGACCGTTGAACCGGGAGCCAATGGCCCTCCCTCCTTCCCACCCTCGTGGAATCTGAGATCCATGACGGCATGACCCAGATGCATCCCGTTGCTGGACTGTACCATCTCGACGAATAGGTGGCCGCTAGTAGCGAGGAGGGATATCGTCGCTTCGAGGTGGAAAATCGGTGTTCCGACGATTCTGGTCTCTTGCTCGAACATCGGGCACTCGATGGTAAGGCTCGAGCCGGAGGTGATGGTATCGCTACCACCGACTATGGAGCAGACGTCCATGTTGAATTCTACCCAATCAACGTCTGCCGGCGGGTAACTCTGCTCGACTCTCCACCCCCCAGCGTTGTCCTGGATCTCGGCAATCAATCTGGGTTGGGGGCCTTTACCCATGAGGTAGTAGTCGAACCACTCGAGCAGGTCGTCGGCCCAGTCCCACCTCAGTGTGTAGGGGAACGCCTCTGCGCCCCTACCGCTGTTCAGTCCCTCGTGATCGCTGCTGCGGTCAGGGTAATGGTGGCCCCACTGACCATACAGGCCCTTGACCTCGAACCCGGCCTCGATCATCGTGTTATGGACAGGGAAGGCCATGTGTGGGTCGACGTTCCAGTCCTGCATCCCATGGACGATGTAGACGGAGCCACCGTAATTCTGAATGGCTCTGGTGAGGAAGTGCCGCTCCTCCCAGTAATCGCTTCCTGTCCAAGCGAGGTTGTCACCTGTCAGGTAAGCCCCAACGCCTGCATAATATCCCTCGAAGTAACCCTCACACGCGTTCTGGGCGTCCTCGAGGTCGCCATCGAGCCCGAAGCTGCCATAGACGCCGTTGTGCATGATGGCGCCCCTAGCCTCCATACTGCCGTTTCGCCACATCAGGTCATGGACCCCAATCAGTCCGGACATCGGCACGATTGTCCGAAGATACTCAGAACCCATTGCCGCAGCCTCCCATGGCGTCGAGCCGTCGTATGACTTCCCGATGGCACCGACATTGCCGTTGGAGAAAGGAGCTGTTCCCAGGTATTCTACGGCGGCGTGAATGCCCTCCTGCTCATCGAGTCCCATCAGATCCATACAATGGTTAGACTCGCCTGTTCCGAATACGCTGACCTGTGCCACGCCAAATCCATGGGGGACGAAGTTCTCAATCAGAAAGCGCCCAAGTCGATTCGCCGGGGTAAGAGCGTCGACGTCGCCGTCGTCGTAGTAAGGGCCTATCTCAGCAATTACCGGGATCCGGCACTCCTCGGGTACCTCGGCCGCATCCATGTCGCAACCTTCTATAATTGGGAGCCAAAGTCCCATGTGCACCTCGGCACCTCCAGTTACCCCCGCTCCACCGTCAGCGACGCCGATAACTGGCACGGGGACGTATACGGAGCGAACTGCGTCGATTGGGTACGAGCCGTTCCATGAGACTCGACTGAAGACGTCATCGTTGCGGTATGGCTTGTCGGACCTGTCCTCCACAGGAGGCAGCCAGTGGTCGCCTTCCGGATCCTCATCCCCCTGATCTGATGACCCGAGGCAGCCTGAGATCGCAGGCAGGACCAGAATCATGGCCATCAGCATGCTCGTCTTCGGCAGATGCACGAGTTCCACGACGAGGATACGCTCATGATGGATTCGGTCTCCTGAGATGAGTTCAAGAGGCGTGATTGGGACAGGGTGCCGTGGACGACTCGAAGCGAGAACGGCTGCTACACTTGCAGCGTATGGAGGCTACCGAGGCCGAGGTGTACCGACGCCTCGCCAAAATGCAGGAGGATCCAGTCAACCAGTCCATTCTCGAAGGGATAGCTCTCGAGGAGGAGCGTCACGAAGCGGTCATCGCGGAGATGACCGGCGAGGAAGTCAAGGCTGACAGAGCCAAGGTCGCGAGGCAGATAGTGCTCGCCAGGCTGTTCGGATTCACCTTCTCTGTCAAGATGATGGAGGCGACTGAGCAAGACGCCGCGGCTGAGTACCGCAATCTCGGTCTTCACGACATCGCCGAGGAAGAGGAGGCACACGAGCAGAACATGATCGGAATGCTCGACGAGGAGCGTCTGCGCTACTCTGGCAGTGTCGTCCTAGGGATGTCGGACGCACTGGTAGAGCTCACAGGTGCCTTAGCCGGCCTAACCTTCGCCCTGCAAGACTTGAACTTGGTAGCCCTCGCGGGGCTGGTCACCGGTATAGCCGCGGCCTTCAGCATGGGCGCGTCCGAGTACCTGTCGTCTCGGACCGAGAAAAAGGCTGAGTCCGCTGTCAAGGCCGCATTCTTCACTTGGATATCCTACCTCCTAACGGTGCTACTGCTGGTGGCTCCGTTTCTCATTTTCCAAGCCGACAGCCCAGAATTCCATGGATTGGGCCCACATGTCCAAGCTCTGATGTGCACGTTCGCTGCTGGCCTCCTAATCGTCGCCCTGTTCAACTTCTACCTATCAGTGATCGAAGAGGTCTCCTTCAGGAGCCGCTTCCTTGAGATGGCTGGAATACTCGGCGTGGTCAGCCTGATTTCATATGGAATCGGCATCGCCCTCAGAGGCGCGCTCGGGGTCGATGTCTGAGGAAAAAATTCGGCCGCAACCTATGAGTCGGGCACCGCACTCGCGAGCGCATGGACGCGTACGAGGAGTTGCTGGGACGATTGAGGGACATCGACATGGTCGGGCAGATTGGTGGTCTGCTCGGTTGGGACCAAGAGGTCCTCATGCCTCCCAAGGCCGCGGCTCTGCGTGCCGAGCAGTTGGCTTGGGTCTCCAAGACTGGGCATGAGAGGCTGACTGACCCGCGCATCGGAGAGCTGCTGAGCGAGCTCGAAGGACGAGATGGGATGGACGACGTTAAAGCGGCCAACGTCAGGCTCGCAAGGGAGTCCTACGACAAGGCCACCAAGCTGCCAACTGACTTCGTGGAAGAGATGGCAAAGCATCGCTCGAAATCGCTGGTCTCATGGACCGAGGCGCGCGCGAAGGACGACTTCTCCATCTTTCGCGATAATCTCGCAACAGCAATCGACCTAGCACGACAGAAGGCCGACTACTTGGGCTATGAGGGGGTTCGGTACGATGCCCTCCTCGATCAGTACGAGACGGGGTTGACGGTTGCCAGGGTGGACCCACTGTTCGGGGAGCTCCGTGATAGCGTCGCACCCCTAGTCAGGGCGGTCGTGGAGAAGGGCGAGCGCCCTGACATATCATGGGTCGAGGGCAACTCCTGGTCACAGCCGAGTCAGGAGGCACTGAGCCAGAGCGTGTCTGAGGCTATCGGATTCGACTTCGAGGCGGGGCGTCGCGACGCATCCACACACCCATTTTGCGGTGGGCCGAATCCCGATGACGTTCGCTGGACGACGCGCTACAACGAATCCGACCCCTTTGGGTCCCTGTACGGTTCGATGCACGAGACTGGTCACGGAACGTACGAGCAGGGTCGCCGACGTGACCTCGACTTCCAGCCCGCCGGGGAGGCAAACGGATTGGGCGTCCACGAAAGCCAGAGCAGGCTGTGGGAAAATCAGGTTGGGCGCTCGAGGGAGTTCTGCGAGTGGGCACTGCCGCTTTGGCAGCAGCACTTCCCGGAGAACATGGAGGGAGTGTCGGCCGACGAGCTGTGGCAGGCCGTCAACCTCGTCGAGCCGAGCTTGATTCGAGTCGAGGCTGACGAGGCGACGTACAACCTCCACATCATGATTCGCTACGAGATAGAGAAGCGATTGATTTCCGGTGAGCTCGAAGTAGACGATTTGCCCGATGCCTGGGACGACATGTACGAGGAGTTCCTAGGTGTTCGCGCGCCAAACCGCGCCCTTGGCGTGCTTCAGGACATCCACTGGTCAATGGGTGCTTTCGGCTACTTCCCGACCTACACGCTTGGTAACCTGTACGCCGCACAACTCCTGGCCGCCGCTCGCAAGGACATGCCCGACCACGACGAGAACATGCGACGGGGGGAATTCGAGCCTCTGCTTGCGTGGATGAGGGGGCACATTCACCAGCGCGGCAGCATACTCGAGCCGGCCGACCTCGTCGAGGAGGCCACCGGCTCTCCGCCGTCGCCCGACGCCTTCGTAGACTATCTGCATGACAAGGTCGAACGGCTTTACGGCGTAACATCTTGAGTCGGAGCGTGGAAACCCCGATAGCGAGGCCGTCGGTGGCAGTCCATGGCAAGTCGGGGGCTGCACCACTTCGCTTCCTTCGTACGGGAGTTGAACGGGGCGTGCACGTTGCTGAGGATATTCGGGGACAACCTAGTGGCTGGAACTCGTCTTGGCGATCTGGCCTGTTGGAGCATCAGCAGCGGATCGGAGAGATGGAAGATCTTCATGGACGGACCTTGCTCTGACTGCGACCTAGAAGGGGATTTGCTGTGTGTTTCGGAGTCGGCTAATATTCACGCAGTTGACATGAGGACAGGGGAATTCCTTTGGAGCAGCGAGCTTGAGGGCTCGAGCGACTTCGTGAGAGTCTCGGGGAGCGGGGTCTGGGCCACCTCATCAGTCTACACCATCGAGATTCAAGATTACTCTCAGGCGTCCGTATGGCTCTTTGACATCAAGGGGCGGCTCCAAGGCAAGTGGGGAATCGATGGCAGAGCCTGGTTCCTTGCTGCCAAATCAGAGCTTGCCATCATTGGACTCAGTCGGCCGAGATGCGGCTATGCTAACGTGTCCCTTGGTCATGATCCCGCGTACATCCCCCTAGATAACAACAGCCCGATTACCACCGGAGCAGTCTCGGAGGATGGCGCCATGTATCTAGGTCACAGCGATGGGGGAGTTAGTGAGATTATCGGGGAAGAGATCGCCTCGCACAATGCCGGATCGACCCCAGTTTCCGCCTTGACCATTGGCGAGGACTGGGTAGCGGGTCTCGAATCAGGACAGGTTGTCTCTGGTGCCTCCTCGGGCGGTTGGACCTCAGAGTTGAGTGGATTCGTGGACGTGGTTTCCTTAGGCCCCTCACTGCGCGGTGGGAGGTGCGTGTGGTCGTCATCTTGGTCAGAGGGAGCAAAACTGGCACTGCTTGACGAGGATAGCGGTACTGCCCAGCTTGAGGTCAACCACGACTCTCGCATCGAGGAGATTTGCTCGACTGAAGGAACGATTGCCCTCGGCGACTCAGAGGGCAATGTTTTCCTAATCGAGGAAGCAGTTCTCAGACGTCGCTTCGAACAGGTGGATGAAGACGTTGAAGAAGGTCAGAAAAGGTCACTGCTACGACGTCGGATTCGCAGTCTCCGACAAGGATGATTTGCAGTGGAAATCACCTCTGCGGGACCCTTATTTCCGTTGTACTGCGGCTATAATCGCGAAACATTTATGAGCCAATCACTAGCCTGTTGACCTTGCCGCTCCGGGGGAGTGGTGCGAGGGCGCTTCGGCGCGACTCGCGGGCCACAAAAACCGAGCCCCGAAACCGGGGCGGTGGAACCGAGATCCGAAAGGAGATCGGGGAGAGAGCCGGAGCGTCTGTGGGCGTGAAGGCGGAGCAGCAACGAAATCGGAGGAACCGGAGAGAACTGGACGCAAGGAAGGGGAAGGAAGGGGAGAGCGAGAGAGAAGCTGCGGAGATACACGCGCGTAGGGGAAATGGAAAAAGTCCTGGGTCGCGGGAGTGGGGAACGAAGTGGAGACCGAGCCGGAGAGAACTGGACGCAAGGAAGGGGAACATCTGGCGGGGAAGGAAGCGGAGGGAAACACGAGGGCAACGAGGGCGGGGAGACCCGTGGAGGAGCCTGTATCGAACCGTGGAAAGAAATGGTGAGAGCCAGGACGGGAAGCGGAGGCGGCGAAAGGGGAAGCGATTCCCAAGGAGTCGGAAAATGACGAAGGGACCCCTGAGGTTCTGGAGTCTTCTACCCGGGGGAACCTGGGCCTACGGGCCCGGGGGACACCCGGACCCTGCGGAGTTAACAGGGGGGGATGCTCCCCCATGTGCAGAACCCCCTGTTGCTCCCACCTGTACCGCGCGGTACGAACTTCGGCCCATGTCATCAGTACTACAATGGTTGCGGAGCGTTTCGCTCCGCTCACCCGTATTTTGGGAACCAAGGGGGGGCGCCGTCAAGCGCTCGGTCCTGTCATCTGGTCCGCCTTCACCCACTCGTCGAATTGCTCGTCGGTCAGCATCTCAAGCTCGATCGCGCTCTGCCTCAATGTGAGGCCCTTCTCATGCGCGTTCTTGGCTATCTTAGCAGCGTTGTCGTAACCGATATGAGGATTGAGCGCTGTTACTAGCATCAGTGAGTTCTCGAGGTGCTCGGAAATTTTCCCCTCGTTGGCTATGAGGCCAATCACACACCTGTCTGCGAACGAGTGGCAGGTGTCTGAGACGAGTCGGACGCTATGTAGCAGATTGTGAATAATCATCGGCTTGAACACATTGAGTTCGAAGTTGCCTTGGCTACCACCAATCGAAATGGCGGTGTGATTGCCCATGATCTGGCAGCATACCATCGTCATCGCCTCTGACTGCGTGGGGTTCACCTTCCCTGGCATGATGCTCGACCCTGGCTCGTTGGCGGGCAGCGCCAACTCTCCGAAACCACAGCGTGGGCCCGAACCGAGCCACCTGATGTCGTTCGCAATCTTCATCAGCGAAACTGCTAGGGTGTTGAGCGCTCCAGATGCCGCAACGATAGCGTCGTGCGCAGCGAGCTGGGCGAACTTGTTCTCAGCGCTGATGAATGGGAGTTCGGTCTTCTCTGCGATCCTATGCGCGACCTGGTCGGCGAAGTCCGGATTCGTGTTCAGACCAGTGCCTACCGCCGTTCCACCGAGGGCCAGCTCGAAGAGGTCCGAGAGCGCATGCTCGACCCTAATGACATCGGCATCCAGCATGGAAACGTATGCACTGAACTCCTGACCTAGCGTCAAAGGCACTGCATCCATCAGGTGGGTCCTGCCGATCTTTACTATCCCTCCGAACTCGTTCACCTTTTCTGCGAGGGCTGACCGAAGGTGCGTGACTGCAGGCAGTAGGACGTGATGTATCTCCTCGGCCGCGGCGATGTGCATTGCCGTTGGGAATGTATCGTTGCTTGATTGGGCACGATTGACGTGGTCGTTGGGGTGAACGGGCGTCTTGCTGCCAAGCTCGCCGCCTGCCATCTCGATGGCCCTGTTGGCGATGACCTCGTTGGCGTTCATATTGGTCTGAGTCCCGGAACCAGTCTGCCACACCCTCAGTGGGAAGTGCTCGTCCAGTGACCCAGAGATGACCTCGTCACAGGCGGCTACGATCAAATCCCCGGTCCCGGGGTCCAACTCTCCGAGACCTACGTTGGTCTCTGCTGCGGCTTGCTTGAGAATCCCGAAGGCCCTGATTACCGATCGAGGCATAGTGTCCTCGCCGATGTCGAAGTTCATCAGCGATCGAGCGGTCTGGGCGCCGTAGTACCTGTCAGCAGGGACCTCGACGTCGCCCATCGTATCCTTCTCCATTCGAGCTTGGCCTAGTGCAGCCCGTGCTTGCCTAGGCTCGGGATCCGGATCCGCCCTGCTGGGTTCCTTGCGCCCAGCCAGCGAACCCTCGATCATCCTAGAGACCGTTGCTGAGCGTCCGCTCTCGCGTCCCTTGCCGACCCTCGCATCGAGTCGGAGGGCCAGTTCCTCTGGTACGCTGATGGTGATAATCCTGCGGTTGCCCGCGCGGTGCTTCGCCACGCCGTTACTCATTAATTAGTAATTAATAAATATTATTGTAGATGGGTTGACACGTCATAATCGCTCGACCTTGATTATCTTCTGAGGGTCGTACGGCATTCCGCCGTCCTTAGTGTCGCAATTCCCTATCCTGTACACGTTCTCCATCCCCTCGATGACCTCTCCGAAGATAGCGTGGCCTCCATCTAGCCATGGGGTTGGCACCGTGGTGAGGAAGAACTGTGACGAGCCAGTGTGGGGTCTGCCTTGGTTTCCCATCGAGAGTAGCCCCGGACGGTCATGCTTCTTGGCTAGAGCGGAGGGCTCGCACTTGATCTTCCATCCGGCGTTTCCAAAACCACACTGAGAAGAGTTTGGATCTCTCGAGTTGGGGCATCCTGCTTGAATCATGAAATCCTTGAGGACTCTGTGGAAGTGAAGGCCGTC
Source organism: Thermoplasmatota archaeon (assembly GCA_036336595.1). Classification (GTDB taxonomy): domain Archaea; phylum Thermoplasmatota; class Poseidoniia; order Poseidoniales; family Thalassarchaeaceae; genus UBA36. The sequence goes on along the minus strand of JAYZFV010000005.1, from coordinate 10,589 downwards.
GTAGAACCCGTCATCCACGAGCTTGAGGAAGTTTCCTGTGGTATCTGGGCAGTCTTCGGTGTAGAGTTGTATGTCGATGCCCCCAGCGCTCGTCGTCATTCTGACCAGTGTCATGCCGCTAGGGCGATGCTGCAAGTCCAATAGGGTATGGTTCAACACAGTAGGCTCAGGCTACTGCCGAACCAGGCAGGGTTCCCTCGGGAAGCTCCAGCAGACGTACGGTGCCGTCCGGATCCAGCGCCCCGAGCACTAGGAACTGCGAGACGAACCCCGTCGGCAGCGTCTTGTCCCCTAGGTTGATGGCGGCTGCGACCATCCTGCCGATGAGCTGCCCGCGGGTGTAGTTGGTGATCTGGGCCGAGCTCCAGAGCTTGCCAATCACGGGGCCGAAGTCCACTCTGATCTTGTAGGACGGCTTGCGCATCTCGGGGAACTCCTGAACCTCGTCGATGATGCCAGTGCGCATGTCGACCGAGAAGAACTCGCCAATCCCGATGTACTCCTTTCGCTCCATCTTCGATGGGTGGTAGGGCTCGGTCTCGGAGTCGATCTCGTGCTGCCCCATCTCATCCACCCGTCACGTCCGACTTCACAAGCAGGGGGATTAGCTCTATGCCAACCTCACCGAAAGCCGCGAGGCCTCCCTCCTCCCGGTCGAGGATGGTGATGCAGGCAGCGACCTCGCAACCCATCTCGGTGAGACGTTCCGCGGCCTTTAGGGCCGACCCGCCTGTGGTAGTCACGTCCTCCAGTAGCACGACTCGGTCTCCCTCGTTGAGGCTAGATCCCTCGATTCCGGGTGGGTTGCCGGTCTTCCTTCCACCCCTTCCCTTGGGCTCCTTGCGGACGATGAAGCCACGCAGCCCAGAACCCTTGCCTGCCTTGGCGATGGCGATTCCAGTCAGAGGAACCGCTCCGAGCTCGAGCCCGCCAATCGCATCGACCTGCCCGATCTGCTCGATTGCGGCGTGCATTAGGACGCCTAGCAAGTGAGCGCACTCGGGGTCCATCATGACTGGCTTCATGTCGAAGAAGTGGGGGCTCTGTCGCCCGCTCGCGAGCGTGAATGGCTCGTCCTCGGAGTGTAGGTAGGCTAGGTCACGGACCCTATCGACGAGTCGCTTCCTCGCTTCCTCCACGGTGGTAGACGCCATCTCTCCCTCGCCTTGGCCTGACAGGAGTCGGATGAAGGTTGCCTTCGCGTGAGAGGGAATAGAACGAGATGTCGGTCAATGTTCTTGGACGGCCTCGTTCGATGGGGGGATACTCGCAGCGGAGCGTGTGGCAATGGCAGAAGGGACAGCAGCGGCGGTCATCGACACTCAGCGCTTGGAGGACGAGCACGAGGCATACCAGAATTGGCTGGACGAGCGGATCGAGGAGGCCTATGCCGTTGCCTCTCGGGCCAAGGCCAAGGGACTTGACTTCAAGGACACAGTGGAGATACCCAGGGCTGCTGACCTTGCCAGCAGGACCGAGAAGCTGCTCGAGGATCCTTATCTGTATCCAAATCCCAATGATCACGATCTGGAGCCTCTGCGAATCGAAGGCCTCCTCCGTGACCTTCTGGATGCCCATGACCGGGAGACGGCTGCAATCATGATTTCACTGTCTGTGACTCGTCAGATGCACTCCAAGACCGGGGACAAGAGGAGATCTATCGACTCTGGATTGAGAGTGGGCCTTGCTGTTCTGACAGAGGCCGTCCTAGTCGCACCACTGGACGGAATCGGTGATGTGAGGATCCTCAACAACACAGATGGATCGGAGTTTCTCTCAATCGATTTCTGCGGGCCGATCAGGGCAGCGGGAGGGACCGCTCAGGCGCTCGGCGTTCTGATTGGTGACATCCTGAGGCGCGAGCTTGGCATAGGACGTTACTATCCGACGGTGCCGGAAGTCGAACGTGTGAAGGAGGAGTTCGGTCTCTATCGCATGAATCTGCAGTACAAGCCACCGCCTGAGGAGACCGACCTCATCGTCAACGCCTGCCCGGTGATGATCAACGGAGAGGAGACGGAGAGGATGGAGTGCGCCGGATACAAGGAGGTCAGGAACGTCGTAAACGAGAACGGCTCCTATCGGACACGCGTCCGTGGCGGCGTCATGCTCGTCATCGGAGAGGGGTTGTGCCTGAAGGCGCCGAAGATTCAGACCCATACCGAGCGTCTCCAAGTGCCTGGATGGGAGTTCGTCTCGCAGTTCGCCGACAAGGGAGAATCGTCAAGCGCCGATGATACGGCAGTCAAGCGCCGTGTCATCCCGAAGCAGGATCGATTCATGGGTGACGTGATTGCGGGCAGGCCGATTTTCGGTGAGCCTGGCGCGCCCGGTGGATTCAGATTGAGGTATGGGAGGAGTCGAGTCACCGGGCTTGCTGCAGCAGGCCTCAATCCGATCACAATGGAAGCGGTGGGTGGCTTCTTGTCGGTTGGCACACAGATGAAGATAGAGGGGCCGGGCAAAGCCTGCGCAGTCACCCCTTGCATAGACATCGAGGGGCCGACTGTGCTCCTCGAAGACGGTTCCTTCCTTAGAACGAGGACCTTGGAGGAATGGAGGGGGTGCGAAGGTAAGGTGGCCTCTATTTGGGATTCAGGTGAGATTTTGGTAGGCTTCGGTGAGTTCCTCGAGAACAACAAGAGCCTAGTCCCGGCACCATACTCGAAAGACTGGTGGAGCTCGGACGTGGCCGAGGCCCTTGACCACCACGACAAGGTCGAGGGATTCGCGAGCCTGCTTGGGGTCGATAGGGGCAAACTTCCTCCTGGCCTCCCCTTCAACGGGGCCATCAGCAGAGGCGGGGAGGATCCGGTCAATCGGGCCTGGCGCCGCAGGGACTGGTTCTCTTACCTACGAGACGTTGAGTTGACGTGGGGTCAGACGCGCGAGATTTCGGAATCCTTCGGGGTCGCGATACCGCCGCCTTGGAACCTCTGGTGGTCGGATCTTCCAATCCAGTTCCTGCCAGCGCTGATTGAGTCTCTCGTGGGCATCAGTGCGAACGACGACGGCTCTCTCACGCTGAAGGGAGCCGTCGAGGGATGGCCGTTTGACCTAAGTGACGACGAGTTGGGGATCGGTGCTCCCCTGTTGGACGAGTGGCCTAGGTGGACTGAGGTACGAGGGCACGGAGTGGTGAAATCTGCGCTTATGACGCTTGGAATAGAGCATCGCCACGATGGTTCTGACCTTGTCATCCAAGCCAATTGGGAAGGCCTCGTGGAAGGTCTGGGACTGGAGGCCGTCGAAGGGAAAATACGCCAGAGGGTCGAAGCAGCCCCCCACATCGATGAGGCTCTCGAGCGGACTCGTGCCGCGTTATCCACGGATCTGGAAGAGGAGTCGGCGGACGGGGGGAGAACAGTTGAGGGGTGGCGCGCTAGAAGCACGCTGGACGACTATGAGGTCGAGCGCTCCCTGATGGTTGTTAGGAAGGTGTCCGGGCTTCGTTGGGAGGATGCGGTTCCTTGTAGGATTGGCGCACGCATGGGGAGGCCCGAAAAATCCGGTGTCCGTGAGATGAAGCCGCGTGTACACTCCATATTCCCGATTGGAGAGAGTGGTGGGCCTCAGCGACTAATCTCCCAGGCCTCGGCCAGAGGCTCGATTAGAGTGGATATGGGGCCTCGCTTCTGCGAGGCCTGCGGTCGCGAGTCCCCTCACCTGACGTGCCACAACAGGCCTGACCCGAGCGAGCCTGTGGAGTGTGGTGGCAGAACAATGAAGCCTGAACGCGCCAGAAGGGGGGGTTATTCTCGAAAAAAGGGCGAGCGGACAACGGTCGACCTGAGTTCTTTACTGGAGGTCAAGAGGAGGAAGTTGGGACTTGAGCGCCTTCCTGAGAAGATAAAGGCCGTAAAGGGACTATTCTCAATTGAGCAGACTCCGGAGCCTCTTGAGAAGGGGATATTGCGAGGAAAACACGGAATCTCGGTGTTCAGGGACGGAACCTCACGATACGATATGAGCGACGTTCCCGTGACTCACTTCCGCCCTTGTGAAATCGGAACTCCTTGGAAGGAATTGGTGAAGCTGGGCTACACTCACGACATCCGCGGGACTAAGATTGGTTCCGACGAGCAGATGATCGAGTTGCTACCCCAAGACTTCATTCCCTCTAGGTTGGCGGCAGAGCACCTGCTCTCGACGTGCGCCTTCGTGGACGACCTGCTCGTCAGGTTCTATGGGATGGAGGCCTTCTACCGGGCGAAGAGCGCGCAGGACATCGTAGGTCACATTGCCATTGGCCTCGCTCCGCACACCTCGGGTGGCGTTGCCTGCCGCATCATAGGGTGGACGGGGGCATCGGCAGGCTACGCTCATCCACTCTTCCACGCAGCTAAGAGGAGAAACTGCGATGGTGACGAGGACAGCATCATGATGCTCCTAGACGGGCTGCTTAACTTCACCAAAGAGATTCTTCCCGATGGCAGGGGGGGGAGGATGGATGCCCCGCTGGTTCTCACTACTCGTCTGAACCCTAGTGAGATTGACAAGGAGGCCCTGAACGTCGACTGCTCTTGGAGTTACACGAGGGCTTTCTACGAGGCGACACTCTCACAGCCTCACTCGCGCGATGTCAGGAATCTGGTGGATTTGGTTGAGGACAGGCTCGGAACCATCGGTGACCTGCGCGGGTATGGTTGGACTCACGATTCCGGCCCCCTGGATGCGGGTCCGCAGAACTCGGCATACAAGACGCTGGTCACTATGAAGGACAAACTGGCCAGTCAGCTGGAGCTTGGGAGGGTGCTGCGAGCGGTCAATGTCGATGGGGTAGCCAGGCAGGTCATCGAATCTCACTTCCTTCCCGACATGAGGGGGAACATGATGGCCTTCACGAGACAGAAGGTCCGGTGCGTGAAGTGCGGCAAGTCGTATCGCAGGATGCCGCTCGCTGGCAAGTGCATAGAGGAGCATTCACGGGGGTCTAGAGGATTCTCCGGGGTGAGGGGTGGTGAGAGTTCGATGTGTGGGGGCAACGTAGTGCTCACAGTCTCAGAGGGAGCGGTTAGGAAGTACATCGAGATCACCCAGGGCATAATGGGGGATTATGGGATTGACGATTACACCAAGCACAGGGTGGGCTGGATGAAGTCAAGCGTCGACTCACTATTCACCAACGACCGCGTCACCGTAATGACGCTCGAGGACTTCATTTGACTATGCCATGCTGGCGAGGATGCCCGTGGGGTCCCCGATTAGCAGCAATGGTGCGATTGCGAAGAAGAGATAGACGATGAAAGGGTGCTTCGTGGCGATCCAGGCACTTTCAACGCCGTGGGACTGGAGTTCCTCGAGTCTCTCTGCGAGCTCCTCCACAGTCGGTGTGGTGGCGCCGGGAAGGAAGCGGTTGACGATGCGCGAGTCAGCGTCATCGTCGTTCGGAATTACCTCGGTCAGCAACCACACCGGCTTCCCTCCGATGTCCTCGATGGGCCTCTTGGTGGCGTGCCAAGCCATCTTTAGATCTGCTCTCGACTCTATGTTACCCCTCATCGCGTTCTGGAGGATGAGGATAGGCGGGGCTAGGAGGAACACGGCGGAGGCCCAAAGGAACATTACCATGGAAGGCGGGAGTTTGAACAGAGTGTCTGCGGGAGCGAGCGGCGGCTCGGGCAAGAAGGCCCAGGAGGGCATGAGGACCGTCAGCAGGATCAGCGCCTTCGCATCGGCCCCGCCCTGTATCAGCCCGAAGCGCCAGGCAGAGAGGTAGACCAGGACGGTGAGGAAAGCGCCGATCATCGACCACCAGAGCATCGTCTCGGGGGACTCCTCGCCGAGGACGAGCGAGACGAAGTCTGGGTTCGCATGCTGCGACGCGCCACCGAAGAGGCCTACGATGCCAACGAGATACAACACCGCAAGAGCGAGTTGTTTCTGTTCCCACTTGGTAATGTCCCTCGGATCGGGAGCATCTAGCACCGCCAGAGAGGATACGGCCAGCAGTGCGGCGGCCATGTAAAAGTTCGAGGCCGCTGTCTCGAGAATCACCATCTCAGAGATCAGTAGTATCGTTACCGGTGCGGACCAAGTCATCCAATGACGATCCCGCACAGTCAGGGAGGCGTAGTCAGAGCGGGCAGCGATACCGAGGCAGCAGATCAGGACAAAGACCCTGAGCCAAGCCAGCATCGAGGTTCCATCCACGCTCTGAGGCTCTGATGCTATGACATCAAGGCTTCCGTCATCGTTATCCCGTTCTGAAGAGACCGACGGACTGCTCCAGCAACCACGCGCTGAAGCCGTTTGCTATTCCCGCGACCCACATCATCTGGATCATCTGGCCTAGGACGAGGGTCGTGCCCCCGCCTCGAATCCTAGCTGTAATCAGACCCAAGACGATGATGGTGATTATCACAAGTGCCGATCCCATGAACTCGAAAATCAGGATGTTCTCCTCGACGCCCCCGGTCTCGGCCAGCACCGGCAGAGCGACGTCGACGCCGCCCGCGGCGGTGCCGACCTCGCCTCCGCTGGCGACGAGGCCTTGGGCGACTTGTGCGATTGTCTCGCCCAGCCCTGAGATGATCGAGGTCGTGATGTTGAGGGCGATGATCATGGCAATGAGCAGCCCGTAGGAGACGCTGCGCATGACTTGGGCGGAGATCTGCCGTCTCTGCCGCAAGCCGAGGAGGTTGGTCGTGCTCTGGGAGACTAGGTCGCCCACGAGGCCAGCCTCGCCGGTGGAGGAGGAGCCCTCGATGAACACCCTCGTGAACCTCGAGACGAGCATTGAGTTGTTGTCCGCGGCGAACCAGTCCCAGGAGTAGTCGCTGTCGATTCGCATCGAGAGGCGCTTCTCGAGATTGGCGATCGAATCGTCCAGCGCCCCGAAGTCGATGCCCGCCAGCGCCTTGACCATGGCGCTGGGCTCTTGGGCCCTCGCCTGCGCGGTGCCGCCGAAAGCGCGGATGAACTCGGGGAAGGCATCGTCCCGCCTTCTTACACGGGTCTCCTCTTGGACAGTGAGCAGGGCTGGGGCCATCAGGGGCGACATCATTGCCGCTATCACGATCAATCCGATGTAGTTCCAGTTGCCGAACAGCCAGCTGGTGCCGACGAAGACGAACGTCCCCATCAACAACAAGAACTCGATTCCACCAAGTACTCCGGCGAATATCCAGGCCCTCCGCAAGTCTATGGCTTGGTCGGTGTTGAAGCCGTGCTTGGCGAACAGGTCCTCGTCGGGAATGACCAGGGTGAACAGGTACCAGGCCCCTATCTGGAGAAGGGCGAACAGACCCCCCGCCATCAGGACCCAACGGGCGCGTAGGATTGACACGAAGATGTTCTCAGCCTCAGCACCCACCTGGAAGAGGATGAGGTGAAGGCCGGCGACTACGAGGAGGAGGAGTCCGGTGGTGGTCAATGAGACGAAGGTCTCCCTGAGCGTGTCCAGCTGTTCGATCCTGGCATCGTAGATGGTGTTGTAGTTCTGCTCGAAGGTGTCGTTCTCGCTCTTGAAGAACTCGCCGATTGGCTGGCCCACCTCGACGGAGAACGCCATCCTGTCGAGGAAGTCGCTCCAGATTGCCGATGGGCTCTGGCGCCCAACGATCCTCGCTGCCTCAGGCAAGTTGGTGTGCCACTTGGTCACTAGCGTCTCTATGGCTTGAATCTCGTGGGCGAGTGCTCCGTAGTCCCCCATTTCCTTGAGGACGTCGAACATCCCCTTCTCAGCGGACTCGCCCATGGACAGGATGCCCATCCTGGTCATGAACATGTGCATGTCCTGCTCAATCTGTATGGCCTCGGCCGAGACCTGCGTGACTGGGTAGACGAGGGTGGCAGCTAACGTCAAGAGGGGGAATGCCAGTATGAGAATCAGGGCCGAGGCGCCCGTCATGACGTCGCTGACGGAGTACCATACGGATATCCCTGCAACTAGCCCCAGAATGGTTGCGGGCAGGGCGAAGAGTAGGAGGTACCTGCCGAACGGCATCCCCAGGCGAAGAAGGGCGATCTGCCACGTGCTTAACTTGTCCTCCATGCCGACACCCGTTACCTAGTGGTTGATTCCCGTCCACGTCTCGACTGACGATGCGAACCGATCCCATCCCTCCTTGTAGTAGACGTCGAGCAGGTCGAAGACGTCGTCGAAGTGCGTGAGGTCCCTGTCCACCATTCTCTGGAGCGCTATGGTCCTGCGTTCCAGCTCGTCGTAGATGTCCCTCTTGCTTCGGAAGCCCATCCTGGGTGCAATCTTGTTCTCTAGCATGTCCGACTGGAACATGCCACGGAAGTACACCTCGTCGGAGACCGCGTCCCACTCGAACATGTTCCTCGTTAGGATCCCGTCTGCGGTCTTGTCGAAGCCGATCACCTCGCTGACCCCGGTGATGCGCCTCGCGATCCCGCCTCCGGGCGCCTCGACGACCTCTTGGAAGATGGCGAAGTTCAGGTTGTCGAAGAAGCGGGCTGGGACGTTGATGGGGTCACCTGTGAACCTCTGAATCAGCTTGACGATGTTAGACGCGTGGAATGTCCCGACCACGGGGTGGCCGGTCTGCATGGCTTGGAAGGCGATGGCGCCCTCGACGCCCCTGATCTCACCGATGATGATGTATCTGGGACGCGACCTCAGTGCCGCCTTGAGCAGGTCGAACATCTCGACGCGCGAGTCCTCGTTCTTGGAGTCGCGCGTGATGAGCCTCTGCCAGATGGTGTGGGATACCTTGACCTCGGGCGTGTCCTCTGCAGTGTAGATCTTCACGTTGTGGTCGACGAACGGGAGGACCGCGTTCAAGGTGGTCGTCTTACCCGAGGCCGTCTCCCCTGACACGAGCATGGACATTCCGCTCTCTAGGCCGAGCCAGATGTAGGCGGCCATCTGCGAGGACAGGGTCTTCCACTGGATGAGCTGGATAATCGAGATGGTCTCCTCGGCGAACTTCCGGATCGTGAAGGACGAGCCCTGGATCGAGACGTCGTCGCTGTAGATGATGTTGATTCTGGAGCCGTCGAGCAGGGCCCCGTCGACTATCGGCTTGCTGTCGGAGACTGGTCTGCCGATGCGCTCGGACATCGACCTCAGGTACTTCGTCAGGAGCTCCTGGTCCTTGAAGGAGATGTTGGATGTGAGCATCGGGAACACCTTGTGGTCCATGTTGATCGCCGAGAGCCCGATCGAGTGGATGTCCTCCAGCATCTCGTCTGCGAGCAGCGTCTCCAGTGGGCCGTTGTTCACGAGGTCCCTGACGACCACGTACTTCAGCCGTTCAAGCTGCTCCTCCGTGACCTTGATGGGGGCCTCCCCGAACCCGAGAAGCTCACGAGTCTGATTAATGACTGGATTGGAAAGAATGGAGGTTGTAGTGGCGGTCATGTCGTCCATCATCTCGTGGATCATCGCGATGAACTCCGCGTCGTTGTCGAACCGCTCCTTCTGTGGCGCGTCTCTCAGGAGGCGCTCGACGATATTGTCCCTGATCTCCTCCTCTTCGAGGTCGATGGTCGGCTCCAGGCCGAACCAGAAGGTGTTTCCAGCGCCCTCCTCCCCCTCGGGAGGCGAGTAGACGTGAGCGAAGCAGGGGGGTCTGGTCGCGTAGATGAGGTTGCGCGGCGAGACGGCCCTGGCGTCCCTGTCGAGCGGTCCGTAGTAGATTGGCCGAGAGCCGTGCTTGGCCTCGAAGTCCTCGACCCAAATGCGGACGTGCGGATACTCGGCCATGAGGCCGCCGAGGTCCCCCGGCTGGATGGTCAACAGGGGCTTGTCGGATTCCTGTTCTTGTTCCTCCTGCTCTGTGACCATGCTACCTCACCGCCTCCAATCATGCCACTGCCGTGATATCAACGATGAATCCCATCTCGGGCATCACCTTCCAACCTATCCGTTCAGTTACTGGGCCAGCCGCTCTCAGGAACCGGGTCACGCACAGCGTCCTGACCAACTGGCCGCCGACGACCGAGGTCATCATGTCCAGCACCACCTCAGCGGAGTTCTTCAGCTCCCTCAGGAGCTTCGAGTCAATCTCCTCCGGGTCTATCATCAGGAAGAGCGTGCGGCCTTCGGCCGTGTACTGCCTAAGCATGGAAAGCAGGACTGGTCCCTCAATATCAGCGGGTATCATCTGGGATGCCCTGTCGATGATGACGACCTCTGCATCTTTCAGGGCTGGAGACTCCAGAAGCCCCAGGAGATCTACGGGTTCATCGGCCTGCTCGGCGATGACGCCGAAGCTCGACATCAGGTGGAAGTCCCCGTCGTCGATCCTCTTCTCCATGAAGTAGCCGATGCTAGCGACCTGCTCGAGCCAGCCCCTTGTGGTCAGTTCGGTGGTAACCAGTGACACCTTGATGTCGTTGGCGGTCATTCCGAAGGACATCCTCTGGCCGATGATGCTCTTACCGGACCCGATGCCGCCACTGACTAACACGAGCGCGCGGTTGGGGATCGCCGTCCCTAGGCTCTGAGCGAGGCTGTCCTGTATGACGCCGAACTCGAAGTTGTCAACGTTATCAGGCACTTATCCTGACCTCCTCGTTCAGTGTGTCCACGCCTGCGTAACTCCCGGACGTGGAGACCACGGTCACCGACAGATACACGTCATATGTGGCTCCAGGGAAGTAATCCGGCGGTGCAG
>JAYZFV010000004.1:0-11982 GCA_036336595.1 Thermoplasmatota archaeon | reverse complement strand
ACCCGCTGATGGTCTGGTTGGTACTGTTCAGCTGCAGGGAGCTCCCAGCGGAGCCTCCGGCGTCGGTCCCAGAGTTGGCGTCGTTCTGGTTGCTGCCCGGCTGGCCGCCGGTGCTGAAGATTCTGATCGTCAGGGCGTATTGCCCGTCGCCGTCCCACCAGTCCACGTTGATGTAGACGGTCGTACCACCGACCGAAGTGCCGTTCGAGGTTACATCGTCGTAGCCGCTGACAGCCAGGGAGGAGTCGATCGTCGAACCGGACGAGTCGTAGAGGTACAGGTCGAAGTCGCAGGGGGGGGAAGAGGCCCCGGTACAGGCAGAGCTAGCTCCAGGCCCGTTGGAACCACTGTACCCGGGAGAGACCAGCTCCACGTAGATGGCAGTGCTGTTGGGCATGGACACCGAGTAGTAGTCGTTCACGTCCGTGGTTGTGGTCAAGTTTCCGAAGTAGGTAGCATCGGTGGCATTCAGGGACACTGCGGTGGACATGGTGTCCCCGGCATCGCCCCCGCTTCCCGCGTCGTTGGCGAGCACCGGGGCTGCTAGCGCCCCTATTACGACGATTGCGGCAATAAGGCGTGCCCTTGCGGTGGTCCCCATTAGTGTAGCCCGCGTGAGCGTAAGACTTCAAGGTTAGTGAAAAGTGGTGTGTAAAATGCACCGCGCGCGAGGGAGGTGGTTAGTAATCGTAGAACCCGGACCCCGTCTTGCGGCCGAGCCTTCCCTGCTCCACCATGTCCACCAATAGGGGCGCCGGGAGGTACTTGTCGTCCTCCAGGCCCTCGTGCAGGACGCCCATGATGTGCATAACAGTGTCCAAGCCGATGAGGTCCGCGAGGGCTAGTGGGCCTATAGGGTGGTTCATGCCCAGCTTCATGATACCGTCTATGGCCTCCGGGTCGGCAACACCCTCCTGAAGCGTCAGGATGGCCTCGTTAATCATGGGGCAGAGGATCCGGTTGCTGACGAATCCCGGCGAGTCCGCGAACGCCAGAGGGGTCTTGCCCATGCGCTCTGCTACAGACGCCACCTCGCTGGAGACCTCGGGCGAGGTCTCGCTGCCGTTGATGATCTCGACCAGCCTCATGATTGGGACGGGATTCATGAAGTGCATACCGATTACCCTGTCTGGCCTGCCGGTATGGCCAGCAATCTCGTTGATGGAGATGCTCGATGTGTTGCTGGCGAGAATAGCGTCCGGCTTGCATATCGCGTCCAGCTCGGCGAAGGTGGAGAACTTCAGGTCGGGGATATCTGGTATGGCCTCGACCACAAGGTCGCATGACGAGAGTGAGCCCAGCCCGACGGCCGTACTTATTCGCCCGAGGGCGACGTCCGCATCCTCGCCTGACATCCTCTCCTTGGACACCAGCTTGTCCAGCGAGTCGCGGATGGCTCCCATCCCCCTGTCCAGGAAGCCCTGCTCGACATCGACCATAATGACGCCGAGGCCGCAACAAGCGGCTACTTGAGCGATGCCGTTGCCCATCTGCCCCGACCCCACCACGCCGATGGACTCGATGGCCATGATCGTCCCAGCGCAGAATCGGCCATGAGGTTTGGCATGGCAGGCCAGTTCAGCCAGACTGCCTGCGGGATGTTCTCCGCAGTAGTGCTGACAGTGGCATGGCGATTGCCGCGAGCACGAGAAGGCCGCCAATGGACAGCCACCATAGCATGGGGCCGGCGCCCCTAGCATCGTCGAGAGCCCAATCTGTCCAGTCCTGCTTCAGGACCTCGATGGAATGGGTCTGCTCGTTCTTGACCGCATCCAGGCTGCTTCCCTCGATGGCATGCGAGCCGGGTGTCTGGGGGACGTTGATGGTCACGGTGAAGTTCCCCGCTTCGGGGCAGATGAGATCGGCGGAGTCCGATGCGCTCCATATCCTGACTAGCAGCCCTGGCTCGCAGTAGCCAGAGAGCCTCCTCTGTGTGGAGAGTGGCGAGTTACGGAAGAATTCCTCTTGGAACTCGAGCACGGGCGGCGTCGAGTCCCGCTCCAACGAGATCATGTATGCATCAGTCCCGTCGAGCGCACCGACCTGTATCACGAACTCGTTCTGCCCCTCGATTAGGTCGAGCACCAGGGTCACTGTGCCGTTACCGGGCTCCACCGGGTGCGTCTCGTTGGAACCCACCCTCCACCAGTGAATTCGCTGGGACTCGTGCCTCAGGATCAAGACCTCTATGCTGTCGAGGGCGACGAGCTCCCCATTGCCATTTGCCAGGGTTGTGTCGTAGGTGGTCTCCGGCAGCACGAATGTCCTGCACTCGCCGAAGCGGTTGGCGTTGATCTGGTGCTCGGTGCGGTCGACGGCCCCGAGGCAGATCGTGTGCTCGCCCGTCCTGTTGAGATCGAATGCAAAGTTGCCCGAGGACCCGCTCTGCTTCGACAGCGGGAGCCCGTTCAGCGAGATGCTGACGTTGACGCCCTCGGACGACCCCCATGAGATGTTCTGCCTGTGGTCACCGAGGACCACACCCTGTGTCGGGTCGAGGGCCCACGCGACCGCTGGCAGCGTGCGGTCCAGCACAAGGGGCCAACTCTCCTCGTACGTGTTGTTCGCCCAGTCGGCGAGTCGCAGCGTCATGACGTAGTTATCGTCGTCCAAATCAGACAGGTCCAGGGGGATCGATTCGACGAAGGTGCTCGGGTAATCATCCACTCCGTCAACGGGGAAGCCAGTGGAGGCATTGAGGACGGCGGGATGGTCGGGCGTGGGCAGGCACTCGGTGGATGATTCCCCGGTGAGCACGCCCACAAACTCGAGGCACCACTCGCTTATGTCGGCCGGCATCTCGAAGATGATCTGGCCCCCAGTGAGGTTCATGGGGTGGTGTAGGTCGGTCGGGGCGTAGGCGTAGCCGGCCTGGTCGAGGACCGACATCAGCTCGACTTCGGAGGGCGTGGTCGGGTCGTACACGACTTGGAAGGACCTAGATGCGGAGTTGCCCGCGGCGTCGCTGGCGGAAATGGCGAAGACGTTCGCATCCCCGTTGTGGTAGAACGTCGGAACGCCCTGCGAGCCCTCGTAGTATCCGACTTGGGAGGGCTCCAGCTGCAGGAGGCTCTGAGCGTAGCCGCTCTCGTTGGCTTCGATGACGGTCCCGTCGAGGCTCAGGGTGGCCCCGGGTTCGGTCACGATCCCTATGGCGACCTCCTGCGAGGTCGTGATCCAAGGCACCCCGGTCACCAGCAGTGGGGGCGCGGTGGCATCGTATGCCACGGATAGAAAGGCCTCGGCCGAGCGCCCGGACGCGTCCGTGACGGTGGCGTGGTAGTCGAACCATTGCTCGGTGGCGGGCAGCGAGGCGTTGACCCAAACTTCGCGGAAGAGGTCGGGCACGAGATTGTCCTCAAGGCCGTTCCAGATCCCAGTGAGGTTGTGGTTCCGGCCATCGGTGTCCAATCCCCAAGCAGAGTCCGAGATGACGCTCGTCGGGCCGGACGGGGCGTTGGCGTGGGGCCATGAGAGGTTCGAGAGGTAGAATCCTATGCCGATGTCGCGAGCGTGCAGCTGCATGGATAACGGGGCGTTGGTCTGCGTCATGTTCTGCGGGGTCGTGAACGAGATCTCTGGATCCAGTTCGACGAGCTCGTACTCGTAGGGAAGCCTGATGCTGGAACCGCCCTCGAGCTCGATGTCGACGAAACCGAGCCACGAGCCCGCCCGTGGAGGCATGTCGAAGGAGAGGTTCAGCTCCAGCGCTCCCGCCGGGATCCTTCCATCGAGGGTCGGGGAGCCGCTCGGCCAGATGCTGCTGATCTGCGAGGCATTGAGCTGCTCGTGGCCGGTGACACCCAGCGCTGCGCCCGCGACGATGTCGATGTCGAGCCAGAAGCCCACTGACTCGCCGTCGACCGACCAGCCGTGGACGGCGACGCCGTACAGCCCGTCCTCCGGGTCCGCGATGGTGACCGACTCCGAAGACGTGCTGCTCCATGACCTCCTGGACTCCTCGTCGGCGGAGAAGTTGCCGTCGCCATCGTCGTCGTGGAACAGATAGAGGTCTAGGTCCGCGTCCTCGAAGGCGTCCATCGAAACGCTGAGCTCGGAGGCGTTCTCCAGGGTGAGGTTATGCCACCACGAGGCAGTCATCTTGTCGCTTGAGACGTCTTGGTACGCAGTCTGGTTGTCGAGGTGAATCGGTTGGGTCCATCCGTAGCCCCCGATTGAGCTCACTGGGAGCGGTATGGTGGAGACGATGCGAGCCGTGTCGGTCCCGTTGCCCTCGGACCAGTCCGTAACCGTGCGCCGGAATCCGGATGACTCGGCGGCGAGGTAGCCGACGGTGATGTTGAGGGGGTTGTCGTTGGTCGGCACCCCGTGTATGGCAGTGTGAAGCACCATCTGGTGGGTGCCCGGCGTCGGAGGTACGACGAAGGTCTCCCTCGAGGTGCCGGTGTACGTCCCCCAGTTGTGTTGCCCGCTGGTGGCATGGTTGTTCATAGATCGCTCCTCGATGTGGAAGGTGGAGGAGCCGTAGGCATCGGGCGCGTCCTCGGCGTAGCCGTGAGGCGTTTCGGTCAGCCACAACACGTCGATGTCGGTGTAGGGATTGTCGTCCCAGTCGACGTCGAGGATGATCGAGCCTTCGTCGCCCATCTCGTCGGGCCACTCCACAGTCAGGAACCGCCAGTCACCGCTCTCCGCCCTCCATGACCAACGCATCGCCCCGCTAATCCAGGACTCTGTGTACATGGTCTGGTTGGAGGCGTTTCCGTCCAATGGGTCTGGCAGCAGGGTGAAGGGACCCTGCCATGGGACGTTGGTCACCACGGGCATTGTCCAGTTTCGATGTGGCTCCCCCGTGGGCTGGCCCTGGTCGTCGACTTGGTACGACTGGACGAGGATGCCATGCTGACGCAACCCCGGGGAGGCATCCTCGGGCACGGACACGACCATCTCGACGGTGGTTGTGCCTTGGCCCGTCGCCTGCACGGTGGCAGGGGCCGATATCCAGTCGTCCTCGACCGAGCCGAAGGCAGTCCAATCCACCTCGATCCTCACTGGGTCCGCCCCTGAGAGCTGGCCGTCGTACCTCCACACCCCCAACAGCAGGCCGTCCCTAGCGTCCTCGAATGGCATGCCGACCCTGACCTCGGCCTGCGGTCCGTTGCTCCACCAGTAGGTGACCTCCTCGAGTTCATCGGACTCGTTCCACTCACCGTCGTCCACCATTCCGTCGCCGTCGGAGTCATTGTGGTACACCCCGTCGTCGTCTAAGTCCGTCCAGCGGTAGATCTGCAGGAAGACGCGTTCCTTCGAGGAGCGTTCCTTGTAGGGATCGAAGGCTGCGTAGTCGATGGTTGCCCTAGCACGAAGCTGGACGGTGCTGTTTGGAAGCTGGTAGGCTGAGTCACTGGCAATGTGAAGCGGAACGAGGAGGTCCGGGCGATCGTCCTGGTGCCCGTCCCATGTGGCGTTCTCGCCCCCGCTGCTGCCGTTGCCGGTGCTGTTCCATACGAGGACGGTGTGCTCCAGCGGTGCGAAGACCGTTGGGGAGAGGCTCAGAACGAGGTCGGAGTCGCCTGGGTTGGCGAAGGCGAGCTCGACTGTCTGGGACTCCCCGGGGCGCAGGGCATTGAGGTTGGCGTCCCGGTGCTGGCCCTGGAACGTCCCGGAGTTCCACTGTGCCGGGCTCAGCGACCACGTCCCGTTGTCGCCCTCCAAGGTGGCCACCGAGCGAGAGGCGTTCATCCAACCACCACCCTGTACGAAGGGCTCGTAGCCCCTGTCGTCGGAGGTCGAGAGCACGAAGTCCCTGAGCTCCTGCGAGCCGGGCGTCTGGTTCAGGTTTTCTAGCCAAGCCTCCTCGATCAGTGCGAGCAGGCCCGCGGCCACGGGCGTGGCCAAGCTGGTACCGCCCCAGGTGGTCCAGGCGTCGTTGGCGCTGCTGTAGTCGTTGAGAGGCACATCGCCTGTCGCAGACCAGCCGACTGAGACGATGTCTGGGTCCATCCTGCCGACCACGTTAGGTCCTCGATTTGACCACGGTGCGCTCTGTCCCCAGGAGTCGGAGGACCTGCTGCTGAAGGCACCCACGGAAAACACGCCGTGAGCTGCTCCCGGTACCTTCGTGGTGCCGAAGCCGTGTCCGCCGTTGCCGATGGCCACAGCATACGAGGCGTTCGAGTTGTAGACCCTAGTCAGCCAGTCGAGGTAGAGCGAGTAACCGTCGGCACCAGAGTCGTCGACTGAGGAGTACCCAAAGGAGAACGATCCTATGTGGGGCTGGTCGGGGGTGCTGGGGTCACCGTCGTAACCCTCGGCGATGAAGCGCCACGCATCGAGGGCGTGGCCGCCGGAGTAGTGGTTGCCTATCGCGGAGATGGTGGCGTTGGGTGCCATGCCGAGGACGCGTCCGTCGTCGATGACGCCCTGCGCGGCCACCGCGCTGGCGCAAAGTGTACCGTGGCTGCCGGACTCGAGCATGAACAGGGTCAGGTTCCCTGATCCGGGGATCCTGTCATCGTATCCGTGACGAGCGGCGTAGGTCGAGCTGTAGGGCACGCCGTTGGTGCCGTCGGCCACCCAGTAGACTAGCCCGGCTGATATGTCCCACAGGCCATCGCCATCCACATCCCTGCCCGAGGTCTCCTCGCCTGGCCTCATCGGAGTCTCGTTTCCGAACCAGCCGTCCCTGTCGATGTCGGGCCAGACCGTCTCGTATAGGCCCGATTTGCCGTCGTCGACGACTAGGATGGGGACGTCACCCCCCACCCTGTCCCGCAGCTTCCAATCAGGATGCTCGCCGAGGTGGTAGGTGCCCGAGAGCGATGCGCTCACGCCTGTGATGTTGTAGCCGCTAGAGTCGAGGACCCCGTCGCTGTCGTTGTCGAAGTCTACTGCCGAGGTGTTCGCGTACCATGTCCCTGTCTCCGGGTATGCTTCGCCGTCGACCAGCCAGTGGTACATGCTGTTGTGGTCGAGCATCAGAGGCCAGCCGTGGTAGGACGAGTTCTGGTACTCGACCCTGGCTTGGGTGCCGTTGAGGTCGGGATGTCCGAAGTCGACGCCGGTATCGGCCACTGCCACTACTAGGCCCTCACCCGTGTAGCCCCGGTCCCAAGCTTCCGTGGCGCCATGAATCTGGCCCGTCCTGACCGAAGAGGGCTCGTGCCCCGGGGGCGCTTCGAGAGGGATTGTGTCATAGGGCTCGGGGGGGCGTTCGGCGTCGATTACAGCGATGACCCCGGCGATACCGGGAAGCTTGTGCAAGAGGTCGGCTTCCAGCCAGAGGGTCCTGTGGTCGATGCCACTGCCCTGGCTGCCGTGGCTCACCATGACCTCACCAGCCTTGGCAGGCGCCTGCTTCTCGAAAGCTCCGTGCCTGTGCTGCCACACGTCGAGGTCGTCGAGCGAGCTAGTGATCACCGTCACGCGCACCTCCCCTTGCCCCGAGGCGACCCTATCCAGTAGTCCCTGGTCCATCCATGGGACCCCCGTGAATTGGCTTGGAGTGCTCGATTTCGGAGTCGGCTCTCGTGATTGGCTGGCTTGGCTAGGGGGATCGTTGGTCGCTGCGGAAGACATTGACGAGGCGAGCAGGAGGACGAGGACTGCCGCCGAGAGCCTGCCTCGCATGCAATAACGGCGAACCGGGTCGGCTTGAGATTGACGGCTCCGAGTCCCGTCAAATACAAAGAGTCGGCACAGCAGGGGTTACGCGGAGTCCCGTAGTGTAGTGGTCCATCATCTCGGGTTTTGGTCCCGGGGACCCTGGTTCGAATCCGGGCGGGACTACCACTACTCCTCGATTGCTCCGGGGTTTCCCGACAGGTCCTTGGTGATGTTCTTCTGATGGCTCTCGAGCGTGCCCCCGCCAATCTCCAAAAGCTTCGCATCGCGCCACATTCGCTCGACCACGTACTCGCCCACGTAGCCGTAGCCACCCATGACCTGGATGGCCCGGTCGGCGATGCCCTTGGCAGCGGTGGTAGCGAACAGCTTGGCGCCGTCCGAGTCCAGACGATGCCCTGCCTCGGACAGGTCCAGCTGGCGTGCCGTGTCGTAGACGTAGGCTCGCATCGCCCTGTACTCGGCCCACGACTCGCCTATGTGGCGCTGGATCTGCCCGAAATCCCTGATCTGTTTTCCGAAGGCCTCGCGCTCGCTAGCGTAGGCGTTCATCGCTGCAAGGCAGCGGCGTGCGATGCCTATGCTCATCGCAGCGAGGCCGAGGCGCTCGTGCTCGAGGTTCCTCATCAGGTGGAGCATCGACTCCCCTGGCTGTCCAACGACGTTTTCCGCTGGCACCACGCAATCCTCGAACAGCAGCTCCGAGGTGGTGCTTGCGCGCACCCCAAGCTTGTCGTGTATCTTCTGGCCCGCGGAGTAGCCGGGCATACCGCGTTCGATAAGGAAGGTGGTGAGCTCGGCGCGGCCCCTGTCGTCAGACCCGGTCCTGGCGTACAGCCACACCACGTCGGCCGGGGTACCGGCATCGTCTATCGAACCGTTCGTTATCCACATCTTGCGACCGTTGACGACCCAGGAGCCGTCGTCACGAGGTACCGCGCTGGTCTACATGCCCAGGACGTCAGTGCCATGATCGGCCTCGCTCATGCCCAAGCAGCCAATCCACTCCCCACTGCACACCTTGGGCAGAATCCTGGCCTTCTGCTCGTCGGTGCCGCTGTGGGCTAGGTTGTTGACGAACAACTGGTCGTGAGCGAGGAAGGCGAGGCAGAAACCTGGGTCTGAGTAGGATATCTCCTCGTTGACGATGACGACCGATGTGGCGTCCATTCCCGCCCCGCCGTAATCGGTGGGAGCGGTCAGCCCGAGCAGGCCCATTCCACCCAGCTTGCGGAACAGAGTGAGGTTGAACCGCTCGTCTCGGTCGTGTTCGAGGGCTTGGGGCTCAACCTCCTCGCGGACGAAGTCTCTGACCATCTGGCGCAGCATCGCGTGCTCGTCGGTAGGGTTCGCGATATCCAAGTCGTGCCAGCCCTCGCCCATGGTCCCGCTAGACGTGGTCGTCGTATGAGCCATTCGTCAATGGTCGCCTAGTTGCTCCAGAAGGCAGTATGCTCCCAGGGCAGGCCTAACGCTATGCCGATCAGCTCCAGAATGACGTAGTTCCAAACCAAGTAGAGGGCGGTCGAGGCGGTGAACACCGCTAGGGACGTGTTCAGGATGCGCCTGCGCTCGCGCTTGGCCTGGTCCAGCGTGCAGATGCCGCGGTTCCTGAAGTAGATGGCCAAGCCTGCAGCGACCATGCCCAGCGAGACGGCATACAGCGCATAGCGCACCCACGAGTAGTACAGGTCGTTGGATAGTTGATCTGCAGCGACTATGGCCGAAGAGCCCGCGAAAAGTACCCAGACCACCGAGGGAACGCAGCACATGCTGGCCGTCAAGGCCGGGACCCAAACGATGGGGGCCAGGGACTTCGTGTCTTCGGCTTCCACGCTGGCAGGGCTGGGTTGGCTCGTATGAACCCGCGTCAGGGCTACGGCGTGACGCGTCTGCTGTCCCGCGGGAACGGGATGACCTCGCGGATGTGATCAGCGCCCGTCAACCACGCGCAGACGCGGTCGACCCCCAGCCCGAAGCCGCTGTGGGGCACCCCCCCGTAACGGCGGACGTCGATGTAGAACTCGTAGGGCTCACGCGGCGTCCCCTCCTCGTCTATCCTCTCGAGGATCTCGTCCTCCGACCAGGTGCGCTCGCCGCCGCCGATGATCTCGCCGTAGCCCTCTGGTGCGAGCAGGTCGTGGCAGAGCACGTATTTCGGGTCGTCGGGGTCCGGGCGGTGGTAGAACGGCTTGGAGACGCGGGGGTAGTGAGTCAGGAAGTGCGGGACCTCGAAGTCCTGGGTCAGCACCTTCTCCTTGCTGTAGTCCAGATCCTGCCCCCACTCGATCTCTACCCCCTTGCCTTGCAGTGTCTCAACCGCCTCGTCGTACCTCATTCTTGGGTAAGTGCTGTCGGCGTAGCGTGAGACTAGATCGAGGTCCCTCCCTAGCTCGGCGAGCTCGTCCTCGTGCTCCTCGAGAAGGGTTCGCGAGATGTGGCGTACCACGCCCTCGCCATGCTCCATGGCCTCGTCGTTGGAGGCCCAGGCGATTTCCATCTCCGCGTGCCAGAACTCGGTGAGGTGTCGGCGTGTGCGAGACTTCTCCGCGCGGAACGATGGGGCCATCGTGTAGATGCGCTCGAGGGCGGGCATAGCGGCCTCGGCGTATAGCTGCCAGGACTGGGTCAGGTAGGCCTTGCGCCCGAAGTATGGCAGCTCGAAGAGAGTGCTGCCGCCCTCCACGGCTCCGGCGACGAAGTTGGGCGCCTGATACTCGATGAAGTCCCGCTCACGGAAGTATGAGTGGATGGATCCGAAGACGGTGCTGCGCAGCTTGAGCATGGTGGTCATCCGACCTGTGCGGAGGTAGAGGTGGCGGTTGTCGAGGAGGAACTCAGTCTCCCCCCCGTCGGCCTCCTCCATCGCGGACTCGGTGATCGGGAACGGGCGGTCGGGGTTTACGGGCCCGATGACCTCGCCGGAGGATACCATGACCTCGTGGCCGTGCTCGCGGTCAGTTGACTCGACCGTGCCGTGGACAATGACGCTGGACTCTGTGAGCGCGCCCCTCATCTCCTCGAACGCGGAGTCTCCGACCACGTCACGCTTGACGACGCACTGAACGGACCCAGTCGAGTCCCGCAGGACAATGAACCAGATCTTGTTGGAGCCACGGGACCGGTGGACCCATCCCTTCAACTCGACTTCAGCGCCATCGTGGGCACCGGCTCGAACATCCCCTATCCAAGTCGTCTTCGCCATGGGAATCTCGCTCCGCCCCGGTCGCTTCCCCCATATCAAAGGCAGCCCACTGGACGCCGGAAAGACGCTGATTAGATGGCGGGTCTGACGGGATTCGAACCCGCGGCCGACGGGTTAAGAGCCCGTCGCTCTACCTGACTAAGCTACAGACCCGGGGCTCGGATTTGGCGCCGCCCTATAACGGCGACGGGAAACTCAGTCCAAGCGCCCGCCAGGCTTGACGAGGGTGCTGACCTCGTCTTGCGAAGCCATGACGACGGCATCGCAGATCCCGACGAAGAGCCCGGCCTCCACAACGCCCCCTATGCCGCGGATCTCGGCCTCTAAAGCAGCGGGGTCGCTGATAGTGGGGCCGAACGAGCAATCGAGGATGTGGCCCCAGTTGTCGGTGACGTAGGGGTCGTCCGTCCCCCCTCGCAGAGCGACCTCGCCGGGACACAGGCCGGAGATCCCCTCCCTCGCGCTCTCCCACGCCATCTCGTCGACCTCCACGGGCAGGGGAAACTCGCCGAGGGTGACGACCTGCTTGCTGTCGTCGGCGACGACGACCATGGCATCGGAAGCGAGGGCGACGACCTTCTCTCGCGTGAGCGCGCCTCCACCGCCCTTGATCAAATCGAAATTGGAGTCGAACTCGTCCGCGCCGTCGATAGTCAGGTCGAGGCTACCCGCGTCCTGTATCTCGAGCAAAGGAATCTCGAGCATCTCGGCTAGCTGCCTCGTGTCCTCGCTGGTCGGGACGCCGCTGACCTTCAGGCCCTCTTGCCTGATGCGCCTCGCGAGCTCGATTATGGTGTACCTGACAGTCGAGCCTGTTCCGAGCCCCACCACCATGCCATCAGTCACGAAGCCGCACGCGGAGACACCCGCCTGCTCCTTGAGGGACTCCACCCCCGCCACGCCCCCGGGGGGCAGTCGGACGTGCATGATGGTTGCCCCTCGGGGCGGCTGGCATAGCCGGTGGGTTCATCCGAGAGTGACGCGTCCGCAATCCGAGGGAGCAGGAGGGTCGCTGACAGTGTTCGACACTGAGGAAAGTCCCCTCTCCGCGATGCAGGTGGTCCGGCGCAAGTCGGAGGTCCGGGAGGGCCGGCTCTGCAACAGAAACGAACCGCGCCAGGCGCACTATGAACCCGAAAGGGGGAGGTTTCCTGACCGCGGCTGGAACGAGCACCCCCGCCGGAGCAAGTCCA
>JAYZFV010000003.1:0-8878 GCA_036336595.1 Thermoplasmatota archaeon | reverse complement strand
GTTGTAGGTGTCGAAGGGGATGATCCGGAGGTCCGGGCTGACTATGTGGACGCAGGTCTTCTTGATGCTGCGCAGGTCGAAGGAGTGGGCGTCGATGAAGTCCATGATGATGATGCGGAAGACGTTCTCGTAGCTGAATTGCGAGGGGACCACGAGCTCGGGCAGGCAGCACAGCAGCTCGGCCAGCGAGTGGCTGGCGGACTGAGGCGAGTGACCAGTGGACAGCAGCCCGAGCACAGCCTCTTGGATCGCCGGGTCCTTCTCGAACTGGATGGTCGAGCGCGGCCCGGCGAGCAGGGTCTCGTCGTCGATGTAGCGGGTTATCGGTACCGCGGTGCCGTTGACCTTCAGCGCGTAGGCCATGGACAGGCTGTCTGGGTGGCAGGGCACCGGGAGCATGTCGTCGACCACGAAAGTGGCTGACTGCTCACCTATCCTGCGGCGCACCTCGGTCAGGGTCAACCGCTCCTCTGCGGCCTCGTAGTCATCCGAGCGCCCCGCCTCCTGGATTGGTTGGAATGTGATTCCACGCACGCACGGCTGCGACAGGGCGAACTCGACCAGCGCGCCCATCTCCCCGTCGTTGAGGCCCCGGCTCACTGTGGCCACGAGGGTCGTCGAGATGTTGTTGGCGTTCAGGTTCTCGATAGCGCGCTGCTTGACTTCGCGCAGGTCCGCCCCGCGCAGGCGCATGTGGGGCTCTCGCTCGAGGCTGTCGAACTGCAGGTATACCTCGAACCCGGGCATGTAGTCGGCCAGACGGGCGGCGAACTCCGGCTCGTTGGCGATCCTGATGCCGTTGGTGTTTACCATGACGTGGCGTATCGGGCGGGCCTTGGCCTCGTCGAGGATGCGGAAGAAGTCGGGGTGCAGGGTGGGCTCGCCGCCTGAGATCTGGATGACGTCGGGCTCACCCTCGTTCTCCACCACCGCATCCAGCATCTGGACGACGTGCTCGAAGGTGCGGTAGTCCTGGTGCCGCTCGGGTCCCGAGGAGGCGTAGCAGATGGGGCAGCGCAGGTTGCAGTGGTCGGTGATTTCGATTAGAGTCAGGCACGAGTGTTGCTCGTGACTGGGGCAGAGCCCGCAGTCATAGGGGCAGCCGTACTTCATCGGGGTGTTCCACTTCTCGGGCATCTCGCTGGGTTTGACGTAGACCTCGCGACAGCGCTTGTAGTACTCCGCGTCATCGGCCAGGATGACCTCCTCGCGCTTGCCGCAGGAATAGCAGAGCTTGTCCATGAAGACCGAGTCGTCACGGATGATTATCTTGCCCTCCGCGCGTCGCAGGCACGACGAGCATACCGAGGTCGCCGTGTCGTAGAACAGGTAGTCGCGAACTCTCCCACTCAGGTCATCGCCCCCACACGTCCAGTCCCATTGCCCACATGTGCTTCAACCATCCCCCGGCACCCCCCATTCCTCCTCTGACATCACACCCAGTGTGAGGTACCACGCGAGGCCGAGCACGCAGGCGATCTGGATGGGGGAGAGGAAGAGGAGCTCCCAGTCGGCTGGCTTGATCCAATCGACCATTAGGCGCCATACCAAGTAGCTCATGAGATATGCCCTGAAGCCCCATCCCGATGGGACTGGGGACTTGTCCGAGCGGTATCTGATGCCTAGGACGATGGCCCAGATTGCCACGATCTCGTAGAGTTGGGTCGGGTGCCTGTACACGCCATCGCCGAAGTCGACGCCCCACGGCAGCGAAGTCTCGATTCCGTAGGTACCGTCATCCAACCCCGATAGGAAGCAACCTATCCTGCCCAGGCTCATCCCGACGGCCAGAGGGACGACCAAGGCATCCCCGGTCCTCTGCTCGATGCCGAGGGCCTTCTTGGCCAGCTCGATCCCTGCCATGCCGCCAAGCAGCCCACCCACGATCGTCTTGCCGCCGAATAGCAGGACCGGCTCTTCGGTGACCGCTAGGATGGTCGTTTGGGGGTGCTGGGCCCAAGCCAGTATCTTAGCCCCAATCAGGGCCCCCACCAGTCCCGCCAAAATGAGGGGATGCCTCTGTTTGGGGCTGACCGTGTCCCTTCCGGTCGATGAGATCCAGATTGTGAGCGAGATCCCGATGAGGTACCCGAGCACCTCGAAGACGAGGTGGGGGTGGATGGCGGTCGAACCAAGGCTGATCCAAACTGGGAACTGCAACTATCCTTCCTCCTCAGGTAATCCTGTGAGGTAGCAGCATCAGCATCTGGACGAGGACTGCCAGTGCCGTAGTCTCCCCCTCGAGCTCCTCTCCTGCGGTCCCGAGTGGGGGAACCAGACTCTGTAACTCGCCTGCGTCGAACCAGAATGACGAGCAAGTGGGGCAGCCGTCGAGCTCGATTGGCTCAGTATCGCTGCCATCCGGCTTGCTGAACACAATGCTCCTGACGCGCATCCTTGAATTGCAATTCGGGCAATCGAGGGCGGCTTCGCTACCCCCGTCCGTGAATGCCTCGTGCATCTGGTCGAGCATTTCGCGTGCCATGGAAGAATGCGCGGCCTCGGCGTTTAGCAGAATCCCCTGGCATTTCTCGCAACTGCGGAGCCCGTTGTCCGCGAATATGCTCAATTGGGTCGAATCGGGCTCGATTAGGCTGTTCTGGTCCCTCGGACACCTCATACGACCACCGCTTCGTGACGGAGACGCAACATGCCTTGAACTGTGTCCCGGAAGTGCCCCTGCAGTCGGAAATTTCCCGGCAACGCATTCTTGTGGGCCCGTGGGGTCGGCGAATCATGGTGAGCGGTACCGAGGATGCCGCATCTGGGGGCCTCTCTAGGTCCTCTGGCGGCGCAATACCTCTGCGCGTGGTGACCGCTGCCGCCATCTTCGATGGGCATGACGCGGCGATAGGCATCTTTCGGAGGATCCTGCAGAGCCAAGGATGCGAGGTCATCCACCTTGGTCACGACAGGGGTGCGGAGGAGGTCGCCCGAGCAGCCATACAGGAAGACGCCCATGCTATTGCCATCACCTCCTACCAAGGCGGAGCGGTGGAGATGTTCACCCATACCAAGGAGATTCTCGAAGAGGCAGGCTTCGGCCACGTATTCCTGTTGGGGGGCGGTGGGGGCACGATTCTGCCGCACGAGACTGGGCACCTGCAAGACAAGGGCATAGCACGAATCTACTCCCCCGATGACGGCCGAGAGATGGGGTTGGTGGGCATGGTGCAAGACGCCATGGGAGAGGCACGACGCATCGACCTGCTCGATGCGGGGCGATTCGAGGCCATCGAAGGCCCGGTCACCGCAGCTGATCACGGTGCCGTCTCCAGACTCCTCACCCTAGCGGAGAACGCCGACGAGGGAACGTTTGCAGCCTCTCTCAAGCGAGCGCGCTCGACGCAGGCAGACGAAGTGAACCCAGTAGTGGGGGTGACCGGGACGGGCGGGGCCGGCAAGTCGAGCCTTGTGGACGAGCTCATGCTCAGGATCCAACGCGATAACCCGGGCATGCGAGTGGCACTGCTGGCCACGGACCCGACTCGAAAGCGGACCGGCGGGGCGCTGCTCGGTGACCGAATCAGGATGAACTCGCTTACTGACGAGCACCTGTTCATGCGCTCCTTCGCGAGCAGGGATAGCGGACGCGAGATCGCCGATTGCGTCGGTCGTGCGATCGAGGTATGCAAGGCCGTCGGCTTCGACCTCGTGCTCGTCGAGACCAGTGGCATCGGACAAGGCGACGACGCGATCACGGAGGTCGCCGATGTCTCTCTGTACGTCACCACCAGGGAGTATGGCGCACCCAGCCAGCTCGAGAAGCTGGAGATGCTGGACGCCGCCGACATCATCGTCCTCAACAAGTTCGATAGGCCCGGCGCCGAAGACGCGCTGAGCGAGATCCGCAAGCAGTTCAAGCGCAACCGCGAGGCGTGGGATGCCGACGCGGACACACTGCCAGTCGTCCCGACAATCGCAAGCCAGTTCGCTGATGCCGGTGTCGACCAGCTCTGGGAGCGACTCTCCGGCGTACTGAACAAGCGCTTCGATTCCTCGTTCGTCGCCTCGGAGCCAAAGCTTGGATTCGACGGGCTTCCGTACCGCTCTCCCCCGATCCCTCCCGAGAGGCAGGGCTACCTCGCGGAGGTCGCAGCCGCAGTTCGCGGCTACCACTCCAAGTCTGAGGAGGCCTCATCCAAGGTCAGGCTGGTACAGCAGCTCGAGGCGGTATCCGCACAGATGCGTGAGTCAGGCAAGGGAGACGCTGCCGCTGACCTCGACGAGGAGGCAGAAAAGACGAGGTCGGAGGTGCCAGATGCGGCTTGGCAGGCGATTGCAGACTTCGACGCCCTTGCCGAGTCATACCGCTCTGGGACCGCCAGTTACACCGTTCGTGGGAAGCAGATTCCCGTAGAGACGACTACTAGGACCCTCTCGGGACTGGATGTCCCTAGGGTCGCCTTGCCCGACACCGAGGACTGGGGCGAGCGGCTGGAGTGGATCAGCAAGGAGAACGCCCCCGGCGTGTTCCCGTTCAGGCGCGAGGACGAGCTGCCCGTCAGGATGTTCGCCGGCGAGGGCAGCGCCGAGCGCACCAACAAGCGCTACAGGTTCCTCTCCGAGGACCAGCCCTTCAACCGACTCTCAGTGGCCTTCGACTCACCCAGCCTCTACGGCCATGACCCGGTAGAGCAGTTAGACATCTTCGGCAAGGTCTGTGAGTCAGGTGTGAGCATCAGCACGGTCGACGAGATGGACCGGTTGTTCGATGGCTTCGACCTGTGCGCATCCAATACGAGCGTCTCAAAGACCATCAACGGCAACTACTGGTGGCATCTGGCCGCCTTCTTCACGGTGGCAATACGCCAGCAGGCTAGGAAGTTCGTGGAAGAGCAGGGCAGGGCCCCCACCGACGATGAAATGTCCGAGATCAAGTCGAAGACGCTGAGCACTGTCCGGGGCACGGTCCAGGCGGACCAGCTCAAGGAGGCCATGGGCCAGAACACGCTGGTCTTCAACCTCGACACCGCTCTGAGGATGATGGCAGACGTCGCCGAGTACTATGTGGACAACAACGTCCGCAACCACTACTTCGTCTCAATCTCGGGCTACCACATAGACGAGGCCGGGGCCAACCCGATCTCACAGGCCGCCCTCACGCTCTCAAACGGGCTGACGTACGTCGAGTTGTTCAAGGCGCGGGGCCTCGATCCCGACAAGTTCCTGCGCAACTTCTCGTGGTTCTTCTCCAACGGCATGGACCCAGAGTACGCCGTCATAGGGCGCGTCTCTCGCCGGATCTGGGCAATCGCCATGCGCGATCTGTACGATGTCGGCGAGCGCGGCCAGAAGTTGAAGTACCACATCCAGTCGAGCGGCCGCTCGCTGCACTCGCAGGAGTTCACTTGGAACGACTACCGCACGACCCTCCAAGCGCTCTATGCCCTCTCCGACAATGCCAACTCTCTGCACACAAACAGCCGCGACGAGGCCTTTGGCATACCCACTGAGGAGACCGTACGCGACGCCGTGGCCATCCAGCTCATTCTCTCCAAGGAGTACGGCTGGCTGCGCAACGAGAACTCCCTGCAGGGCTCGTTCATCGCCGAGTGGCTCACCGACTCGGTTGAGGAGGGGGTCCTGAGAATCTTCGAGGACATGCACCGGCGCGGGGGCGCGCTAGGTGCCCTGGAGGTCAACTACCAGCGCAACCGCATCCAGGAGGAGGGGATGGAATACGAGCACCGCAAGCACACTGGCGAGACCCCCATTGTGGGCGTCAACACCTTCACCGACCCTGACGCCAGAGTGATGTCGGCAGACGATTTCGATATCGAGGTGACGCGCTCCGACGAGGACGAGAAGCGCATGGTCATCGAACGCAACAAGGCGTTCAAGGATGCCCATTCCAAGGAGGCAGCTGCGGGTCTTGCCAAGCTCAAGCAGGTGGCGCGCGATGGCGGCAACCTGTTCGAGGTCATGATGGAGATTGTCGAGCACTGCACGGTGGGTCAAGTCACGCAGGCCCTGTTTGAGACCGGCGGCAAGTTCCGCCGCAACATGTGACGCCGCATGCCACTCCCTGCTGAGTCATAGCCCTCGCGCTCGGCGATTTTCAAGAACCCATTTAATCGGTATTGGAAACGGGTGACTGCCTCAACGTTCATAACCTCAAATGGAACGACTGGCGATGTTGTTGGGGGGATTATTCCTCGGCGACGAAGGTGAGGGGATGCATCTAGTCCGAATCGAACTAGAGAACTTCAAGTCGTTTGGCGGTGAGATTACAATACCCCTCGAAGAGGGGTTCACGGCCATTACCGGACCAAACGGGAGCGGCAAGTCAAACTGCGGCGATGCCATACAGTTCGTCCTCGGCCCGAAGTCAACTAGGTCGCTGAGGGCAGCAAACGTGACCGAGCTCATCTTCAATGGCGGAAAGCGGGGAAGGGCAGCCAAGCACATGTCCGCAACCCTGGTGTTCAGCAACACCTCGGAGGTGGGCGGTCGCCGGAGGCTAAGGGCCGATGCAGACGAGGTCTCCTTCACTCGCTCCGTTCGCCTCAACCGCAGGGGAGACCCCATCTCATCATTCAAGATCAACGACAAGACCTGCTCAGCCACCGAGATGCGCAGGATTCTAGCCGAGGCCGGCCTGCGCGGTGACGGGTACAACATCGTCCAGCAGGGTGATGTCACAAACCTCGCGACGATGACGCCACACAAGCGGCGCGGAGTCCTCGAGCAGGTCGCAGGGGTAACGGCGTACGACGACGAGATCCGCAAGGCGAACACCCAGCGCAAGCACGTCGAGAACAACATCGAGACGATTGACATCTTCGAGGCCGATCAGAAGAAGCGCTTGAAGGAGTTGGAGAAGGAGCGTGAGCAGGCCCTCAAGTTCAAACAGCTGAAGAACGAGGTGAACCTTGCTAGGCTGACGCTGGAGCAGTCCAGGCACAGGAACCGCCAGGAAGATGTCACCCTACTCACGGACGAGCGCTCTAGATACGGCGAGCGCTCCAGCGAACTCACCTCCGAGCTGAAGGAGGACAGCGTGCGGCTCGACGAGTTCGACAGCGAGCTGGTCCGAGTCGCAAAGGACCTGGACAGCGTCCTAGCAGGAGATGCCAGGAGGATCATTGACCAGATCAGGCAGCACGAGATCGAGACGGAGACCGCTGGGGATCGCATTGGCGATCACAACCGGGTAATCGAGCGCGCGAACGAGGAGATCGAGGTGTTCGAGGGAGAGAGGGATGGCGCCGAGAAGGCCAGAACCGAGGCCGAGGAAAGCCTCTCGAAGTCGAAGAAGTCTGTCGAGGATTCGAAGGCGGCACTGAAGAAGGCGGCCGCCGATGAGAAGGATGCGCGCAAGGCCATACGGTCGGGCGACAAGCATGGCAGGGACCTAAATCGCGCGCTTGGAAAGGCCACGGACGCCGAGCAAGCTGCGAGGGACTCCTACGCGCAGGCCCAGTTGGAGTACGACAGGGCCGACCAGCGGGCGCAGATCGCCTCTGAAAAGCTCGCTGACCTAGAGCAGGCCTACGAGGCCGCTGAGTTGGAGCGAGACGACCAGGAACTGCTTGGCGAGGACCTGGAGGACGCGAACCCGGAGACCGACAGGGACTCCCTCGCCAGGGAACTGACGAGTCTGCAGAAGCAGGAGAAGAATCTGTCCGAGGACCGTGATCGGGCCGAGACCAAGCTCCGGAACACGGAGAGGGCTCTGGCAAAGGCGCGAGCCCGTCAGGAGACCAGGTCCAGCAGGCCCGGATCGGCCCTCACCCTCGCAGCGCTATCCAAGCTCAGGGAGAACGGTGACATCCATGGCATCCTCGGCACCCTCGGGGAGCTAGCCTCACCCAAGGATCCCGCCCACGAGGAGGCCCTTTCATTCGCTTTCGGTGGTGGCCTGCGCAGCATAGTGGTGTCCTCCGACCACGTCGCCTCCAAGTGCATCGAATGGCTACGCAAGAATGGTGGTGGCAGGGCAACCTTCCTGCCGCTGAACAAACTCTCCATCTCCAGACCCCAGGGACGGACCCTTCTGGTAGCACGCAACCCGGGCGTCGTGGGCTTCGTGCACGATCTGCTAGATTTCGACCCGAGCATCGAGACGGCGGTCAGATACGCCGGGCGCAACACCCTCGTCGTCGAGTCGATGAGCGTCGCTCGAAACAACATGGGCGGCGTCCGCATGGTCACTCTGGACGGTTCGGTCATCGAGAGCTCTGGCGCAATGACCGGGGGCTCCTCGTCCAAGAGAGACCGACCCGGATTCGACGGCTCTGGCTCCGGCAGCTCCGCTATCGAGCGCCTCGAGAGGTCATCTCAAGAGGCCGATCTGCTGTTCTCAACTGTTGACTCGGCACTGAGGGAGCTGCGAGCAAACCAGCAGTCGCTCCGCGATCGCATCCTTGGGCTCGACGACGATGATCATTCAGTACGCCTGAGGAACTGGAAGGCCGACCTAGAGCGCACGCAGAAGCAGGTCGACGAGCTAACGGCGAAAATCAAGGCGGCAACCAAGGAGTTCGAGTCATGCGAGTCCGACAATCGCAAGCTTGCCGCGGAGTGCGAGACGGCGCGCTCCGATTTCGAGCAGGCCTCAGAGGTCAGGACATGTGCAGCCGAGGCGTTGCAGAACCACACTCCAGACCACCTCTCCGAGATCCTCCGGGAGGCTGAGAACACGCGCACTCAAGCCGAGCGCACCCGCGTCATGTCAGAGGCGGCCATAATCACCGGCAAACAGCAACTCGATCTGCTCGGCGGGCGGGTGAAGGAGGTGGGCAGGCAGATAGGGATCCAGCAGACCTCTATATCCCAAGCCGAGAAGGCCATCGGGGATCTCAAGGCCTCAGTCGAGACCTCGGAGTCACAACTAGTCGAGCTCAGGGCCCAAGCCTCCCAGTTCGACGAGGAG
>JAYZFV010000002.1:0-26801 GCA_036336595.1 Thermoplasmatota archaeon | reverse complement strand
AGTCTCTGAGCATACTCGAGAATACGACTAGGAGGGAGATACTGCGATGCCTCGTCAAGGAGCCCCACTACCCCCTGCAACTCTCCGATCTGCTTGATGTAAGTCAGCAAGCCGTCGTGAAGCACCTAAAGGTGCTCGAAGGGGCCGGCTTCGTTGATTCTGAGATGGTGAAATCCAACAAGGGCGGCCCTCCGAAGAAGGTCTACAGGGTAAACCAGTCATTCTCGATTCGTCTTGACCTAGGGCCAGATTTATTTCGAGCCGAACACAGGAAGATGCCAAAGGGAGGGGCGATAAGGCTCTCGGGTAGGCTCCCTAGAGATTTAGACGATGTAGTCGAGAGGATTGGTACACGCAGGAGGCTTCCGATGGTCGATGCGATGAGCATTCTATCAGAATTGGATGCCGCTCTGGAGCGAGTCGAAGAGCAGCGAGATGCCATTATTGCGCTCCATCAGCAAGTTATGCACAAGGTCTCGCCCAGCGTTGAGGAGCATTCCGAGTCCTATGAAGAAAGGCAGCTCGCGCATGCGATGATGAGTCACCCAAGGAGGCCTCTCGACCTAGATGCGTTCTCACATGGACTGCGAATCCAGTCCATGCACGCTGAGAAGATGATGGACAACCTGCGCAATCGTCTCATGAGGGACTTCGCAGCCACTCGGGGCACCTTCGTCGCTGCCAAGGAGAGTACTCCCCTACCTTGGTGGATGGCTCGATAATCAGAAGCGCAGGTCGTCGTCTTCCGTTCCTGGGAGCAGGCTGCTCAACTCGGCAAACCTGGTAAGTGCGGCGATTCTCCTGCCATAGATGACGTATCCGGAGACGCCAACCAAGGAGAAAGTTGCCCCGAGGATGATTACTGGGACAGAGTACTTGGCAATCACATCGACGCCGACGTCGACCACACCGAGCGTCGAGCTCATCTTTCCACCGGGGATTCTGCGTATGTTGTTCGTCTCGTCCGTCTCGACTATGACATTGTC
Source organism: Thermoplasmatota archaeon (assembly GCA_036336595.1). Taxonomy (GTDB): domain Archaea; phylum Thermoplasmatota; class Poseidoniia; order Poseidoniales; family Thalassarchaeaceae; genus UBA36. The sequence continues at coordinate 25,815 of JAYZFV010000002.1, read as the reverse complement.
GGGATCGACGACGACTACGATTTCATGGTTCCCGGCTTGGACCATGTACAGAAGGGTAATCGAGTTGGGTTCCTCCGTGTCGCCCTCGGCTATCGGCATTATCGCCTTGACAATCTGCCTGTAGACGATGTTGCTCTCTTCGCAGCCGTTCCTCTTGATGTCGGTCTCTGACTGGTCCTTGCAAAGTATGATGTTGACGTCGGTTGCATGCGCATTGCCACGGTTGACGACCTTCACGCTGACCGAGAGCATCTCGCCAATCTCACCCTTGGTCTTGGCCGCCTCGACTTCTATGATCTCTAGGTCCGGGGCCCTTAGCCGCAGTTCGAGTATCTGCTCGTTGGTGTCGCACGCTGGTGGGTAGTTGTCAGGCAGGCCGTCCTTGTTTGCATCGAGGGTGCACGAGTCGTCCCATATCGGCGTCTCGTCGTGGTCACCTCCGACCTCCGAGGAACCAAACATAGATTTCGTCTTGATACCGATGAACCGGTCTTGGAGGGCGGCGTCGGGGGCTATGGTGACGATCACAACGACCTGGAACGTCGTGTAAGGCCCCATCATGGGGAGCGTCACGGTGAGGCCGGGAGTGACGAAGCACTCTCCTTCAGGAGGAGCCTCGCCCACGATTATCTCGACGCATGGCCTCTCTATGGGGTATTCAGTCCTGAAGCCTTCGAGCAATGCGAAGTCGATACGCCAGGTGCTCAGGGCGTACAGCCCCGGGGAAACGCCCCAAACACCCGCAACATCGACAGTGTGGTTGTGGAGCGTCGGTTGGTCGGGGACGTTGCCGTGGTTGGTGACGTTGACGGTGAATCTGACAATCCTACTCGGAGCAGTGGTCTTGATCTTGCTCTCCACGGCTGGGTCGAGGGAGATTCTCATGTCGTGGAATTCCACGATGGTGATGCGCAGAACGATATTGTCCTGGAGCCTCGTGCCCTCGAACGGTTCCTCGCTGAGTAAGTTGAAGGTGATGGTATACTGGCCGGCTAGCGTCTGCTCGGGGACGTTCACGAGGATTGGCACGGTCTGGGACTCGTCCCTGTCCAACTCCTGGAAGAGGATCCTTGGGATATTCATATCCCAGACATGCGAACCGCCGCTCGCATCGACGATGGAGGCTATCGAGACGTCATATCTATCGGGTCCATTACCAAGGTTTTCGATCGTCGTGTCCATTTGGTACGACTGGCCAGGGTAGAGTTCCAGTATGGTGTTCGGAACCGCAGCCTCGAGCTCGTACCTCTGCACGACGTTCGTGAGGATGACCACGGAGTCGCGGACCTTCGGAGATCCGTCGAGGTGCGCCCGCACAGTGATGGACTCTCCTATGCCGGCGGTGGAGTTGTAGGGGGCGCACATCTCCGCTGTGACGGTGTAGGGGGTGTCGATCTGGGCCCAGTACCTTGGTGCTTTGTCAGGTAAAGAATTACCTCCCGGAGCCTCGGAGAAGTCGAGGTCGACGGTCCAGTGGTCGAATTGCCAGGTCAGAAGGTCAAAGGTCCCTGGCTTCTCCTCGGGCGCGCCGGGGGTGGTGAAAACAATGTGCCCGGGAGTGAAGTGCTTGGTAACTTCGATTGGGAAGTAAGCGCATTCGCCAGGCAGAACATACTGCTTGGTATCACCAATCTGGAAGACGATGTTTCCTGTGGTACGGATTGAAACGTTGATCCACAACTCCAAGACATCGAATGTGCCTCTGTCGATGGACAGCACCGGCTCTCCCGTGGACCAACCTTTGAGGTAGATGACGAAGGTCCCCGGATCCTGCGACTCTGGGACACTGACCTTGAGGTTCTTGGTTGACGATTGGCCTGGGTCGAGGGAGAGTGATGTCGGGAAATCGATGCCCCATCCAAAGGGCAGGGCCCACTCATTCTGGCCTTCTAGGGTAGAGGGGTCGTAGAAGGCGAATGTATCGTAGACGTTGCCGGTATTCTTGATGGTGATAGAGAACACCGCCGACTTCCCCTGCTCTACATCCACTTGGAAGTGACTGGTGTCTAATTCTATACCGTGAACTACGTCCATCAGAGTCAGTAGTAGTTGCTGGTTGCGAATCGCTGGGTCCTTGTGGGACGTTGCCAATATCGTGATTTGCGCCAGTTCGTCCTGTTTGGCCTGATATATCGTAGGAGCTCTGATTCTGATGTAAAGCGGCACTACCTCGCCTCCCTCTAGGAAAACTGGGGTGGAGTCGAAGACGGGCGTGTTGTTGGTCGCGAAGAACAGTGTGGCCGTCCAGTTGTTCGGGACGCCATCGACGGTGACCGTGAAGGTGTCCTTAACGAGTTCTGCTGGGCCAGGAGTCGGATTGGCAATGGTCATGTTGAACGTCGTCAAATCTCCGGGTTGGATGGTGTGGTAGAATGTCTCGGCATCTGTTGGGCAATCGTAAGGGTAGCCCAGGAGGTTCGGGTTGCCCTGTACCTTGTCATCGCAAGCGAGGGAGATATCTACTAGGCCCGTTAGAACGTGAACGTAGCAGAGTGTGTACCTGTTCGAGTTGTGGTCTTCACTGCACTTGTTGGTGTCGGACCAGCCCAAGTGAGCGCCGCTACCCAAATCGTTAGCGAAGGCGGGGGGCATGCCATAGTCTGGAGAAGCCGGGGAGTTCGGCCCTAGCTTGTCTGACTGCCACGAAGTTACAGGTACCTTCTGCCAGGGATCGAAGATTGCCGAGGCGATGGAATTCATCGGAAAGCCGTCTGGGTAGGCATCGTTGGTGTGGTTTAGCCTCGTGTACATCACGGTCTCGCCTTGTGTCTCGTTGTAATTGTCAAGCCAAGCGACGTGCACGTTATCGAAGGAGTCGGTAATTATCGCTGGGAAGTGGGAGTTGGCAGCAAATGGCCTATCTGCCGGAATTCCTGCGGGGCCTTCGACATCGGAGATTGCCCCATCTGCAATCAGCTTGATTCCGAAGGTAGGTAGCCCCCCCGGTGCTCCGTTCCACGCTGCTGAGCCTCTGAGCCTCAGTTTGGTGTAGTAAATCTCGTAGTTGACATCGATCTCGAATCCGTAGACTCGTCCATCCTGCCATACCAGGTGGGTGTTTCCTGAGGTATCGATGGAAATAGCGGGATGGAGGCTGTAGGCGTCATCGATAGTTATTCTCGTGTCATTTACGACTACGAGGTGGCCGTATCCTTGGTCGTCCTCGGAGGGGCCGAGGTCCTCGGAGTAGTAGCCGTATTGGTTGTTCACCTCTGTTCCCGAGTCCCCCGGCACCCACCCAGGCCATGGGTTTTCGAGGAGCGAGAGGGGGTCGAGGACGGTCATGTAAATCTCGCGGGAGTTGTTGGTCGCGAGGTAAACCATCGCCTCGACCATGATTTCCAACTCGGTGGACGAAGAGGAGGAGGTTGGGAAGCTGTACATCTGGCCACCTGCGTTGGTGAGGCGGGTTGTAGTGCCGGGGCAGGTTCTCGTGTTCAGGCCGGCGCCGTTCGGACACTGGGCAAGATCCTGCATGTAGGAGCCAACCCCCGTGTCCGAGCCGGCCCAGAGCGGAGTTGGGATGATGTCTGCGATGACGCAAGCGTCGTGGGCTTGGTTGATGCTCTGGGTGTCATCGTTGTCCATCGGCGTGCCGCCGTAGGGCCCCTCGTCCGAAATCGGGATTACGATCTTGGTCGCGTTGGGGTTCCATGGGTGGTCTGCCGAAGTCGGAGGGTTGCCGGGGACATTGCCCGAGATGTCTCGCCAGGACAAGCAGGCCCAAGTCGAAGCGGGGCCCCAGAACTCGCTGTAGTAGCCACCGTCGGCGGGTAGGTCGACTGCTTGGTTGTTGTAAACCACTTGTGTCAGCTCTCTGATGCCACCCGAGTCGTCCCCGGGAGTCAGACCCAGGGGGAGGTTCCTCGGCCCCTGACTTCCAGAGCCACCGGTCTGGTAGGCATCAGCGCAGGCTCCGCTCGTCGCGGCTGACGGCCAGTTGCCGCTGAGTGCGTACAGGGTCTCGTATACCGTCATGTTAGCACTCACTAGCAGTGGCTTGAGCCCGGGGAAGAACCCCCCGCTAGCGAAGTTGCCGCCGTAGAACACGACGCACATGTCGGCCCACTCTGTGTTCATCGAGCCAGAAGTGTCAATGGGAACGGCCATCTCCACTTTTCCTCCTCTGGTGTCGTCCCATACTATCTGGACGAAGTCGTCGACATCGATGGCGATGTCAGGATGGCCCTTGTGGCCGAGAATTGGCGTCAACAGTGTGTCATCGATCTCGACGATGGCTGTCCTAGATACGTGGTCTATTGAGAGCATCTTGTAGTATATCTGTGGCTGCTGGTAGAACATCTCCAGCGGCTCGAAATGGTCCTCCCAAACGATGTGGGGGTTGTTGTTGGAATCGACGTCGATTGCAGGCCAGTCACGGTTCTGGGGGTTGTTGGTGACCTCGTAGTCTTCAGATAAGATCGAGAGCACTGAGTCGAGTGACGCGTCCCCGTTCTGATCGTCTAGGGATGGGTCTAGTAACGTGTACATGATCTTGTACTGGCCCGCCTTGTCGGTCCAGACGATGTGGACCATGTCGTTGTCGTCGACCTTGACATCGGGGTGCCAAGCGCGTTGCTGACCTGGGTCGGATATCTGTGTCTGCCCGATTAGGGTCTCTCCTCTGGGGTCGAGCATCTTGTAGTACAGGTGGTTGGTGTTACGACTCCAAACGACGTGAATGTTGCCTTCGGAGTCAGCATTAAGCGCGATCATCCTGTCATTGTGGGTACCGCTGTCGACAACCTGGACTGCATCTGTCAGCACGATGTCGGTCGCCGAAGCCGTCGGAACGAAGGCTGAGAGGAGGCTTACTAGCATGAGGGAGGCGAGCACAACGCTGCTCCTCTTCACTCCTTGACATTCGGACTGGTCCGAGCAAGGCTGCTGCATTGGCTAAAGTCGATTTCACTGAATACTTAACCTAACCCGTCTGCGGTCACTATTTGGGAAATCTAGGGGCTCTCACAGAATTCTGCCTAGGCCCACTCAAGGGGATCGAAGTCCTTGCCGAAGCCACCAGTCTCGTCGGTATCGATCTCGGATGTCCTAGGCTGGGATTGAGAGTCTCTTTTCGCAGCGCTCTTGGCAGCCCAGTCATCTACCGGTCCGGGCTTGCCGGTTCCGGTTCCAAATCCGTACTTGATTTGGTGGATGAGAGAGAGCTTGGTCAGCCAGACTTTCCTCATCGTATGCATGAATTCGTTCTGGGACAGGCCGTCGAACCATACTGGTCTTGAGAGGTTGAACGCCTGAAGGGGACCAGCAACCCCGTCACTGCTGCGGCCGACGTGGAGGACCCAGTCGAGGTCTGAGGAGGTCAGATGGATTCTGGTGTCATGCAGCCACTCCTCCCAGCCGTCGGAATCCTCCGAAGCGAGTTCCCTCATCGAATTCTGCTGTCCTTCGTCGACTCGTGTGATGGAGTAAACTAGTGCTAGATTCCTCTTTTTCGGGATTACGACATTGAACAGGTGGCCCTGCTTGGTTGGGGGATACCTGACATGGAGATGCAGGATCGCCTGTGGGTCCCTGACCTCGCGAGCCTCCAATCGCTCACTGTCTAACCACTCCCTGATGGCCTTTCCAGCTCCCCGCGGGTCCACGGGCTCTGTAAAGAGACCGTCCTATTTGAGCACGTTGAGGTTAGAGCGGGTCATCGCTAGCAACTCAACGATGCGGGCACCGTCGGCAGAAGAGGCCAGTTTTGCCTCCCTCCTCGAAGCTGTGAAATCGGTCCAGAGGTCATAGCCACGAAGGAAAAATAGGTTGGAAATGTGGAACGCCAGCATGATTCCAATAGTTGTGATGGGAACCATCCAAGTTAGTCCGAGAGTTAGATACGCGAGGGCGAGGGCGATGGGGGGCCACACTAGTACGGGAGAGAACATGGCTGCTAGCATGTGGTGGGTCGTCCTCGCGTCAACCCCCTCATCGGTACGGTTGCCCAGATGCCAAGCAAAGAAGGCCTGTATGCCCGTTGACGGGAGGGTAATGGGGGCGGTGAGGATCATGAGGAGGAGGCCCATGAGGCCACGGGCCCACATGGGGTGGGTCTTGAGAGTGAGGGCATCGAGCGAGCGAGCATCGAGCTCGTTGTCATAGAAGATTCTGGCTGCCTCCCTCGCACTGTCAACTAGGGGTGCATTGGGGGTCGAGCGGAGTAGTTCTCTCACCTCGCGTGCAGCGAGGACCTCGTCTCTCAGCGTCGTCAGGGGTGACCCAGTCGCATTGGCTCTGAGATGCCCGAGCAGATGCCAAGCCCGATAGGCCTCCCAATCGGGCGCGTCCGGGGTGATAGTGGAGAGTTCTTCGAACAGTGTTTCCCGGAGCTGGATCACATCCTCCGATAGCGGCTCGACCCATTCCCCCTCAAGTAGGCGGCGGCTGTCTTGTGAAGGGAGCGAGGGCTCGATTGGAATCGGCTCGGCAAACTCGACGTAGACGTCGGTCCTGAACCAATGATGGCACCGGTAGTGGAGACCGACTGGCTGAAGGACTGGTTTGGCCAGACCCCTCTCGTCGGAGATGGCTGCCGCATTGAAAGCTAATCTCATCGTTCCCGTCTTGAATCTGTGCAGTCTGGAGTCCTGATGCGACTTGCCCTCGGGCATTACCACTGCGTTGTGGCCGGCGGCTATGCAGTGCGTCATGGTAAGCAGAGTTCGGTGGTTTATGCTACGAGCGTACTCCTCATCGGAAACCCCGCCGTCGATCTCTGGTTTGCGAATGACTGGTTGGGCTCCCATCCTGCGAGTTAGCCACCCAATCAATGGCATGGTCATGAGGTCGTGGCGCCCCATCGTGATGATTCGGCTATCTTGGTTGTGAACTATCGAAAGCGGGTCAACCAGTCCGTTGATGTGAATCGAAGTGAAGATCCTGCCTCCTCCCGAGGGAGGCAAGGGGTCAACCTGCTTCCTGCGGAAGATGTAGTCCCAAGCAGTTCTGACCATCATGAGGATGACGTGCCAGAACAACGGGCTTCCGGGATGCCTGCCCGAGTGTTCCCAGGGAAGGCCGTCGAGTTTCCTCTTCCTGAGTTTCTTGGCTCCGCTGGACAGTTCCGGCTCGATGTCGGGCGCCTGCTGCATACTAGGCACGGGGGTGCCACGAGGTTGGGGGTCTTGAGAATTCAGCGTATTGTCAGACCAGGAGGTCGCGTATTTCTGATGCCGTTCTCGCCCCATCCTCGTGATCTAAGGGGCTGGACTTGAACGGCCATGCCAGGCCGCGGCCGTCTTCGAACTTGGGTATGATATGGAAGTGTACGTGGGGGACGCTCTGGAAGGCATTGGGACCGTTGTTCTGCAGGACGTTGAACTCCGAGGCGCCGCTGACATCGAGCACAGCACGGGAGATGCGGGGCAAGACGCGTCCGACAGCCTGCGCTGACTCTTCTGAGAGCGCGTCCAGAGTCACCGCTGCCTCCTTGGGGACGACTAGAGTGTGGCCGGGGCTGAATGGGTTGACATCTAGGAAGGAGAACACGTGCTCGTCCTCGTAGATCTTGTGACACGGTATCTCGCCGTTGATGATTAGGCTGAAGATGCTGGGTCCACCCTCTTCCACATTATCACCCCAAATCGGCGATTGCCTCTGCTATCGAAACCAACCCCTCCAATTGCAAGGCTGAGACCAACTCGGTATTCATCACAGGAGATTTGTCCGTTACCTTGATGCCAGCCTCTCGAATTTCACTGATGCTGGCGTGCGCAGCAGCGTGTGCGGCGTCGTCGGTTGCGCCGTTGATAGATCTCATCGCCGAGACTAACCTAGCGGCAACCTGCCCGACGGGCCAGCCATCGGAGGATTGGAGTGAAGAGATGTGGGCAGAGGCCGATTTCTCTGATTCACTGATGTGAGAGGACCCCCCAAACTGGTTTTCTTGCGCCCAGATAGCTGCGTGGGTGCCAGCTGCCTTGCCTGAGACCAAATCATCGAGTAGCAGGTTTCCGGCCAGCATCCCGTCACCGTGCATGCCGCTGTGAGCGCTCCTGCCCGCAGCATACAGGCCTGTGAACCACATCTTGCCTGGAAAACCCTCGGGAGTGAACCCTTCGAAGGTAACTCGTCCGAACTCGTCTGAGGGGGCCCCTCCAGTCGTAGCAGCAACACCCGAGGTGATTGGAAAGACGTCGCGGGAGATGTCTAGACCTAGTCGTTCCTTGACCCGTGAAGTGGTCTGGGAGAACCACAATTCGGCCTCCGAATCCATTCCTCGCAAATCGAGGACACAGGGTTCGCCATCCAAGACCGCCTCCGGCCCCACATCCTCCCCATCCTCCTTGCGAATCCGGCCGCCTGAGCCAAGAACATCGATAGGAATGTGCAAGTCGCAGTCCCTGATGGTTAGTGGGTGTCGGGGAATGCTGCCCATCCCCCGGAGTTGGATGCCAACAGAGAGTGCGAGTGCTGAACCCGTGCCGGGGCCCTTAGTGGGCGCGGACCATAGGCCTTGGTGTCCCTCTGTGGCGAGGATGACGGCCTTAGCCTGGATTGATTGGATCTCTCCTGTCAAAACGTTGAGCGTGGTGACCCCACGTGCCTGTTGGTTGTCGGAGACCAGTTGAATGGGGTGTGTGTCCGAACGCCTATGCACGCCTCGTTTGATGGCCTGCTCCTCGAGGACCCTGGTTACCTCGCGCACTGTGGAATCGCCGCAGCCCGTAAGCCTCGCCACGCTGTGCCCCGGGGCTGAGGAGGCATGCGGTAGGCCCCCTTCCCTCCTACGCAGGACGAGTCCCCAACGCTCCAGTTCAGCTAGCGTCGAGACACTCTCGCCGCAGATCCTAGCGGCCGCTACCTTGTCAGTTGACTCGCCGCCCTCGGCGACGGTGTCGTCCTGGTGTGCTGAGGAGTCAAGCTCGTCGATTGAGGCAGCCAGACCGGCCACTGGGGAGGCCCCCGATGCAGAGCCTACGCCAGAGCCGTCTATCATCAGTGGGACGGTACCGGAATCGGCGCAAGCGATGGCTGCTCGCAAAGCCGCCGGGCCAGCGCCCAGAATGACTACGTCCCACGACTCCATGGCAATCGAGTCGGTCCAACAGTCGTAATCTCATGAACGTGACGCCCCGCCCCCGTCTCTGCGGAGTTCAGTCGGCGACTGAGATTGCAAGCCGCCTGACAGCAACAGCGGCCTCGAGCATCTTTTCGGCGGCGCCTTCGGGGTTGAAGCCCGAGGAGAGTGAGGTTGTGACCACGATGGATGACAGGGTCTCTCCCTGTGGTCCTCGCAATGTGACTTGAACGGGACGAGACCCTGCTGTCGTGTCGGGCCAAGCAAGGCCGATCCACAATACGATGCAATTGTCAATCAGCCTCCCCAGCACATCGACCAAATCGTTTCTCTCCTCACCTAGTTTGGCCGGTCCCTTGGGCTGCCTGGACAAAGGTGGGTTTACTCGGAGCGTCTGCAAGTGAGGCTCCCCGTCCGCCGCGATAATCTCAATTCCTACCTGTGAGGCCTCGCGAGAGTGGTTGTGGACCATGACAAACAGGTCTCCCTGACCCTGTGAGCAGCGTGGAGGAATATCGAGATCCATGCGCCACATGTTCTCGATTAGGGATGCGTGTCCCCTCATCGCTGAGTCCTGAAGCCTGTCAATCAGGCGAAACAGCCCCGGTTGCCATGCTCTGGTGTGCGCCATCAGTCTCCGTAGGGTCCTGATGCTGAACTTCGAGTTGTCACTAGTTAGGTCATCAATGGCAGCCACCCGGAATACTCGCTTGGCCTCCGACAACAGCCGTTCGTCGTCGAGCAGCCCCAGGTGATTGAGGTGTAGAACCCGAAGCAGGTGCTCGACTGCGGATTCTGGGGTCTGGTTTGACCTTACTTTCTCTTCGAGGTCGCGCACCCAGTCGTCCCAAGCACCTGCTGTCTCAGGGTCGAGATGGGCGACAAGCAAATCGGACAGCACCCGGTCGAGCGTACTCTGGTGAAGGGTCGGTGCATGTAGAGACAGCAGCGGAAAGTCCTCGTTCCTCATTGGGATACCCTGTTCCAGCTTCAATGCGTTAAGCAGGGCGATTGCCCCGAGGAAGACCGCAAGGCCATAGAGGAGCGAAGCGAGGATTGTCCCAGTATCGAAATTGCCAACGGAATTGATCGAGAACGCGGCGGCCAGCGCGCACAGAAGGCGCGTGCGCTCGCGCAGGACGCGCTCGTGAAGGGTATTCAGAATCCTCTCGACCCCGGGGTATGCCTCCAAGGAGCGCTTGCCACCCGCCTTGAGTTGGAGGCGGTCCCTAGCAGACATCTGAGCGAACGTCGACGCCAGCAATGTCGGCATGCAGAACACGGCGAATGCGACGAACAGAGCGACCCCTACCTCGTCGATAGCGAATTTCCAACCTGCCAACAGGAGGGTTGCGTACGGAACCGCAACGGCAGCTAGCAGAAGGCGTAGACTTGGAGTCCCATTCAGGATTGCGGCTCGAGTCCAAAACCTCCTTTGCGAATCCCGGGTCTTTACTCTGCGGGAGAGTGCGAATTCGCCCCCCTGACCGAAGGTGCTGTCCTCGCCGTAGGGGTTGGGTAGAACGGAATCGCTCTTTTCCACGAACGGAGGGGGTGGCTTCTTCTGCTTCATGGCATCGGACGAGAGAGGCGCGAGGCGTCAATTGTGCAGCGCCACATTTCTTGAGGAGTGAGTGCTCCCAAACACGGGCGTGTAGCATAGCCTGGATAATGCACCGGCCTCCTAAGCCGGGGACCGCGGGTTCGAATCCTGCCGCGCCCGCCATCATCTCACAGCTAGGCCGTGGAAGCGCCCCGCAGAAGAGGTGCGGTGTAGGAACTGCTCGAAGTGGATGCGTGGGTACATCGAGCGTAGAAGGCCGGTATCGCAGTCTGAAAGGGCGTCGAGCAACTCGGCTCGCAAGGAGGGGGGGAGAGTCAGTCGCCGACCTACGATGACGTTGTGAATCTGGGATACGATGTCGGTGGCATCCATGCCGTGGTTCGTCATCAGGTCATCGATCTCGGCCATCGCCCCGGAGAGCACCTTCCGCTTTCTGCCCCCTTGGTTCTCCCATCGCCACTCTACCACCCTGCCTCTCAGGGCAAGCTCGAGCAGATGCCTCCCGGCCTGAAGGGTTGAGGCTTGAACGAGTCTGTGGACCGACGAGCGATCCGAGATCAATCCGCGCAACTCGAGTAGCTCGAGCGTAAAGATTGCCTTCTTGAGGTTTCCCTCAGAGATGTAGGCGATGTCCTCCAGCACCCCCTCGGCAGGCTCGCAACCGTGCTTTGTGGCAATCGAGGCGAGGGTTGCTATGACCATCTCTCGGCCAGTGGAGGGGATTCTGATCATCTGGCTCCTCGATCTTAGTGCCTCGATGATTCTAGAGGGTGCCCTAGCGACTAGTATGAAGCGTGAGGCGGAGCCGATGGTCTCCATCATCCGTCGCAGGTAGGCCTGACGGATGTGGCCTAGGTGATCAGCGTCCTCGATGACGATGAGCCTGCTAATTGGAATCTGTCCGGGCTGTAGGTTGAGCTCGGAACCGGATGGTGCGATGTCATCTCCAGAGGATTTGGCCATGCCCCTGTCGAAGGCATCTAGACTGAGTCGTCCTGCGAGCGTATCCGCATCCGAGCCGCTAGGCCTCAGAAATTCCTCGAAGGTGGACATCGCGCCCCTCTGCCTGACGAGGTTCCTCGCCTGCAGCACGTGGGTGGTTGACCCCCAACTAGGGCCCAAAATCTGTCTGGCTACCAGACGCCAAGAAGCCGTCTTGCCCACCCCTGCGGGTCCGGTGACGAGCAGATGGGGTGGGTCTGGTGAAAGGCTGGATGAACTCAGAGCCTGCCGCGTTGCCCGAGGAACGGCCAATTCCTCGAACCTCACAGGTGCTTCCGTTTCCAGCCAACTCGCCACGAGGGTGGGGCGAAGTGACGGACCTTGAACTCCGCGATGGTCACTCTGCCTTCAGGATCTTGGCCATTCCGTCCTTGCGGGGCTTGACAAAGATGCGGTAGCCGCACTTGTGACACGACCTGCCTGTGGAGCCGGCCTCAGTCCAAGTGAGGTGACCGCAGTTCACGCACTTGTATCGAATCTCAAGGGGGTCCATGGGGGAGTTGCAATGACTGCACTGCTCCTCACCAGAAGGGTTGAAGTCTCTCCTGTCAGTGCGATTGCAGTTCCTGCACTTGTGAAGAATCGTCTGTTCGTCTTTCATTGCTATCGATTCGGCGAATTGCCGGGCCTTCTTCAACCTGTCCTATCTGTCATGCGGTCTTGCGGTCACGTTTGCAGATCTCCACGAAGTTCTCGAAGATCCTCGCGCCGAACTCCGTGTCGTTGACCTCTGGGTGGAATTGGAGACCAAAGCGATCTAGTGCTTCGTTCTCCATCCCCTGAATCTCGCAGGAGTCGCTGTGGGCGACGATCTTGAACCCAGGTGGCAATCTCGTTACCTCATCGTTGTGGCTCTCCCACACGGTCTGCTCGGAGGGGGTGCCTTCGAAGAGGAGTCCGCCTCCGTCGACGAGGCTGATGGAGGCAGCTCCGAACTCTGGTCTGGGGGCCTCGCCGGCATCGCCGCCGTAGAAGCGTGCCATGAACTGGTGCCCTGCGCAGATTCCCAATATGGGGATGTCAAGGTCGAGGTACTCTCCGCAGTTGCCGAGCTCCCCAGTGAGACCGACCCTTGCGGCACCACCCGAGAGAACCAGCCCGTCAAGATCTCTGAGATCGTCGGCTGGTGTTGAGTTCGGCAGAATCTGAGTTTCGACTCCGAGGTACCTCAGCACCCTCCACTCGCGGTGGGTCCACTGCCCCCCATTATCGATGACGTCGATGACGATGTTCCCATCTGCCATGGCAAAGCGGAGAGTGGCAGGGCGATGAATAATACCCCCTCAAAGATTGAAAAAGAGAAGCAATCTCGGTGGAGAGCCAGCCCCGATGGTGTAGTGGCCTATCATGCAGCCCTGTCGAGGCTGCGACCCGGGTTCAAATCCCGGTCGGGGCGCCATTATGCAGAAGCACCCTAAGCGGGCGCGAGCCACGCCTCGAAGGAGCACAGACGGAGGACTGAGCTGTAGTCGCGCTTGATTCGAAGCGTGGGCCGGGGGGTTCCATCGAGGAGTGATGGCAGGGCGTCCCGAATCGCCCCGTTGGTCGCTTCTATCTCACTCTCAGAGACTATGGCGCGCCCGCGGACCATAGAGGGGGAGGTGAGGTCCAGGAGGGGGATGAGCGAGGGTAGTATCTCTATCGTGCGATGTGGGAGGTTCACAATCAGCAGGTCCCACTTGCCTGCAATAGCAGGACGCTCGCAGAGAGTCGTGGCATCGGCACACCCGACGATCCTGTCCTCGTAAACTCGAGTCAGCGAGAGCGGTTCGCTGGGGTAAGGGCGGCGATCCCACCGACGCAGGTTATCGAGCAGCATCTCGACGGCGTGGGGGTTGAGGTCCGCTGCGAGGATGTCGCTAGATAATCCCGGCTCGGTAAGCAGAGTGGCTAGGGCTGGTCCGACCCCGCAGAACGGGTCGCATACGCGCAGAGGGCGCTCGAGCGTCTGGCGCAACTGCTTGGCGAGGGCGAGCGACTCGAGTCTCTCGGACTGGAGCTTGGTAGAGAAGTAGGCACGGGTAGGGTCGCACACGATGCTACGCCCGGACTCCCTTACGAACACACGCGTTACGCAGAGATCTTTGGGAATCGACCCGACGAGTATCTCGTCGCCTCGTCGCGCACCTATCGGGTTGAGATCCCTGATTCGGAACTCTCCCTGGACGCCGTCATCGGAGAGCACCAATCGAATGTGTGGGTGGGAACGAAGCTTGGCTTCGGCTATGGCAGCCGAGTGATCAGCGACTTCGTCGTCTATTCGCACCACCATCATGTCGCCGATGAACTCGTGCGAGGAGGGCCATGCATCTCGATGGCTCTCTACTTCCTGCTCGCCAACTGACTGAGCTAGGTGAGCCCACCAATCTGAGTCGATTCGTTCGTCAGGAACCCCTTCGTGCTCGGAGACATCGAAGTCGTCGAGGGGGCTTGGCAATTCGATCGGCGCACCGGCATCGAGAGGAACCAGCCTGTGCTCGCCACCCTCTGAAGGGAAGATTCGCATACCCGAGGCGAGCCAGTCGTGGCTACGCAGGTGGTCGAGAACCCCCTCGACCTGACGGTTCGGAATTCTGAGGTGTCGCATCACGTTCATGGGTGGGGGCAGGTCAGAGCGCTTCACCATGACGGCAGACACTCCGGCCCCCGGTCTGTGGCTGATTGGGCTGGGGCCGGGCGACCTAGAACACATGACCGAGCGAGCCAAGAGCGTGGCAAGGGGGTGCGAGAAGCGCTACCTGGAAGGGTACACGGCGGTTCTGCCAGCCGAGCAGGAGGCGCTCCTCGAGGGGATAATCGGGCCTTGGGAGAGGCTGATGCGTCCGTCCGTTGAGAAGCCAGAGAAGCTGCTTGAGGAGGCGAGAGGGGCATCAATCGCCCTGCTCGTGGTTGGTGACCCCATGCAGGCTACCACGCACATCGACCTCGAGGCGAGGTGCGCCGAGCGAGGCGTCGGCTTCGATATCGTGCCAGGGATGTCCGCGACATCGCTGGCGGTCTCTCTCTCGGGGCTGCAGTCCTACCGCTTCGGCCGTCAGGTCACACTGCCCTTCTCCTACGGCGATTACCTAGCGACATCTCCTCTCGAGATGATCGACGCAAACTACGTCGGTGGCCTCCACTCCCTCGTGCTGCTAGATCTCGACCCCACAGGGATGGGTTTCGACCCGCCCAAGCCCATGCAGCCGGAGGAGGCGGTTGCGATGCTTGAGCGAATGTGCGCCCGTTTGGTCGAGGAGCAAGGCGAGAGGGAAAGCCTAGAGACCCCGGTACGTGATTGGGACGGCATCCTGCTCAGCGACATCGGAACCGAGCGGCAGCGTGTAATCGCTGGCCACCTGAGCGATCTGTCCGAGGTCGAAGGAGGGTGGATTCACACCCTTATCCTGCCAGCGGAGATGAGCGGTAACGAGCGAGAGGCGTTCGAACGCCGAAGCGTCGGCTAGGTCCATGCGACGCCCTCAAGTCAGGGCAGCCCATCGCCGAGGCGTTCTCCATGGCCAAACCACCAGCTGAGGTCCGTTTCCCGGGTGACAGGAATCGCAGGAAGAGAATTCGAATAAAGGGCATCAAAAAGGCCTCTAAGGAAATCCAAAGGAGGCTTGAGAATAACCTTGAGGCGATAGTGGAAGACCCAGAAGTTTTCATTCCAGAAATTACAGGCGAGTTAGGAAAGATTGCACTGTTCGGACCAAAGGATCGAATGGCACTCACTCTAAGAGAAATTAGCGTGGTTGCTTCAAAAAGATACGATACCAAGTGGCTAAAGAGGAGGATGGCAAAGAAAGGTGGCGATAAAGTCTGCAAGGCACTTGCTGGTTGCCTCTTCGCAGCCTCTGAAGGAGACTTGTCTACTGTTTCAGTGTTCAAGCATCCACTATATGGAAACGCCAGCTACCTAAAACGGGGCGATGGTGCGAGTAGTCATCAGGTCGGAATCCAGAACTTTACCCACACGAGGCTGAGGCTTCTGGTATGGGACGATCATGCCAAGGCTGGCCAATACTTCTTCTCCTGGGACGGCGGCTTCGTTTGCACTGGCACCAATCCCACCGCCCCCGACGAATGGATTGATTGGGCACTCGACAACGCCTCGACCAATCTCTCAGGGGAGGATGCGCGCTGGTCAGTTGGGCTCGACGAGGACACCGTGCGCGATGGGCGAATGACCGAGCAGGGCTGGCTCAGGCTGAGTTTCGGCGACAGCGCCACTGTGGGGCTCTCTCAAGGGGCGCTGGCCAAGACCGAGGAGCCGCTGGCCCAGAGCATTGCGATAGCGATGATGCCACCCAACAGGCTCGGCGACATCTGTGAGGCCTCGTGGATGTGGAGGCCCGAGGGATGGCCCGAGGACCGCTCGTTGCCCGAGGAGGGTCAAGAGCGCCTCGACGAGACGCTGCAGGCATGGCTCAAGATGTCACAGGAAGATGGCTCGCTGGCACGAAACTGCAGGGCCAGCATACTAAACTCGATCACCGACGGATAGGTGGTCGGCAGCAGCTGGTTCGCAGATGACGACCAGGACGGCTTCCTCAAGCACATAAGTGGGACGGATGAGGAGCGGCGTGCCATCGCGTGCGTTCTGGACTCGCTCGAAGGCGGTATTCACGTCAGGTCCGATGGAGTTGTTCTGAATCTTGAGGAGCGGGTAGTGCGCCTAGAGGATGCATCTTGCCACCCCGTGCTCGTTGCGCTATGGCCGGAGCATGGGATGGGCGTTCTAGAGGAACTGTTCGGACTCTCCAAGGAGGAGGCAGGGAAGGTGCACAACCGACAGGGCAAGCGCAAGCAGGGCTTCGGAGCATTCCTGCGCGAACTCAACGAGTCGCTCGACGCCGCCCAGCGCTTAGACCGGCTTCCTTGGAAGAGTTCGGCGCTGCCGCCCCCACTGGCGTTCGCCGATCAGTTAGTTCGCAGGGCTGCTGACGACGGCATCGCGGCCACGGTGTCGATGGCGAGGAAGGGCCGGGGAATCGAAGCGGCGATGGGGTGGGCGTGGCTGGTGGTCCACGAGCGTACGGAATCAGACTCCTGGAGGTTCGACGAGGACAGTCGCGACAAGGGTAGCGACTGGGTGCCGGCGCTGCAGGCACTGTGGGACGCAGCGGATGCGCTTCTGCTAAAAGACGATCTTGAAGCGACAGCGGACTACAAGACATCGATGGGCTGGCTGGCCGAAGTCAGCGGCTCGGGGCCCCTTCCCTAGAATGAGTCCAATTAGTGGTGGGCCCGCCCAGATTTGAACTGGGGTCTAACGCCCCCGAAGCGCCAAGTATAGGCCAAGCTAACCCACGGGCCCTAGGGTCACCGGGAACGGAATTTGGCCATAAGGTGAATGCCTATATCGCAACGGACTCCGGTTCGGTGCCAAGGGCGTGTAGATCAGCTTGGAAGATCGCCTCGTTCGCAACGAGGAGGCCACGGGTTCAAATCCCGTCACGTCCACCAGAAGCAGAAATGATGAGGTAGCGACAAGCGCCTGAACTAGCATGGCACTCGAGACCCCGTCCGCCTCTTCGAGTGCAGTCCACAACGTGATGATTGCTAATCGGTCGGTCAACACCGGCCCCGAGCGGGTTGTGAGGCGAATGCTCAGGGAAGCCGGGCTTGCTGGATATCGCCTGCATTGGCGCATCGACGATGAAAGCGGGCGCTACATCTGCCGACCCGACATCACATACCCTGGGAGGCGAATCGCGATTTTCGTGCACGGCTGCTTCTGGCACCGATGCGCCCGTTGCGCCCTTGAGCTTCCCAAGTCGAACGTGGAATACTGGTCCGAGAAGTTCGAGCGCAACGTCGAGCGCGACCGAAGGAAGGAGAAGGCGCTTCTGGACATGGGGTGGGCGGTACACACCATCTGGGAGTGCGACTTGGAACAAGGCGCAAGCACACTCATCGATGCTTGGTAGCGTTGCAGAGGGTCAATCAGGGGCCTCGTTGAAGGTCTCTATGCGCTCGGCCTCCTCGATTCTCCCAGTCTGCAAATCGATAGCCGAGAGCCTAGGTCGCAGCGGCCTCTCTAGCACGACTCCGGTGTCGATGATGATGACTGCGGGGCGCCCGTCCGCTGTTGTGACCTCACTCGACCAGATGCTGTCTGCGGGGGGCTCTACGCCAAACATGCCCAGTTTCTGAACGGGAGTGTGGCCGGCGATGATTTGGCGCTGCTCGTCGAGCGGCCGCTCGGCGAGGAAGACTGTACGGGACCTGAGCCGGTCCTCGTCGGTCTGGTTCTCCAGCGGAATGTGGGTCTGGTAGCCAGCATGCACTATGCGGAAGCGATCGAGGATCACCTCAGTGGGCAGGGCATCTGTGAACTCAAGCCACTCGATGGCGCGCTGGCGCTGCTGGTCGGCATTGCCGGGCAGCGAATCGAGCGTCTGGCTCCCACCGATTCTGTTCTGCCAGAAGAACGCCAAGCGGGTAGAGGAGTCCCGCAGGGCGTCTGCCATTATCTTCTCGTGATTGCCCATCAGCGAGTTGATTTCGTCATTGTCGTGGACGATCGAGAGGACCCCATGGCTGTCAGGGCCCCTATCAACGAGGTCGCCGATGCACAACACCTTGTCCCCCTCGCCAAGTTCGAGTTTGGCGAGCAGGACCTCGAAGGTCTGCCTGCACCCATGGACATCGCCGACAACCCAGACCGATTTCCCGGCATCGAGGGCTGCCTGCAGGGCTGCCTCCAACCCGGCGTCCCTGTGGGTGCTTCCCATGCTACTCCTCCCTGTGATCAAGCAGCCAAAGGATGTGGAAGGTGACAAGTCCGAAGCATACGAGCGCCTCCATGGCGAACATGCGGCGGATCTCCATCTCGGTCACTGGGTCGGTGGTCAGCATGCGTATGCCCGAGTAAAGCCCGCCGACGACCCAGTGGAACAGGATGGTGCCATGCAGCCAGGGAATCCAAGAGTCGTCGGCTCGAGCGCGCGCGCGAATCCATGCGGTGCCGACGACCGCAAAAAGCGCGACGTAAAAGCCGGCCTTGCTGAACTCGGCGAGGTCCGTGTAGAAAGCCTCGGCGACCATCGCGCTCACACCCGAAGGTCAGTCGCTGTCCTGTGGAGGGGGATCCTCTTCTTCGTCTTCAAGCCCCCACTTCTCCAAGGACCTCAGGAGCCTGACCCGGACCTCCTCCGCGCGCTGCCTCTCCTCCTCCTCGATGTCCAGAAGCATGCCCTCATTCCTCATGAATGCGACCGCTGACCTCCTGGCCCTATCCTTGACCTTCTTGGTCTCGGGGTCAACTTCTGGAAGAGATCGCATCTCGTGGGTGGTCGGGTACGGAATCTGGATGCCCTCGCGCTCAAAGGCCGTGTCGATGTCCATCAGAAGCACATCGCGCGCGAACCGCTCGTCGTTGTAGTCCGCGAGCCACGCATAGAGCATGAATTTCTTTGAGTAGTCTCCGAACTCGGTCATCAGGACCCTTGGCCTCGGTTTATCGAGAATGAACTCGCATCCTTGGGCAACGATGAGCAGGATTGCCTTGATGTGATTAGGATCCTCGTCGAAGGCGACCCCTATCTCCAGGCGCAGAGTGACTCGGTCGGCTTGCCCGTCTCCCCCCCCACGTGCGGAGTTTACCAAGGTTGAGGCGACTAGGGTGTTGTTGGGAATAACCACTAGTTCCTCCTCGAGGGTCAGCAGCTTGGTCGAGAGCACGCCCATGGAGACGACGATTCCCCTGTGCTCGCCGACCTGGATCCGGTCACCCACTTCGAAGGGGTGATCGATATCCAGCAAGAAGGAGTTGAGGATGTTTCCCATCGTCTGCTGGACCGCGAGGCCAAGAAAAATCGAGAACACGGCAAGGGAAGCTAGCATGCCGAACATCTCAATCTGGATCTCTTGGAGTGCTAGGTTGATGCCAGCGACCCAGATGATAAAGCGCGAAACCAGCACTGCTAGGTGATGGCCCCCCGTGAGGACAACAGCTGTTTCGGAGTCGATGGATTCCAAGGTCGAGGGGAGAACGTGCTTGATCGAGACGCTGACGAAGCTCGTTGCAACTATTATGTATGCTGCGTAGAAGTAGTTCTGAACCGATGGGCCGGTCTCCCCGGTGACGCTCTGGAACATGTCATCTGGACTCAGCCACCAACGCGTGATGTTCAGGGCGATGATTACCGTGAGCAGGTAGAACCTGTTGCGCAGGGGCTTGAACAGGTCATCGGACCAAGAAGCCTGGTGTTTATCGGAGAATCTCTCGAAAACCCTCATGACCACGTAGATCTCGAATACAAGAATGAAGACGAGGACAGCGGCAGCGAAGCCAATCTTCTCATCGAAGTCGAGCCCCGAAATTTGCTCTAAAATCTCCCACACATGTGTCGCCCCTCGATGACACAGAGGGTCCTGCTTGAAAATCGGTTCGCTGTTGTAAGGGTGAGGAAAAGGGGCGAAATCACTCATTCTTGGCGCATTCGGCAGTTTCAATACGATGTGGGCACACGGGCACTCATGGATGAGTACCTGATTCAATTGGAGGATGTGCCCGGCTCAATGGCTGCTTGCTGCGAGGCGATTGCCGATGCCGGGGTCAACATAGTGTCAGGGGCCGGCTTAGGCAGCGAGCATGCTGTCGCCGCGCTCGTGACGGACGATAGCGATGCTACCAGGGCTGCGCTGGATGGCATTGGCGCGAACTACGCCGTGGACGAGTTGCAGACGATAGAGTTAGCAAACGAGCCCGGCTCTCTGGCCACATTCACGCGTTCGCTGGCTGACGATGGCGTGAACCTGAGGTCGGTGTACGTGCTCAGTACCAGCGAGGACAGCGTCGTAATGGGTTTCACGACCGGTTGAGTCAATGATTGTGGATGCTTGGGGCGTCTAGTGGCGCCTCACTCTTCCTCAGAGGCGTTCGGTGGCTCTCTTGAGCCTTGGCTGTGATATCGCAGCAGCACTGCAATCAGCGCTATTGGCACCAAGACAAGTAGCGTGCCTATGGCGTCCGCCTCTACGAGACCATGGGGGATGACGAGAAGCGGCTCAATCAGCATCCCAATCAGGAACATCGCGGCCATCAGCGCTGCAATCCTAGTGTCTTGTGTGACCAGTCTCAACGGCCCGTTCCTCAATTGCAAGAAGAGAACTCCCAGAAGAGCGGCGAGAAGAGCCATCAGTGGGATTGTAGCTAAGGAGCTCTCGCCCTCCAGCCCGGGCCCCCTGCCCTCGTTCAACGAAGTCTCCACCGTGAACAGCAGTTTGGCGGTGAGCACGATAAGCAACAGCCCAATGACTGCAATGGCAACCAGCCGGCGCTTGTTTTGGACGTCGTCGCTCATTCTAACCACCGCCCCCAACTAGTTCGACTCGCTTACCCATACCGTCTCTCACCCTCCTGATGAGTCCCTCGTGCTCCATGCGCGACAGCAGCCGGCTCGCCTTGGAGTCCGTGAAGCCGCTCTCGCGGACCAACTCGGCCTGCCACATCGAGCCTGAGCTGCCAGCCAGCAGTTCCACAATCCTTTGCTGATCATCGGAAAGCATCGGAGATTCCGTAGAGGGCTTCGGTCCAGGTGTGTTGTCCGTGGGGATCGCCTGCCTCCTCGGATCGTTGAGCCAGGTGAGCGAGACACCGATGATTATGCCAACACTGGTCAGGAAGAGTGAGTAGATGAGGTATGGGGCGATGTAACCTGTGGGATCGGAGTCAACGGTGAATGGGACTGCTATCAGTAGCAATAGCATGAAGCCGGCCAGTGCGAGGGTCATCCGAGCTACCCTGTCCATAGGGGCGGTCGGAGAATCATCTGCGCCCGATTCCACGGACTGTCGCCTTGCTCCACCGTTGTGAATGTTGGGCGGATAGGTGCGCACCTAGTCGCTTGCGCAAGCCTCACTGGCCGGGTTCTTCGTCCGATTCTCCCCGATCGCTCTCGTCCGATTCGCGGTCCTCGTCGCTTCCGGAATCGTCCTCACCCCAGTCGCAGTAGTAGTAGCCCTCAGCCCGGTCCGGGGCTTCGGTCCAGGTGCCGCCTCGCTCCTCGCAGTCCTCCTGGGTGATCTCGTAGCGGTCGGTCTCGGGCCGGTCGTGGTCGATGGCGTCCCTGTCGCACCGGTCTGTCCTGTCGCAAAACGCCCGGCGCATCCTCTCGGCGATCCCTCGCCTGTCATCGTGATCCCGGTCGCACTTGCGGTCGTCACGGCACTCCCTGTGGTGGTCCGCGCGGTCGGCCATGTGGGTGACAATCACCCCGAGGGACTCGGTGTCGGCGTCGCAGTGCTCGCTCTCCATGCAGAAGGCTATTGCAATCCTAGCTGCCCCTATCTGATCCATCTTGTCCTCGGCGAAATCCCTCTTGTCCTCATCGGGCCAGTCCTTCCTCTCGTCCCAGTCCTTCTCGTCCCAGTCCTTCTCGTCCCAGACTCGGACCTGTTCGGTTGAGCCGGACTTGGCGTCGAGCGTGGCTTGCATGCCCTGCGTCCTCTCTGTCAGCTCGGCGACCATGTCCGTGAGAATGTCCGTGTCGGCGGTGCAGTCCTCGCTGTCGATGCAGTGCTGGAAGGCAGCGATTAGGGTGTTGTCGGCCTCGATTCTCTGTTCAAGGTGAGTCGCCCTCTCTTCCAGACGGTCGTCCATTCGATCCTTCATGCGCTTGTGAATCCAATCCTTGGCCTGCTTCTTGACACCCTTATCGTTGGTCTTTATCTCGTCCCAAGCAGCTTCTCCGATAGCATCGTCGACTGCTCCAGCAAACGGGTCATCCTCAGCATACACGGGGGCAGCGAACTCCTCGAGTGTCGCACTCACTGAAGCTCCTGCCAGGAGTGAAATCACCGCGAGGGCGACGACTCCTGTCGCGAAGGGCTTCGTATTTCGGTCAGTTATCTCGTTCATCTTTGGCTCCATTCCACGTCACCTTAACTTCACACTGTCTGCAAAACCATATCACGATGAGGTCGAAATGCTCGATATTCGTAGCAAAAACCCGCAAAAGGTCTGAAGCGTAGGGAGTGTAGCGGAGTCCGTGGGATGGAGGGCAAGAGACATGCCCGAACAGACGGGGAAGGTCGCCATCGTTACAGGATCCAACTCCGGTATTGGTTTCCAGATGGCGCTTGCGCTTGCAGGCAAGGGTGCACGAGTAACCTTGGCGTGCAGGAGTGCACAGAGAGCTGAGGACGCAAATGCACTGATTCACGATACCCATCGAGATGCTGAAATCGAAATAGGAATACTGGATCTATCTGATCTCGGTAGTGTCAGCGCCTTCGCCGGGGCCTTCAAGGATAATCACGATCGGCTGGATTTGCTAATTAATAATGCCGGGGTTATGGCGCCTCCGATGTCAAGGACTAGGGACGGGTTTGAGTTGCAGTTCGGCACCAACCATCTCGGTCATTTTGCATTAACTGGGCACCTGCTGCCGATGCTTGAAAACACGGTTGGAAGTAGGGTTGTAAGCGTATCAAGCATAGCCCATAATATGGGAACTATTGATTTTGGTGACCTGCAATGGGAGACTCGGAGGTATAGCAAGTGGGGATCATACTCTCAGAGTAAGTTGGCCTGTTTGATATTCGCCATCGAGCTTGATCGAAGACTCAAGGCCTCTGGTTCCAATGTCACATCCTTGGCCAGCCATCCTGGTTGGTCCGCCACCAATCTGCAACGGCACTCACTGGTCTTGAGGATTGGTAACCTCATCTTCGCAATGCACCCCAGAAAAGGGGCTGCCCCCACCCTCTTTGCCTCATCGATGCCCGATGCAACTGGGCATCTATACTGGGGTCCGGGGGGGATTGGGGAGGTGTGGGGCACAACAAAGAAATCAAAAATTAAGCATACTGCAATGGATGAAGATGTGGCAGAACGCCTATGGAAGGTGAGCGAGGATCTTACCGGTGTTTCCTATCTGTCATAATCAAAGCATACGCCCCTTACTAGCCGGGCAATAAGTGGTCGAGTTTTGACAGTGTCTCGTCGATGTCGTCCTCGCTCAGCACCATGGGCGGCTTGATCTTGATTACGTTGTGTAGAGGACCGTCGGAGCTCAGAAGCACCCCGTTCTCACGCATAGCATCGATTAGGGCCGACGCCTCCGCTGCCGCTGGCTCCAGCGTGGCTCGGTCGCGCACCAGCTCGAACCCAAGGAAGAGTCCGCGGCCTCGGACATCGCCGATGACCTCGTGCCTTCCCTGTAGCTCCCGCAGGCCGGAGAGGAATCGCTCTCCTAGTGCGTCCGCCCTCTGAATCAGCCCCTCTAGCTCAATCACGTCGAGCACTGCCATACCAATCGCGCACGAAACTGGGTTGCCCCCGAAGGTGCTGAAGAACTCCATCTCTCCGAAAGAGGCGGCGATCTCAGGGGTTGTGATGACCGCGCCCATCGGGTGCCCGTTGCCCATCGGCTTGCCAAGCACGACCATGTCAGGCACCACGCCATGCTCTTCGAAGGCCCACATGTTGGACCCCACCCTGCCGAACCCGACCTGGACCTCGTCTGCGATATACAGGCCACCGGCAGTGCGGACCCGCTCGGCCACGCTCGATAGGTACCCTGCTGGCAGTGGAACCTGCCCGGCACACGACAGCATCGTCTCGATCATCAGGGCCGCTATGGGCCCGGCCTCGTCGATCTCCCTCACAGCTTCGGCTGCGAAGTCACGCTGGTCGCCGCGGAAGGCGTCTGGTGTTGGCAGGACGTTGACCCAAGGCTCCGGCTTGCCCTTGCCGCCCGGCCCCCTGAACTTGTACGGGCTGAGCTCAATCAGCATCCCCGTGTGGCCATGGTAAGCGCCCTCGGCCACGACCATGTCGTGCGCACCGGTATGGGAGCGCGCCAAGCGTACAGCGAGTTCGTTCGCCTCGCTTCCGGAGTTGACGAGGAAGCCTACGCTGAGGGGTGGTGGGAGGGTGGAGGCCAAACGAGAGAGGTAGTTAGTTAGGCCATGGTAGATGTAGCGGCTGTTGGTGTTGAGAAGTGCCATCTGTCGCTGTCCTGCGGCTACGACGTGTGGGTGGCAGTGGCCGACGTGGCAGACGTTGTTCACGAGATCCAGGTAGCGTGACCCGTCGGCAGAGTGCAGGTACTGCATCTCCCCCCTGACGATATGAATGGGAGCGCCGTGAGCTAGCGAGAGTGATTTGCTGGTGTGCCTGTTCCGAGCCTCAATAAGCTCGTCCAGCTCAGTCATCTTCGAAGGCATCCTCCAAATCCTCCACGCTGACGGGCGTGCTCGGACCGTCCATAATGGATGGGTCGTGGGCTTCCGGAATACCGCAATCGCATTCCGTTCTCCGAATCGTTATGAACGGGTAGGGGAGCCGGGGCTCGTGCCTGGGACCTTCGATAGAGCTAGGGGGAGGGCGCTGACACGGGAGGTCTCCCCTAAATTCGTGGAGGCAGTCTCCAACTTCTTCAACACGAGAGTTCCCGACTACGATGCCGCAAGGGGTGCGCAAGAGGCCTACTTCGCCGCATTGCGAGCCCATGGCACCGAGGTAGTCACCCTCCCAGTTCTTCCAGGTCACCCCGACTGCAGCTTCACTGAGGACACAGCGATCATCATCGATGACAAGGCCGTGATACCGAATCTAGGCCACCCCAGCAGGGATGGGGAACAGGACTCGATAGCAGAGTTCCTAGCCGATGGCTTCGAGATTGCGAGGATGCCGGGGGGGGCTACCCTCGACGGTGGTGACGTGGTGTTCTACGATGACCGGTTCCTAGTCGGGTTGTCCACTCGCACCAACCGGGACGGGGCCGATTTCCTCGCTGACCACGCCGAGCAGGCAGGCATCGGCACTCAGCTCTTCGACGTGCCCGATACAACGTTGCACCTGACCACGGTCTGCTCGAGCCCGAGGCCCGGCACGATGGTCGCAGCGGAGGGTCATCTCAAGCCCGAGGACCTGGCCTTCGCCGAGGAGGTCATATGGGTGCCCAACGAGGAGGGGTACGCGGCCAACACCATAGCGTACGGCGATCGGGTAATCATCGCCGACGGCTATCCCAAGGTCAGGCGCCTTATGCTAGATGCTGGCTTCTCGGTAACCACGGTCGACATGGCCGAGTTCAGGGAGGTCGATGCCAGCCTGACCTGCCTCTCGGTATTCATCGGATAGCGGGCTTGTGCGCGTCTTCCCCATTGGTTAAAGTACGGTTAGGGCCTGGTTTGGGCATGCACGCAGTAGCCAAAATCACGATTGGGGCAGGGGTGCTGGTTCTACTCGCTGGAATAGCGATGCTGGTTCTAGCAGGCTCCTCGTTTG
>JAYZFV010000001.1:0-3325 GCA_036336595.1 Thermoplasmatota archaeon | reverse complement strand
TCCTTGACCCAAGCGTCCTCTTCGTACTCGGTCACCAGATAGTCGAGCAGGAGCATCGCCACCTCCATCCCGAGCTGCTCGTTGCCGTGGTGCCCCCCGTCGATGAGAATCTGCGGTTTGGGCGTCGGATCGGAGAGGTTGGTGACTTCCGCCAGCAGAAGCTTGCCATAGTCGTTGAACGGATCCAGCTCACCGTCGACGCTGCGACCGATCGTTGACAGGCGCATAATTTCAGAGTGGTCCTGCTGCAGTGCCTCCATGTGCTCGCGCAGGTCCCAGTAGTGGTAGTACACCTGATCGTAGATCTCGTCGCGGATGTCTTGGCGCAGCCATTCGCTCGCCCGCTCGGAAACCTCCGGCCCCCACTCGACCTCGGAGCCCCTCTCGACTGCGTCTAGTCCGTTGATGCCGTCTGCCTCAACTGGCCCCTGTACGCTGGAATCGAAGCAACCGGCCAGCGGGGTCAGCAACAGGAAAATAGCGACTAGAAGGTGCTTGTGTTTCACGAAAACGCCTGTTTATCCGACCGTATTAAGTTTCAGATTACATCGGATTCACGCTGTTTCGCGGCTTCCGATAGTCTTCGAAACCGCATTTATCGGCTGATTAGGACCCTCCGCTCTCAAATACCCCGAAACGCGCGTGGGCTTGGGGATGGGCACTTGAGTGAGAGCAAGTCGCCGGAAGAGGACGATGCCGGAGGCGTCGACGAGATTGATGCCATCCGAGCCCAGCACGCCCTCTCTTCCTCGGCGATGAGCTCCGTAGAGAGGGCCAGGGAACACCTAGACGAGGAGTCCAACCTCAGATCCAACATTCGGAGGGAGCGCAGGATGCGCATTGCGGAGATGACCGAGCGAGTCTCGGGGATGCACGGTGCAATGAGGAAGGCCAACGAGATCCTGTTCGAGGAGCAGCTCCAGCAGATTGAGGCCGATCTCAGGGACGAGCTCGAGGATGAGTTGGAGAGGCTCGAGAAGGAGGCGCTTGAGCGCGAGGAGCGCCTGCTGCGCGAGGAGATGCTCCACAGGCTGCGACGCGAGGAGAACCGACTCCGGGAGCAGCTCGATCTGGAGAGAGACCGCAGGGTGGAGGCCCATACCACCAAAGTGCGCGACCGGCTACGGGAGGAGATGGAGGTTGAGTTCTCCAGGAGGAGGGCATTCCTCGAGGAGCGCTTGGAGCTCGAAGCCTCGCAGAGCATCGAGCGCATGGAGCGAAGGGTCCAGATGGACCTGCGCGAGGCGATGGAGTCCCAGGTCCACAGGAAGTTGGAGGCTTATCGCCTGGATCAGGAGATTCAGATGCGCAGCAACATCGCCAAGAAGCGCAGGAAGCACGAGTCCAAGCTAGAGAAGCAGCTCGAGAGCGAGCGCGAGTCACTCGAGAAGGAGATGACATCAGACGTCGACGTGAGGACCAAGGCGCTGGAGGAGGAGGCCGAGCGGGCAGCGCTGGGCGAGCTCGATCGCAGGTTCCGTGCCGAGCGCGAGACCATGGAAGCGGCCCTGGCGCTACGACGACAGGAGCTCGCCCTGGAGCGCGAGGTCGAGATGGAGCAGCGAGTCGCCGACTTCGTCAAGCAGAGGGAGTCAGAGATGATGTCCAACCTTGAGAAACAGCTCTCCAAGCGCTCCGACCTGTCGAAGAAGGAGGTCGGGGAGATGCTCAAGACCATGGAGTCCGAAATCAGGGTCAAGATGGAGGCAGTCCTGCTGGACGCCCGCCAGAGCGTGATGGAGAAATCCAACGCATAGTCTATCCTATGCTCCGTCAATTGCTCGAATCCTGGCATCGGCCTCCCTTACGAAGGCCCAGTATGACTCGCTGGCAGGGTTGGACTTGGTCGGCTTCTGCGCGATGACGATGGGAGCTCCCTCCAACGGCGACTCGGCGATTGCCACCGAGCGTGGGATCTGCGCCTCGAACACATCGTCCCCGAAGTGCTTGCGCGCCTGTTCGGTCACCGTCTCGCACAGCTTGCTCCGGGCCTGGACCATCGTCAGGAGGATTCCGAAGAGCCTCAGTTCAGGGTTCACCGACTTCTGGACGTCCCTGATGGCGGTCATCAGCTGCCCCATGCCCTCTAGGGCGTAGAACTCGGCCTGAATCGGTATCAGGACCCACTCGGCTGCGGCAAGAGCGTTGATTGTCAGCAGCCCCAACGACGCCGGCGTGTCGATGATTATGACATCGAAGACACCCATGGCCTCCTGCAAGGCGAGTTTGAGCCGGTTCTCCCTGCCGACCCTGGTCGCTAGGTCGACCTCTATGCCGGACAGGTCTAGGTCAGCGGGGAGGATCCAGAGGCCTTGGATGGCTATGTGCTTGGGAGGGCCGCGCTTCCTGTCCGGGTTATGGCTCTTCCAGGCCGCGCGCATCGACCTCGTGAGGACCTCCGGCCCCAATGTGCAGTCTTCCAGCCTGAGCGAGGAGTCGTCCACGCCTTTGGCGAAAAGCTCGTTCATGGTGGGCCCCACGTTGCGCTTGTCCACCCCGAAAGTCGTGGCCACGTTCCCCTTCGGGTCCATGTCGACCAGCAGCACCCTCCTGCGACGGATGCCGTACTCGTTGCTGCCCATCGCTAGGGCGGAGGCGAGGTTGACCGCGGTCGTGGTCCGCGAGCAGCCGCCCTTGTGGTTGACGCAGGCGATGACTGTGGTCACGTTGTCGAATCCGCAATGCGGTTAATTGGGATTGTCCAGGCTACTGGATCACCGGCACGACCACTTCGCTGAGGATCTTGTTCACGATGCGCTTGCCCGTGACGCCCCTGATCTTGGACTCGGGCTTGAGCACTATCCTGTGGCTGATGACGTCGAGGGACATCCCCTTGATGTCGTCGGGGATCACGTAGTCGCGTCCGTCGATTGCCGCCGAGGCCCTGGCCGCCTTGAACAGGGACTGGCTGGCTCGGGGCGAGGCACCCGCCTCAATGCGCGGGTCAGCGCGGGTGCGCTGCACCAGCTCGACGATGTAGGACATAATCGCGGGGTCGACGTGCACGGTCTCGAGCGCCTTCTGCATCGCGACCACCTTCCGGGGACCAACGACCTGCTCGACGTCGTACTCGTCCTTGGCTCGCAGCTTCCTGCGCTGGAGGATCGCCTTCTCCTCCTCGCGGGTGGGGTACCCCATGTGGATCTTCATCAGGAAGCGATCCATCTGCGCCTCGGGAAGGGGATAGGTTCCCTCCTGCTCGATCGGGTTCTGGGTCGCCATGGTGCAGAAGGGGGCGGGCAGCTTGTGCGTGATGCCCTCGATGGTGACCTGCTTTTCCTCCATGGCCTCCAGGAGGGCCGCTTGGGTCTTGGGCGGCGCTCGG